>UQVY01000009.1 GCA_900544545.1 uncultured Eubacteriales bacterium
AACTCGTATGCCTCGTCGCCGTCCACCACGTCCGGCGAGAGCATCTGTTTCAGCAGCTCAAAATTGACCGCCCGCTTGTACACCTTCTTCTCCGGCGTGCTGTGTTCCTCGTCCAGCATCTCCGTGACGCAGTTCGGAAACAGGGCAGCAATGCGGTCTATGTTCTGTGCCGTCAAGTCCGGCGATTCCATGCGTAGTTTAAGCATTGGTAGTTCCTCCCTGATTGTCAATAACTTCCAATTTGGATAAGTATGCTCTTATCTCTTTATTCAATGAACTCATATCTTCCCGTATTTTCTCTGACTTCTGATACTTTTCTGGGGTAAACTGCTCCTTCTCCTTTTGAGGCGCAATATATCCGACATTCCATCGACGTTCATATGCACTAAGCTGTTGCTGACATTTTATCAAAATTGCGTAATACTTGTCGAAAAAGTTTTCTGATATGAAGGGTTCATTTGCTCTGAGCATATCCTGAGCTGCTATTGTCGCATCATTTGATTGCAGATACAGTTTTTGCGCTCTCTCAGACTCCTTTTTATCGTCTGCAATTCTATATGCAAGTCCGGGAGGAATCAAATTGGTAATCATCTTAATCATTTCGAAATAAGCTAAGGAAAGGCTTCGATAGATTTCAAATTCTGCATCGAACCTGGTTTTGCTTACATAGTTTTTTGCAGCCAAACTTGTCCGGTATCGTTCCATTTCTTTACTCAAGCCTTGCTTATAGTCCTCAAAATCTTTCTCTAATTCTGCTTTGTAGGCTTCGAGGTCCTTTTCAATCTTTAGCGAGTATTTCTGTTCTAACCTCGTTGCAATCATTCCAGAAGCAAACTTTGCACAAGCAACGATTATTATACCGACTCCACCAACGCTTGTTACAACTCCAAGGACAACCTTCCAAATTTCACTCCATCCCATTGTTTCTTTCCCATTCCTTCCTCATTTTTTTCAACTCCGCGTTCATTTCCATCCGCCGGTTAAGCTGCTTCTCTTTCTTCATCTTGTTTTCCAGCGCGGCGATCTGCTTTTCAAGCTGCTGCTTCTTTTCATCCCGCTCGACAGACTCTTTCAGGCTCTTGCCGGAATCTGTTTGCAGCTTGTCCCCGGCAATCTGGCGAACGAGACTTTCATAGACGGCATCCATATTCAAGCCGTCGATACTAAGATGCAACTCATCTTCCGGCATCCATTCGGTATGATAATAGCGGCTCACCTTAAAGGCGTTGCTGCCGGATGCGGCAGCCTCCTTGTAGCCGATCCATGCCTGAGCCTTGCCGCCACAAGTCAGAATAAAGAGAATATGGTACGGGATTTCCTTGTCGATTTGTTTCAGCACAGCTTCGTCAAGCTGCGGATCGTTCAGCCGAACCTCGAACACTTCGATTTCGGTTACAGACTCACCCGCCACGATATTCAGCGTAGACGCTGCCAGTTTGTTTCGCCAGTACACCAGCCGGATCTGATCGACAAACACACGGCGCAAAGCAGGGGAAACATCAAGATTCTCATAAAACTTTTGCTTCGGGATTCTTTTATTAAATTCAGACGTCTGAGGAAAACCTACCACTTTTAAAGTCACCTGCCAAACTTAGCTTTTAGTGACGGATCACCATCTATCTCTTCAATTACCCACGGCTGCAAAAAATAATTTATTTGCGGGTCTGCCATATCTACTGCATGGGTTGATCCTGCAGGCAAAATAACATAAAAATGTTGCAATTCCAAAACCACTCCGTCGTGCATCGGAAGCATCGCTGTATGTGTGGATTCGTTAAGGAGGTACCTTATTAGTTCTACTTTATTACCGTCAATTCGCTTCAAATAAGCAATCCGAGCTTTTTTAAGCCGCTTACTATAATATTTGTCCTTGATCTTTTTTGCGATGATTACAACTAAAAACACTACCAAAATTGATGTCGATACAACAAATACAATTCCAATTGCAAATCCGTATTTGTCGCGGAAACTTGTCATATACAGTTTCTCTATTATTACATTCGGAAGAAAAAGCAACAATCCGCTTGCAACCGACAAAGCACCAAGTATGCGCGGGGGCAACTTCAAAAAATCAACAATATTTTTCATATAACCATCCTTATTTCACTACTAAGAAGCAAATCAGCTCAAAATCGTCCAGCCCCGAAACCGCACTGAGCAGGGCGGATGTGCCGCCGCTCTTGAACAGGCTATCAATATCGTTTTCTTCTTTTGCATCAATAATGGAATTGATTGCTTCACTCAGCAATTCAGAGATTTCGCCCATTTTGCGCCCATCGTCCGTCTCATCATTGAATCGCTTGCAAAGCTCCGCACAAGGCTCACTTTTGCCACGGCAAAGCAGGCGCATTGTGTCAAGCAGGCGTTTGGGATTGAGGTAATCGCAGACAATTTCGCCTTCTTCACTGATATAGACCATGTAGAAGGGATGGATACGATTCCGGTTATCAATATTTACACTGTCGTTGATGTTTTTAAGGACAAAAATCACACCGGCAGGAGAATTCGCTGTTTGCCCGACAACGGTATGCAAACCCTTGGGGGCAGTTTCAATATCCGCGTGCTGCTTCATGTATTCAAGCAAATCAAGGCGGAATTCATTTAGACCCAAATCCATAATGGAAATTCCGCTGGTCATATCCTCGATATCAACAACTTCTTCTTGCAACCGTTTGAGCTGTGCGCGACGGTATTCAAGGTCACCCTTTTCTTCGGCATTAATCAAGTCATCATCGCCAGTGGAGGTCATGACGGAAATTTTCATACGGGTTTCTACACGATTTTTCAGGTTTATGTACTCATCGAGGTCAAGGTCCGGCCAAAAGTTTACAAGCTGAATATGCTCGTTTTTACTTCCAATACGGTCGATTCGTCCAAACCGCTGAATAATGCGAACAGGATTCCAATGAATATCATAATTAATAAGATAGTCACAATCCTGCAAGTTCTGACCTTCGGAAATACAATCAGTTGCAATCAGAATGTCAATTTCATCAGTGCTTCCGGGCAAGAGTACAGATTTCCCTTTGGAAACGGGGGAGAAACAGGTTAATACCGTGTTGAGGTCTGCCCTGAGCTTTGGTATAGTGGTTTTTCCATCAACTGTTCCGGTAATTTCCGCCGTATCCAATCCAAAATTCACTTTTGCGAATTTACTTACATTTGCAAAAAGATAATCGGCAGTATCAGAGAATGCGGTGAATACAATAATCTTCTTATTACCGGGATTGATGGGATGCTCGACTTTCTTACGAATCAAACCAAGCAGGGTTTGCAGTTTCGTGTCATGCTCCGGTGTGATGTCGGCAATCATGATAGACAACAGTTCCAAATTCTCTGCGTCCTTTTCAAGCTCTCGCATCCACGAAACATAATCCATATCCGCAAGATCAATTTTGATTTTTTTGCCGACAGAGAAAAAATCGGTATTCTGATCATCATAATCAAAATCTTCATTATCGGAGATTTCCGTCAGATTCAGGACACAGTCTCCTGACTGATAATTTTTGATTGTTGCAATAGTATCGTTGATTAGTCCAAGTATACGGTCAACCGTCAGACGAAAGGCAGCAACCGAGCTTTCCAGACGCTTTAAAAGATTGATGCTCATCAGACGGCGAATGCCCTCTTCACGTCCTTGCTGGGTCATATTGCGCTTATGATTTTCAACATCAATATATTTAGCGAGTTTTGATGCCATAATGTACTTTGTCGGAGTGTAAATTGCCAGATTCAGCAGCATCAATTGCTCGTAAATTTCTTTATAGTTAATTGCGTCATTTAAATCTGTTAAACACGGATACAGAGATATCGGCGGCATCCGTTCGGGAAATTTTCCTATATCAGAGGTATTGTAATACTTTTCAATATGCTTTCTTGAACGTGCAATCGTTACACTGTCCAATAATTCAAAAAAGTCAAAATCCAGTGTCCGCAAAAGCTCATCCGTTGTGCGTTCGTCAGCGGGAAGTTTGCTCCATGCATTAAAAGCCTTTTGTGCCTGACGGAAGATTTCATCAATACTCTTGGTTGTACCGAGCTTTTTGTTCATCTGCGAAGCATCGCCCTCATAAGCAAGCGCAAGCTGATTTTTAAGGTCAATAAATTTATTATTTACAGGCGTTGCCGAAAGCATAAGCACCTTTGTTTTTACGCCGGCGCGAACAACTTTATTGAGTAGTTTAAGATAGCGGTTTTCCTTTGCGTCTTCACCGGATACTTCACCGCCGTTGCGGAAGTTGTGGCTTTCATCAATGACAACAAGGTCATAATTACCCCAATTCAGGCGGTCCAGGTCAATTCCGTTCGACTGTCCGTACTCACGGGAAAGGTCGGTATGATAGAGAACATCATAGCGCAGCCGATCCGCTGCAATAGGATTGTTGATATAGTTGCCCTTGTATGTATTCCAGTTTTCAGAGAGTTTTTTGGGGCAAAGAACAAGCACGGATTTATTGCGGTTCTCATAATACTTAATAACTGCAAGCGCAGTGAATGTTTTGCCGAGACCAACGCTGTCTGCCAGAATGCACCCGTTGAATTTTTCGAGTTTGCTGATGATGGCGAGAACTGCGTCGCGCTGGAAGTTATAAAGCATTCCCCAGATTTTGCTTTCTTTAAATCCTGTTGCTTCGTTAGGCAGATCGTCCTCCGAAACATCATCGAGGAACTCTTTGAAGATGTTATAAAGCGCAACAAAATAGATGTATTCCGGGGCGTTTTCACGGTACGCGGCGGAAATGTTCTCAATCACAATGTCCGTGACTTCCTGCAGCTTCTTCTTATCGTTCCATAGCTGTTCAAAGAGTTTCAAAAAATAGTTGGCATTTTCAAAGTTCTCGGTCTTTTGCACCGGATAATACGCATTGTTGCCGCGCTCACAGCCGAGATCAACAGTGGTAAAACCGTTAATCGGCATATAGGTACTCTCATCGACCGTCATGAAGCCCATCATTTGTTCCTGTGTGACGTTCGATTTAAAAACCGCCTTACGTCTGATCCAGTCTGCACACTCTTTTGCAATCGCTTTTTGTGTCAGTTCATTGCGGAGTTTTACTTCAAATTCAGTGCCGTACAAACTGCTTTCTCTTGAAATGCGTGGAATATAAAACTCCCGCTGCTCTTTTGATGCCTTCTCGGTTACAAATGTCGGCGATGTAAAAATAAAGCGCAATTCATCAATACCTTCAAGCTGCTGTTTGAGTTCCTGATAAGCATAGATTGAAAAGCAGGCAGCAGCAACAGACATCTTGCTGCCTTTGTGAATACCCGTTTGCAAATCTTCCTTGACGGTCTTGTTGACGTTGTCTATAATGTGCATTTCATCACCTCATTGAGACGCATAGGCCCCGTATTTCTATCTATAACACAATAATTGCATGGAAATAATCTCAGCCCTTTTCTGTTCGTACAGCCTCACAAATATCTCCAATATCGCAATTCAAATAATCGCAAATTCGCAATAGAACAGAAAGGGCTACCTCTTCACCTTTATTGAGCTTGCTCATTGTTCCAGCTGATATTCCCACACTCGTTCTCAATTGCACTTTGGTTATATCTCGCTGAATGAGCATGACCCAGAGTTTTTTGTAGCTGATATTCATGATAACACTCCTTGTTTTTTACACAAGTCTAATATTTCTAACAGGCATAGTGTTATTATAGCACAAAACCTCGAATAACACAATATTTAATCGCTACTATTCATAAGAAGAATCCAAGAAATCGACCTGAACCTTTTTGTCCTCTTGTGTGGCAAGTGATAAAATATTAGCTTCCCAAAACACATCGCAAAATCGATGTTAATATCTCAACCCAACACTTCCCACTTGCCGTATCGCTTACCACTTTCACGGCGGATATACTTTTTATCTTGCAGCGATTTCATAATTCGCTTGATTGTAGCAATGGATTTTCCGGTTGATTCTGCAATCTCTTGCTGTTTTATCGCTGGGTTCTTTGCGACCAATTCTAAAACCGCAAGTTCTTCTAAAGTACAGTTCAAAGTATCAAATTGATACTTTGAAACTTTGGAATTGATACTTTGGAGAGTGTTTTCATCCGCAAAATCAATGTGCATATAACGGTTTTTGAGTTCGTGGTTTGTGCCGAGCAGGAGATTTGAGAAAAACAATTCCAAAAATTTTGTGGTGGAATGAACGCCCTTTTGCAAATTATTATAGTTTGCCCGGACCAGCGCGTTGCGGAAATACCAGGAGTTTTCGCGGAACGCATCGTTATTGACACGGAATCCGAAGGTTTTCATATACTTGATCATAAACACGGCGGTGGCACGGGTGTTTCCCTCACCGAAGGGGTGGATCTGCCAAATATCCGATGCAAACTTTGCAAGGTGCTTTACCGCTGCTTCAACCGATAGCCCCTCATAAGAAAACTGCTTTTCGGCGGCAAAATCATAGTTCAAAGTTTCTTTAATGCTGTTCCAATCCGCATAGATTACGGTATCTCCGTTCAGCACCCACTCTTTCTTGGTAATGTTATATTGCCTGATTTGACCGGCGTGGTCGAACACACCCTCGAACAATCTGCGGTGAATGGTAATCCACTCGGCAGGGGAAAACTGAAACGCTTTTTCTCCCAGCAGCTTCGTTATTCTTGCCGAAACGATATCCGCTTCTTTGGTTTCGTTTTCCGTCTCAGTGCGGACAGAGCGCTGCTCATAATAACTGTAAATCCGCTTCTGGGCTTCATCAATGGTGATTTTGCCTTCGATATGATCCTTTGCGGTATCCAGCAAATATTCGGATGTGTTAAGTCCGTCAACCGCCTGCAAGCCAATGGCAGTCTGCCACGCTTCGCTTTTTTCGGCTCTACCGGGTTCGCCTTGCTTTATATATTCTTCAAGTTCAAATCGCCAATTCTTATCCGGCATATTTGCACCTCATTCCTTGCTTAAATCTTCCGCCTTGAAGGTCGTGTATCCTTCGTAATAATAACTGTGGTCGATGCCCTTCATATAGACCTCACGGCTGTCCACATCATCGGTAAGTGCGTTTTTCAAAAGATGTTTGATTTCAATATCTTTGATGGGGCTACGCTCCATTGCAAGCAAATAATCTTCTTTATCCACCTTGCTCCAATCAACGACCTTATGAAGTTCGGTTTTGAAAATGAGGTCAAGCCAAATGCGGGTGCTGCGCCCGTTTCCTTCTCGGAACGGGTGGGCAATATTCATTTCCACATACTTCTCGACGATTTCGTCGAAAGTGGATTGCGGCATTTTATCAATGTTGGCAAGTGCCGCTTCGAGGTACATTAACGGAGCAAAACGGAAGTTGCCCTTTGAAATGTTTACAGTTCTGAGTTCTCCGGCAAAATCGTAAATTTCATCAAAGAGATATTTGTGAATTGCTTTCAGAGCGGAGAATTTTCCCGCTTCCAATTGATCAAGCAATCCGCTATCAAAAAGCTCAAGCGCCTTTTTCTTGCTGATGCGTTCTTCCGCACGGGCAAGGTCGGCAGAGCTTGTCAGCCCCAATTTATTTTCAAGTGCCATAGCACACCTCCGAAACCAAGTAATTTCAAACGGTTTGTTTATATAACCTTTTTTGCAACAAAAATATGCGCCAATTCAGTGTCAAAGCATTCTACCAAATCTAAGTCTGCATTAAGTATGCAATTTTTGATTTCTGTAGGCGAGTCCGGGAATATTGTGATTTTTCTCGCCCCCATATCGATAAAATCTTCTTGGCTTTTATCTATTGACAAAGCAAACCTTCCGCCGCTTTTTAACAAACATGCCACCTTGTTTATAGCATTTTGTTTTTCATGAATGTGCATAAAAGTCAGGGATGAATAAACAACATCATACAAACTATTGAAATGGTGAGACAAAAAATTATCGCAAATCAATTTTACATTTTTGTAGTTTGCTAAATTTTCCTTTGCTCTATAAATCGTCTTAGGTGATATGTCAATACCACAGTAATCTTTGCATAAGATAGCCGTCTTAACAGCCAATCTCCCTGTTCCGACGCCGATTTCAAGTACTGATTTATCTTTATCAAGTTTCATTTTATCAATGAAAACTTGTCCGTCCCATTTGGCCATATAATCTTTTAAAGGTTTTGGATCGCGTACAGGATCGTTGTTTTCCGCTATCAGAAGATCATAATGCCGAATAACATCACTATTGTTTGATTTCATAAATGTTATATCTCCCGGTAATTACTTATCCGCCGCAACGCCGGATTTCATCCAGGCGTCCACTTCGCTGATTTTGAATTTCCACAGCCTGCCGATTTTAGCGGCGGGCATTTCTCTGCGCTCGATCCAGTCAAGAACGGTGTCACGGCTGACGCCCAAATACTCCATAATTTCTTTCATCGAATACCAGCGTTCAAGGTTATTATCCATAGCGGAATCCTCCGTTTTCACGAAAATACAATACTACAAAATATATTATACCACATTTTTTGAGATTTCACAAGGCTTAACAGGGGTTTATTCGGGGTTTTCAAGAAAAAGTCATAAATTAAACGGCAGAAAAAAGCCTTCTTTCGAAAAATCGAGAGAAGGCTTTGAAACTATTTCTGTCCGTCTGTGTGCGGCGGATGATAAAACGGCATTCTTGGGTTTGCATTATGGCTATTGATGCGGGGCAGGCTTTCGAGCGGGATAGCGTAGAACCGTTCCTTGATGAAATTCCCGTTCATGTTGTCGATGATTTTTGCAGTCTGTTCCGCATAAGCGCCGGTCATATCAAACTCTGCAAGGCGAATGACCTGAAAGCGGTGTCTACTAATGGTGGTATGAATGATCTCTCCGGTTTCGCCTTCTCCATAGGGAGTATAGGCGTAGGTCACCGACTGCACTTTTTTCTCGCCGTCTTCCTTTACAAGCACCATATCAGTTTGCTTTAAAGTAACGCCGTCGCAGAACCCCAAAGCACATAGTTCCTTTGCGAACTTCTCAATAGCGGTTTTGCGTTTTTTCTCAATGCTCTTCTCACCCGAAGCACCTTGCTTCAGGGCAATCTCCGCATAGGTGCTGGGCTTAAAAATGCCGAAACAGTCAAAACACACGCCGAGAGAAAGGGATAAAATTTGCTTATCCTTAGGGGTGATTTTATCGGCGGCATCGCGGAAATAGGTTCGGTAAATACTGCGCAGAACTTCCTCAAACAGGGACACGGACGGGTCTACAATCAGTTCGTCCGAAACGGTGCCGTCCGCTGTATTTTCGTTTTCCTCTGTCGGGACAATGCCGATGGGATATTCGCAAGCCTTGCCGACAGCGACAAGTTCGGTAACTTTTTTCTCGGCAAAGCCCGTCTCTTTTACGGCAAGCGCAATACGCGCATCGGCGGAAAGCTCGGGAGCGCTGTTATAAATGCGCATAACCTTACGCAGCTCGGCGTACCCGTTTTGCGTCGGCACGGTGCAGGCGTTTTTCGTTGTGCGGATATAATCTAACTGCCGCATGACCGCCGCCTTTTTCACATACTGCAACAGCGGAATGGGGTCGGCGGCGTCATAGCCGAGAAAGGCAAACCACAATGTTTCCAAAAAGATTTGCTTGATGTCCTCTGTATCGTCCGCAGACAGATTATAATGCGAAACAAACCGTTCGGCGCGGCTTTGCAGCACCGGCTCATAGGCGCGGATAAACGCTCCAAAATATCCTTTATCACCGTTTTTGATTGCCTCAATAAAATATGCGTTCAGGTCATCGAACCGCACGCCGATTTTATCGCTTTCGGTAAAGGCAGATGCGCGTTCGATTTTTTCTTTGCAGAAATATTTGATACGCAGAATTTCATCGTTGATTTCACAAAGCCGCAGCTTACCGGAACGGACAGAAGACAGAATATCGTTCCATATCGTCGGCTCGTGCAGCCGCTTATCCGTAATGCCGCAAAGCAGTTTTTCGGCTGCCTTTTTGTATTCGGCGTTCATACGCGCACCCCCTTCCCAAAGAAAAATAAATTTATTTTTTGCCCAGTGCCGCTTTTGCCTCGGCAATCAGGTTCAGCAAAATCATATCCTGCTCATACTGATTTTGCGCGTAATCAAAATCAATCTGCGCCTCCTCATAATGCCGTTTGGCAAGCTCGATTGCCTTATCGCACACATCAATATCATATTTGGCGGACGGCAGATTTTTATTGGTTTTGTGCTTTTCGTTGCGCAGAGAATCGTATCTCTTTTTCCAAGTCGCATAGCCGAAACCGTCCTTTTTCTTTTGCTTCGGCATATTCAGTTTATTTTTTGCAACGTATGCGCAGGGAACGCCGTACTCCGGATTGACGGTGCTGCAATACAACTGCTTATGCGCGGTTTCCATAAAGAAAAATCGGTGACAGATTCCGCATTGCCAGGAGTAATGTCCGGCGGCGAGTCCTTCGAACAGATCGGTAACATAAAAATTGAGCATACGGTCGAAATGAATTCGGCGGCCGAGCATAGCAGAGCCGTTTTTGTTTTCAAGGACAACCGGCGCCATCCAAACGCCAGGCTCAAGCGTAAAATTGTGCGTAATTTCAGTAGCGTTCAGTTCATCAATCCATTCCGCCACTTCTTCTTTTCCGAAAAATTCTTTTGTAAAACCGGCAAGGAGAACTTTGTCCCGAAATCCGTTCTCGGTGAGGTTTACAAAATACATCATCGCAACCTTATAAAAATTGAAGGTGTCGGCGCAAAGATAAATGTAAGATTTTATGAATTCGGTAAGAACGATAACATGGTCATGCATAGCCGTGCCTTCGGGAACAAAATTGATATTCGGTATCGGCAGGGAAGAAAAGCTGCGCTGCCACTCTTTGATTTTATCATCGCCGAGAAGCAAATCAATATGTTCGTACTCTTCGCTGATATTAAAATACGAAAACGGTTTTATTTTTCCGATAATATCAAGTATTTTTTCTACGGTCTTCCGAATGCTTGTAAACAGCTCATCGCTGTAATTTTCCGCATTCAGTCGGTTATACAAATCATTGAGTTTATCGCCCGTCTTAAAAACGTAGAGCAACTTGTCGGCGGGGATGTTTAATATATCGTGCGTAACAATTCCGAGCGGCAAAGTTTTGCCGCCTAAAACAAAATCATCGCCTACAAAATCAACAGAGAATTTATAAAAATTCGCGTCGCCCACGGGTTTTGTTTCAATCAGATTCATGCGTGCCACCTCGTTTCCGTAATCAGTATATCATAAAATCATTTCGCTGTCATCGGAAATTACAAAAATTTCAGAAACGAATTTTTGCACTCACAGCATTTTATGTGATTTTTCTGTTTTCAGCCATTAGATAGATAGGAGAGCGAAAGCATCGGTTCCGCCGCCGCTGCTTTTGCTCTTACTTTTTTGCAAGGAGAATTCAGTATGACTGACGAAAAAACAAAACTTGCCGTTATCGACGGCGAAACCTTAATGGACATGAAACTTCCGCCGACAAAGTTTTGTGTTGACACGCTGCTGCCGCAGGGGTTATGCATCCTCGGTGGCGCATCAAAAATCGGCAAATCGTGGTGGGTGCTGGATCTGTGTGTGCGTATTGCAAAGGGTGAACCGATGTGGGATCTGAAAACGACCGGAGGAACAACGCTGTACCTTTGCTTGGAGGACACCCTGCGCCGCGTGCAGAACCGTCTGCTTTGCATCACCGATGAAGTGCCGCCCAATGCGTTTTTTGCGACCTCTGCCGGAACGCTGTCCGGCGGTCTGTGCGAACAGATACGGGATTTTGTGAAAGAGCATCCCGACACGGTTTTTGTTGCCGTGGATACCTTTCAGATCGTGCGCAACAACAGCATCGACACCTCTTACGCAAACGACTATGAGGAAATACGGATATTAAAACAGCTGGCGGACGAGCTCGATATCTGTCTTCTGCTGGTGCATCACCTGCGCAAACAGGGCGACAGCGATCCGTTCAACAAGCTGACCGGCACCACCGGAATCGTAGGCGCAGTGGATACCGCCTTTGTGTTGGACAAGAGCCGCCGCAATGCCGACAGCGCCACCCTCTACTGCACCGGCCGTGATGTGGAGGATCGCCAGCTTGAATTGCAGTTTTCCAAAGAGGAATTTGTTTGGAAAATGCTCGGCGACAGTATGGAGAACCGGGAAATGCTGCTGCCGAAGGAGATGGAACTGCTGGTCGAATTTATGAAAGTGCAGAAAAAATACAGCGGCAGCAACACGGAGTTTTGCGAGCGGTATAACGAATACGCAGGACAGGCGATATCGGCAAGAGGGCTGAAACGGCTGATGAATCTATGGGAATACCACCTTGCCGATTTCGGCGTGCGTTTTCGCAGTCACCGCAGCAACGGCGCCCGACTGCTGGAAATCGAATATTCCTTTTCTGCCGGTGACGAAAGTGCCGTTGGTGACGGTTAAATCGGTGTACCCCCAATCGGTTCGTCCCAAGCGTTCCTTTCGTCCCTGTCGGCGGTTTACAGGCGGTTTGTGCCGCTTTCGGCGGGGAGTATGGATAAACCGCCGATGCGCCGGAAACAACGCGAATTCGGGACGTTTGCGGGAGCGTCGGTTTTACCGATTTCCCGGACTTCGTCCGGGGCAAGCAGAGCGCCCGGCTGTCCGCTCGGCGCAACTCGCCCTTTTGGCTCGTTTTGCCGCAGGCGGCAAAAGCTTCGCTTTTCGGGCGGTTGCTCCTCTCCCCAAAAAGTCTTGCGACTTTTCGGGGACCCCATTATTTTCGGGCGGCAGCCCGAACCCACTGAATTTAGAAACGGAGAGTGATAAACATGAGTAAACCAAGACTGCGTGACACCACGCTGACGATTCGGCTGACCAAAGCCGAAAAAGAACGCATTGAACGCAACGCAAAACGCGCCGAGCGCAGCATCACCGACTATCTCGTTTTACTGTCACTGGAAACGCCCATCCACGTTGCGGAAGATGTAAAGCCTTTGCTGATCGAACTCAAACGCATCGGCAACAACCTGAATCAAATCACGGCGAAGATCAATGCCGGCGCGTTTCGGTCATACAACTTCGAAGATATGATCGACGGGCAGAAGATGATCTACGAGCAACTGCTGGACATTGCGAGGAAAGGATAATGGCAACGGTAAGTTTTATTCCCGAATCGAGGCAAAGCATCAGCGCAATGAAAGCGGTAATCGAATACTGTTTGCAGCAGAAAAAGGTTGCGGACGCAGACAGCGGCCGCCGATTGGTGAGCGGTGTAAACTGCAACGGCGAAAATGCGTTCACGGAATTTATGGCGACCAAGACTGCGCATCACAAAAAAGGCGGAATGAATTTTTATCATTATGTGCAGTCCTTTTCGCCGAGCGAAAGCGTAACCGCCGAGCAGGTGCACCAAATCGGTTTGGCGTTTGCGAAAAAAGCGTGGCCGGGGCATGAGGTGCTGGTGACCACGCACACCGACACCGCGCATCTGCACAACCACTTTGTCATCAACTCCGTGCATTACGAAAACGGAAGGAAACTCCGCCAAAATCCCGGAACGCTGACAAAGCTGCGCTCACTCAGCGACGGCATCTGTCGGCAGCACGGGCTGAGCGTTCTGGAACCGTATAAAAAAGACGGCGCAAACATTTCAAGCCGCGAGTACCGCGCCGCGGCAAAGGGCGACAGCTGGAAGTTCAAGCTGATGTCCGATATTGATTTTGTGATGAACCGCAGCGGCAGCCGTGCGGATTTTATACGGGAGATGCAGCGGCTCGGCTACAAGGTCACATGGACGGACGAGCGAAAATATATCACCTTCACTTGCCCGAACGGAATGAAGTGCAGGGATATACGCCTGCACGACGAAAAATATTTGAAAGAGGTATTGGAATATGAATTCACAATCAGAAAACAGCACACAGCAGAACTCGGCAATGGATATGCTGAGGAAGAAAAACGCACGGACGCTGTCCGAGCTGGAACAGATCCCGTATCAGCCGCAGGTGTATGCGATCCCGATAGAACAGCGCAAGCGGGAGAGCAAGCTGCTGGCGGACGCGGTGGAGTTTCAGCCGAAACTGTATCAGATGATCGAACGGCTGGCGACGGCGGAGGAACTGAGCGATCACTGCACCCGGATACAGAATATCGAGGCGGAGTATATGGAAAAGACAGTGCGGGAAGTGGTGACGGAGAACCGAAAAACGGCGGCGCAGATGCAGAACCTCGTCGAACAGGCTGGGAAGAATCAAGAGCAGTTTATTTTGAATTGCTCCGAAACCCTTTCAAAGAGTACAAAGACGCTGGACAGCGCGATAGAGAAACTGCACCAAAAAATATTGAAAATTATGATAGCCACGGCGGTATCGGCAGTGGCGCTGTCGCTACTGGTCTGCGTGGTATTCTGGAAGCTGGCAGTATAATTGACGGCACTGCCGAAGACCCGGAGGAACGCCGAAAGCGCATTGAGGCGCAGGAAAACGCCTCCAACCTCGGTGCCGTTATCGGGCTTGCGGTCGGTATCCTCTCCGCCGCAGCCGACAGCGAGGAAGATATAATCGCCGAGGAAAACGACGGACCTACTATAATGATGTAGGAGAAAGGAATTGTCTATGACGAAAAAAGAACACGAAAAAGAATTGCGCTACTATCCGGCAGCGCTGACCGCCGCCGAGGTCGCGGAGATCCTGCGGGTCAGCACCAAGACGGTATACAAGCTGATAAAAGAAAGGTCCCTTCCGGCAGTGAAGGTCGGCAGAGAAAACCGCATTGCCAAATCACAGCTGATTGACTATCTGCGGCAAAGGGAACGACCGGGTTCGAACCCAAAGGTCTGTTTTCTTGAGAAAACTCCCGAAAAAGTCTGGACTTGTGCGGTGAGTTGTGATATTGTTCGTGTCAGCAAAAATAAAAAAGGAGTGAAAGCAAATGAATGCCATGACTACACTTGCAGCCAGCGTACAGGCTAAGAAAGGCCGTCTCTATGCCGTGATACAGGTCAGAGAGAACGGCAGGACAAAGCCTGTATGGCGTGCGCTGGGGCTGCCCGAAAGCGCCAACAAATCAAAGGTGAACAAAGCCTACCGAGAGGTGGTGCAAGCCTTTGAACAAACCTACGCAGAGCAGATCACGCAAAACAAAAAGCCTGCCTCGGATATTCCGATCTACGACTATATGTGCGCCCACTATAAAAAGATCGAGAAAAACATTCAAAAGAGTACCGCCGAAAGCTACCGCGGAATGATAAACGGTAGAATTCGGCGGTATTTTACTGCCCGAAAGGAACTGACGGTCGGCAGCATCACCGCAAAGGACATTGAGGATTTTTACGAGTGGATGTTCGAATCGGGCGTAGTCGCCAACACCGTTATCCACTACCACACTGTCCTGCACAGTGCCTTCAAACGGGCTTTCAAGGACGGGCTGATTGACTCCAATCCCTTTGACCGCATCGACCGCCCGAAGAAAAACAAGTTCACCGGAGAAAACTATTCCGAGGAGGAGCTGATCGCCATGCTCGGGCTTATCCGCGGGGATATTATCTATCCGGCGGTCATGCTGGCGGGCGGCTTGGGGCTGCGCCGCAGCGAGGCGTTGGGTGCACGGTGGTCGAGGGTAGATTGGGAAAAGAAAACCATACTGCTCGACACAAAGATCATTGAGTATAAGGAAAACGGCAAGGTTATCGTCGAACCCGTGGAGGAAATGAAAAACAAATCCAGCCGCCGCACGCTGCCGCTGCCGGACCCGGTGTATGAAATGCTGTGCGAGGAGCGGGAAAAGCAGGACCTGTACCGGCGAATGTTCAAGGGCAGCTACAACCGCAAATACGACGATTATATCTGCGTCGATCAGCTCGGCGGGCTGATACGCCCGAATCGGGTCACGCAGCGGTTCGCCGACCTTATCAGGCAATACGGTCTGCGCAAAATTCGGTTTCACGATCTGCGCCACACCTTCGCCAGCATCCTCATCAATCAGGATGTTCCGCTGCTGAATGTATCGACCTTCCTCGGGCACTCCGACCTGTCCACCACGGCAAATATCTATGCCCATCTGGATAAGTCCAAGAAACAGGAAAGCGCCGATGTGATCAGCAGTATCTTTAATAAAGCAAAAGAATGATGCGCCCACGGCGGGCGCATTAATGCTAACGGAAAGGATGATTTTATATATGACTGAAAAGCAATTTATGAGTGGGAGCGAGCTTCGCCAATACCTGCACATCTCCACGCGGAAAATGAAATATCTGATGGACAATAACTATATCCCGCACGAAAACACAGGACACACGACCCATAAATATCGGGTGCGGACAGAGGATGCGGTGCGGTTCAAAGCCCAAATGGATACCGAGCCGGGCTTTTTATCAGAGTTGAGCGGAATGTTCTCCAACCGCACCGAATGGCATCCGCTCCCGATGTTTGAAGCCACTCCGGAAAACTGCGAAGCCTTTCGGCGGTGGCTGAACTCACAGTGGGCAGAGTTGCCGGAGGCTCTGCCTACGCAAACGGCGGCGGAACTTGTCGGCCACAGCCCGCAGCGCATTCACGAATGGATACGGGAAGAAGTTCTGGTCGGCATTAAACTCGGCTCTATACAGTACTGCGCCAAAGCGGAATTTATCGGCTTTATGGCGTCACCGCAAAGGCTGGCGCACCCGCGCACGGAAAAATATAAGGAACTCATTCGGGAATTCAAGTACATACAGCGCCGTGAGCGTGAAAACGAACAGCGGCGGCAGAAAAGAAAAATGATGAAAGAAAGTACATAATTTATGCCTCACCGGAAACGGTGAGGCAGCATTTTTTTGTTTCTGACGGGTCGAACTATGAGAACAGCAAAATAAGATTCCCTTATTTTGCACCGTATTTTAGGGGAAACGGAATGGAAATAAGGGAATTCCTTTATTGGGGTAGGTTTTTGCAGTGTCAAAACCGCAGCCACGAACCTCATTTGAAAGGTCGGGGCTGCGGTGCTCATTTATAACGATTTTTTAATCGTCATCGTCTTCATTATCCCATGACGAAATAATGTGAAGTTCTCCGCTGTCCATATCCATGGTCATGTTATCGCCCATGCGCATCAGCATATTACCGTCGGAGTCGATTGCCATATTGTCGGAAACGGTATACGCAAAATCGCCGTCGTCATAGTCGAAGAAATGCTTACTCATAGATTTGCCTCCTCAATCTTCAATAATCTCGTATTCCACACGGGAGCCTTTGACTCTGCGGGCGTGGTAGTGTGTTCCGTTCGCTTTCCAGTGTGGGAAGTGATCTGCTTTTTCCTCGTTGGTATCACGATGGCAAATGATGATGTTTTCCGGGACATCGCAGCCGCCGGCGGAAAGCGGGCGGATGTGGTCAAGCGTCGGGTGATAAGTACTGTTAGGATTCCCGCAGGCTGATTTTTTCATCAGCCGTCCGGTATAATCATACGCCTCCTGCTTCGCACCGAAAACCCGGTTCCACACGTCTATGGTCTTATACTTTGACATTTTGAGTACCTCCTTTCAATGATTCTGCCTATATTATAGCGAACCGCTGAAAGGAATGGCAGGGTACAGATGTACCCCCCCGGCAAAGTTAGAATAAGTCGGTTATATTCCGTCCTGTTTTTTCGGCTATTAAAATGATATTTTCAAGCTTTGGGCATCTGAATTTCTTACTATTAATGTTTTTTCTCCAAGATTCAATGGCAGACACACCGAGGTTTAATTTCTCTGCGGCTTCGTTAATGTTTACAAAACTACCAAGAACTACATGGTAGCATTGATGAGCTACGGCTTCTTTATCGCATTTTTGATATCGTTCCAAAAGCTCCTGCAAGTCAAATATATCTCCGCCGGTGACTTGTTTCAGAGCATCGTATTTGTTTTCCTGCGTGACGGTTGTTCCGCCATCCGTCATCGCAACAAAGTGCACGCTTTTCCAATCGCTTGGAATAAGATATGGGCTGTGCGTTGAGTAAATCACCTTGATGCCTCGGCTTTCAAGCTGGAGCAGCTCTTTCAGAACCTCTTTTTGCGCAAGAGGATGAAGCATGGCGGCAGGCTCATCAATAAAAAACAAATCTCCGGGTTCAAGTGTATTCTTCATAAAATAATATGTGAAATACCACCGTCTGCCGGCGCTTGTCGAATTCAGATCAACAATTTCACCGCTTTTTTCGTGCAGCAGTATTGTCGGGATTTTCCCGTCGAACTGTTCAACCGCAATACGCTCGTACATACCGTTTTCAAATTCGGGCATGGTTGTATTGAGGTATTCCTCGAATTCTTTCAATGCAGCTTCGGACAGAGAAAAATCTTTATTCTCGCTGATCTGTTTTTGAATTTCATCTTTATCGGGACCGGAATAAACTCGGTTTAGATATGTTTGCAGAATCACGCGGGATCTATCGCTCCGGAAATACTCGCGCTCCTGTTTCTCTGTTTTGAAAATGACTTCGCTACTTTCATTTCGCAGGAAAGCGCATTTTGTTCCGACGCAGTTTCGGACTTCACGGATAAATTTATAAAATACACCGCTGTTATCGGGAATTATTTGATCGTAAGATAGGGCGCCTTTCAATCGCTTTGCCCGTTCGTCCAGCTCATGCAGCAGGACAGTGATTTTCTCGCAGGATGCTTTTGTCGCCTTGTTGATTTTTGTAATTTCCCGCTTTATCGCCGTTTCGTTGATTGTGATAAATTTTTCTTCAAAAGGTGCTAAATCGGGTTTTACATAATGGAGTTTGAAACAAAGCCTTTCTAAATCGCTTAACTGATAATAATCGGGAATATATCCGAATTTGAAAGAGGACTCTTCAACGCAAAAGTTTTGTATGATTGATTTTATCAGTTTTTCGGTTTGTTCCAAAACAAATTCCACGTGGAATTTGATAGTGTCATAGTTGGTTGTTGAATCGTGAAAGTCAGTAATCTGATATCCTCGCAATGGTTGTTCATTGCGTTCACCGTACGCAATTTTGTTCAGCTGCTTTGTATATGTATCGAGAGCGTCTTTCAATTCGCCTGCAAGTTCGGAGATTTCGTCGATTTCCATTCTTAAAAGCGGAACCAGATACTCCGATTCGATTCGGTCTATCTTGCAGTCTTCTCCGGAACAGGCAGCAAATTCGCATTTTTCGTCAATGCTTTTGCCGGGGAAAAGCCTCTCGGCATCCTCCTTTTCAAGGCGGATATGCACCTTATAACTCATCGACAGTTCTTTGCGCAGCCCGAAGTAATTGCCGTTTGCCTCCGCAATAGCATTCAGAGCTTCCAAAATGTTGGTTTTTCCGCTTCCGTTCTTGCCGATCAGCACGGTCGGCAATCCGTTATAAAGGTTTATTTCAACCGTTTTTTTTATCGACTTGTAATTTGTAATTTCGATTTTTGTTATTCTCATATAAACCTCCGTATGCAATTGAGGCGTGTTTTCATACTTACCACAGATATAACTTTGGGGAACGAATTTGCAATTCACATCAAGACTTGTTCCCCAATATAGATAATGCTTAGCGCTCTATGGTTTTCCAACAGCGTTCTTTCATAAAGCCCGCAATTACAGAGGGGTCTTCGCCTTCATAATACTTCACAAGCAGTTTTTTGAACTCCGGAACTTCGCTTTCGGGAATGACCAAAAAACCTCCGCCGTGAGCAATAAGATAGTGGTTTGCAAAGATAACGGAAGCGCGCTTATTGCCATCCAGGAATATCTGGGTCTTCATGCAGTAAAGACAAAGCCTGATGGCAATACTAACGGCATCGTCCTCTTCCTCGATGATCTCAAGAATCCTGTCTTTCACATCCGATTCATTCGGCAGGGGCGGAACATAAGACGAACCGCCTATGGTAACCGGAACACCGCGGATCCGACCGCCTTCCGCAAAAAAGCCTTCATTGACAAGCCTTGCAATATGACTGAGCATATAATAGTCGGAACGGCTGGCAACTACATCACGGTCCAAAATAAACTCCCATGCGTGTTTCAAATTCAAAATTTTCTGCACGTCGGTAGCTGTCATACCGGATACTTTTCCGTTCTCTATGATCTCTTCCGTCTGAGGAAAAGAAGTTGCAACACCCTCCAAAACAGCCTGATCATAGATGTTCATTTTCATGTTGGCACGCGCAAAGGCAATGTTATTTATAACATCGGCGGAAAGGGCATCCTCGGAATAACCGGCTGCGGCAAGCTGCTTTTCAATGCTGCGAAGCGACTTTCTGATTTCACGGGCTTCTCTGGCATTGCGCAAAAGCAGATTATGCAGTTCTTCGGTATATGCACCTACATAAGTAGATGTCTGTTTTCCTGCTACGCGCTTTCTCACATAAAGGTATTTCCCATCGCCGCGCTCTTTGATTTCGGGTGTGCCGTCATAAGGCATTAAGTTAAGTCTGGCATTGAGGTCGGCTCGACTTCTGAGCAATTCCTGTATTTCACTATATTGTACTGCCATTGCAGTTCCTCCTTTTGGGGAACAATTCTTTTAAACATTATATCAGAATGTTCCCCAACAGTCAATAAGTATTGGGGAACAATGTTGAAAAATAATCTTTAATTTTTCTCCCCAAGCTTTGCGAATACACAATATAGTATGCCCTGATTTCAGAAGCAGCAGAAAATATGATCCTGCTTTGCATCCCTAATACTTTTGGTGGTTGTCCAACGAGGACTTCTTCGACAGAAAAATAAAAAAGTACGGTATCATAAAACCGTCGATTTAGTAAGATGCGATTACATTACGGCAAGAAACAAAGAGGACGCAAAGCACATTTTTCTTTCTGCCGATTTGAACCCTAACCTGTAAAGACCACACATGACTTTTGGTGCGGTTGTCCGCAACCGGGTATTTTAAAAATCGGAAAATTTCCGTTCGAAAAAAATTATTCTAATGCACCAAAAAGTAGGGAAGCCTTAAAAAGCCTTATTTCATGCGGTATTTGGCGGTTTTTAATTCTAATATTCACGGGCGAAAAAGAGCATAAAATCGGCTCGAAAAATTGACAGAAACACAAAAAATAGAAACGAAAGAATTTTCACAGAATAGAAAAAACCCTTGAAAACACTGGGTTTTCAAGGGTTCTGTTGGCGGAGAGGATGGGATTCGAACCCATGTGCGATTGCTCGCAAACTGATTTCGAGTCAGCCCCGTTATGACCACTTCGATACCTCTCCATGTATGTTAACTCGGGAAACCGAGATTAACGCAAATATTCGGTTGTATTAGAATTCCTGTTAGAACTCACGGTGTGCCTGCGACGAGCAAATGCCCGAAACCCGCACGGTTAAAGGCTTTTCGGAAGTCAGGCTTCCGTTAGCCGAAGGAGATTTCGAGTCAGGGCCGTTATGACCACTTCGATACACTTCCAGATAATTCGCGCCGGAATTCTCGCTTCGGCTCAGCCTGCTTTGCGCAAGCTCATACATTTTAGCATACTTTTTACTGCTTGTCAATAATTATCTGCGGTCTTACGGCTTTTCTTTTCGTTTTTCAGGTCGGCGACGATTTTCTTCCGGGCTTTTAAAATCTATAAGTCGCTAAAGCCTCTTTGTTTTTATCGTAATTTTGCGATTTTATAAAAAGCCGAAACTTATCGTTTTCATTGCAAAGGTTTTTGTATTACAAAGGTTTTTGCGCCAAAGTAACGGCTTTTCGCTTTTTAATATCCTATGCTTCCGATAGATTTGTTGTTTTTTGAGGGCAGTTTTGAAGCTGCCCGTAAAGCCTAAATTTCTTCGTTTTCGGGTGCTTCCTGCGATTCCCGAGTCAGAGTTTCGTCTACGAGATCGCTGATTCCGGCGAGAAGCATTATTATTCCCTGAACTTTCTTTGGATTGATAACGTACAGTCCTTTCTGTTTTTCGGTTTCAACGACGATATCCGCGGCAAGAAGCGGTTTCAAGTGATGATAAACCTGTCCGGTCGATCCGAATCCGCATTTTTCGACGAGAGCCGTAACCGTTTTCGGTTCGCGAAGTATTTCAGAAAGTATTTCGAGGCGGTTTTGATTGCCGATACATACCAGAATCTTTTCCGCGACGTCGCTTTCAATAAGGGAAAGCAAAGCATCGGTCGAAACGCCGTTCCGTATCCAGTTTGATTGTCTTCCGCCGGAATTGTACACGCCGAGATAGGTTACGAGTCCGCTGACGTTTTCCTCGTCGGTTTTGCGGCATAATTCTTCCATTTGTTCTCCGAGCCGTTTGTCCGGATGCATTTCGCGCATAACGTGAACTCTGTTCGGTTTTTCCGTCGTAGCTTTGTTCGGGAGCGAATCTTTAATCATTGTCTGCAATTTGTCGAGTTGAGGAGTTATTTCCTCCCGAAGCCGTTCCATTTGCTGTCTGAGTTCGTCGATTTCTTTGCCGAGATCTCTTGTCATAGCGAGTTCCTCCTGATTATTATATTACGCAATTCCGTGACTACGGAATTGCATATTATCATAGATTTAATTATCCGTCAAGGATTTTTCATATATTTTTGAAATAATTGACTTTTTTGTTCTTTTCCGCATATCGATATACGAGAGTTCGGGTTGACCGATTGTCTGGGAGCCGCAAAAACGGCTGAAAAGGAGGATTTTATGAAGATTTTCGATTTGCATAACGACGCGCCGAGTCTTTTCGTTCGTCTTTCGGAGGATGAAATAAAAAACGGGCTTGACGAAATAATGACAAAATATTATTGCACGGATAATCTCTGCGGAGCGGTTTTTTCCGTATTCGTAAGTAATTGCGAGGTTTTTTCGGGCAAAGCACGAGAATCGGCGTTCAGACAGATAGATATTACGAAGAAACTTATAAACGAAAGCGGGAAGTTCGTTCTGGCGGGCGGAAACGACGGAGCCGAAAAGATTCTGAACGAAGGGAAGATTCCCGTTATTCTTTCGCTCGAGGGCGCAGAGCCGATAGATTCGCCCGAAAGGCTTGAAGAATTCAGAGAGGCGGGGATTTCTTTTCTTTCGCTCACGTGGAGCCGCGATAACGCTTATGCGGGCGGTTGCAGACTTTCAAGAATTTCGGGAGAAAAGGGACTTACGTCAAAAGGAAAAGAGCTTCTTGCGGAAGCGGAAAGGCTCGGAGTTTACGTCGACCTTGCTCACGCGGGAAGAAAGACCGCCCGCGAAATTCTGGAGAACTTTTCGGGACGAGTTCTTATCAGTCATACGAATTGCCGCGCTTTGAATGATCTCGACAGAAATGCGGACGACGAGGTTATAGCCGAGGTCGTGCGGCGGGGCGGAGTGGTAGGAGCGAGCGGGGTAAGTATGCTTTGCGGATGCGGAAAGGCGGAGCTTGCGGAGCATATTCTGCGGACGCTTGAACTCGGAAACGGAAAAGGAGCGGCTCTCGGACTCGATATATCCGATACGCGCGTTTACTACGGAAGAAACGACTCGTATCGTATAGACGGAAAAACGGTCGAGGCTTTTGACGTTATAAGAAATTACGACGACGGAGATTCGCTTGCTTGCGTCCTTTCCGAGCGAGGACTTTCGGGAAAAACGATAGCCGAAGTCGTTTTCGGCAACGCAGTCGGCTTTTTCTCAAAATAACGACAATATCGATAAAAATGTACTTAAATTTTTTTAAAAACGGCTGAAAAGAATTTGAAATTATCGAAAAATTGGGCTATAATATAGTGAAAAACGGTCTGCTTTCGGGCAGGCGTCGGTCGGAGATGAGAAAAAATGAAAGGATTTACATTTGACAGGGGCGTGCATTTTCCCGCGAAGAAGGAACTGAGCGGAAGCAGCCCTATCGAAAAGCTCGAACCGGGCGATAAGGTCTATCTCAGCGTTCAGCAGCATATGGGAGCGCCTGCCGTACCCGTTGTCGGGGCGGGCGACACCGTTAAGTGCGGACAGCTCGTTGCCGAAGCCGCGGGCGGTTTTTCGTCGAATATTTTCAGCCCCGTCAGCGGCGAGGTAGAGGGAATCGTAAGACGGAAAAACAATATCGGCGTCGATACCGATTACATAGTCGTAGTCAACGACCGGAAATACGATACGGTCAGGCTTCCGGAGATTGCCGCGGACAGAGAGAGTATTTTAAGCAGGATTTTCGAAGCCGGTATAGTGGGAATGGGCGGCGCGGGATTCCCGACTGCCATAAAAGTCAAACCGAAAACGCCCGTGGATACGCTCGTTATAAACGGAGCGGAATGCGAACCTTATCTTACGTGCGATCACAGGGTTATGCTCGAATATACCGAAGAGTTCGTTAACGGAGTCCTTTTGCTTGCGACCGCCATAGGCGTAAAAAGAGCGGTTATCGGAATAGAAGTCAACAAACAGGACGCTATCGATAAAATCAACGATCTTTTGAAGAACAAGGGACTTTTTATCGAGAGCGGAGGAAAGCTCAGGAAGGAGCTTGCTTCAGGAAACTGCGGAAGGGAAGGCGTTGCGGTTATGCCGCTTAAATGCAAATATCCGCAGGGTTCGGAAAAGCAGCTGATTTACGCCTGCACGGGAAGGAAGGTCCCTTGCGGCGGGCTTCCTTCGGACGTCGGAATAGTCGTTCAGAACGTTCAGACCGCGGTCGCGGTCAATAACGCCGTAGACGAGAATAAGCCTCTTTACGAAAGAGTGATGACCGTTTCGGGCGGAGCCGTAAGGCAACCCAAAAATCTTCTCGTCGCGAACGGCACGCCTTATTCGGAAATACTCGAAGCCTGCGGAGGCGTTACGGAGGACGTAGCCAAGCTTATATGCGGAGGACCTATGATGGGGCTTACTCTTCAGGACGACGGCGGAGTTACGACCAAGACCGAAGGCGCTCTCGTCGCGCTTAAAAAGGGAGAAGCCGATACGACTCAACCTACACCCTGCATCAACTGCGGAAGATGCGCTCTTCATTGTCCGATGCATTTAATGCCTATGTACATAGATTTCTACACACTTGCGGGAGATTACGAATCGGCTGTAAAATACGGAGTCAGGAATTGTTTCGAATGCGGAACGTGCACCTATGTCTGTCCGGCAAAAAGAACTCTTATGCAGAGCATAAAGCTTTGTAAGGCAAAACTCAGAGAAATGAAAAAATAAACGGGAGCGGAGATAACTATGGAAAAACTTATTTATTCGGGTTCTCCTCACATAAGAGGGAAATCCTCGACGAAGCGCATTATGATCGACGTTCTCATCGCGCTTCTGCCCGCCTGTATAACGGGCGTCTGCTTTTTCGGGCCGAGGGCCTTGCTCGTGCTTGCGTTGTCTGTGGTATCGGCGGTTGCGTCGGAGTTCGCGTACAATCTGCTTATCAACAGGAAGAGTTTTAAAAACTGCGCGGAGGAATTCGATTTTACGTCGGTTGTAACGGGACTTCTTCTCGGAATGAACCTTGCGCCAGCGATAGACTGGTACGTCCCCGTACTTTCGGCGATTTTTGCCGTCGTAGTAGTCAAAATGATGTTCGGCGGAACGGGAAAGAATCTCTTCAATCCCGCGATAGCCGGAAGAGTTTTTGCTTTCATAAGCTTTTCGGCGGCGATGACCAAGGCGGCTAATTTTGCGTCGGGCAGTATCGTTCTTCCCGAATCCGGAGCTACGCCTCTCACTCAGCTTTTAAATAACGGAAATATCGGAGATTATACGCTTTTGCAGATGTTTCTCGGAAACACTCCGGGCTGCATAGGCGAAACGAGCGCGCTCGCAATTCTCGTAGGCGGACTTTATCTCGTCGTTCGCGGCGTTATAGATATAAGATATCCGCTGCTTTATCTCGGTTCGCTCGGACTTATCTCGGTATGCTTTGCGGGATTCGATTTCTCGGTATTTCTTCCTTCGATTCTCGGCGGCGGAGCAATGCTTTGCGCGTTCTTTATGGCGACCGATTACGTTACGACGCCCGATACGGTCAAAGGAAACGTAATCTATTTCATAGCTCTCGGAATTCTTACGGGAATTTTGCGTTATTCGAAGACGAGCGACAAGATCGAAGCGGTAAGCTTTGCTCTTATGATGATGAACATAACCGTTCCTCTTATAGACAAATTCGTGGTTAACAAGCCCTTCGGCTACGTTAAGGTCCACGGAAAGAAGGAAAAGGAGGCCAAGCAATGAAAGGTTCGACAAAAGCCGTTCTGGTTCTCGTAGTAATCGCGCTTTGTTCGGCTCTGCTTTTGAGCGTTCTGAGCGACGTTCTCTATGTCAGCGACGACGATAAGGACAATATGAAGCTTAAAAGCGTCCACGCAAGTGTAGTCACGGAAAGAATCACGAACGTTTCAGAAAAATACGGAGAAGCCGCCGAAAACGAAAAATACGGTTCGGTTACGGGCGTATACAGGTGCGAAGACGGCGCGGTCATAATCAAAGCAAAAGGCACGGGCGGTTATTCGGGCGGATGGGTGGAAACCTACGTCGCGATAGGAAAGGACGGAGTTATTCTGAACGTAGTCGTTTCGGGCAATAAGAACCAGTCTTTCATTTCTTCCGTAAAACAGTCCTGGCTGGACGGGCAGTTCGGAGGAAAATCCGCGGACGGAGAGTTTGTTTTAAACGTAGACGTTTCTCCCGCTTCGGGCGCGAGCAAATCGTCCAACGCTACGGTAAACAGCGTGAATATGGCGATTTATTTTTATAATAACGTCATTAAAAACGAAGAAGCTCTGGAAGAAGAGAATTACTTAAAGAGCAACGTTCTTAACGAAAATCTCACGAAGAAAAACAAGTTTTCCGAAAGTGATAACGCGATTGTCTGCGGATATTGGGAATCGGCGTCGGGCAAAGCCGTCGTCGCCGTTAAAAGCAAAGGCGAGGGAAACGCGAAGTTTTATATCGTAATATCCAGGGAGAAGATTCTGAAAATCGTCATCGTTTCGGGATTCGAAGAGCTTCGTTCGAACGAGTCTTTATTGAATAAAACGCTGAATTCGGACTACATAGGGAAAAAGAAAGGCGAATACGGCAAGGGAGATTCGGGACTTCTTGCGGATCCTTTCGACGAAATGGTGGATCTTGCCTTCGAATGTTACGGAAATATAGGGGAGGTTGCGTAAAAATGAAAAGAAACGAATTCCGTAAGATCGCTCTCGACGGTCTTATACGGCAGAATCCGGTCCTCAGGCTCGTTCTCGGAACCTGTCCGACGCTGGCTCTTTCTACTGCCGTCTCCAACGCGCTGGGAATGGGAGCGGCGGTTACTTTCGTTCTTGTATGCTCGAATATGATGATTTCTCTTCTCAGAAACGTCATTCCGGACAAGGTAAGAATACCCGCTTTCGTTATGGTCATAGCTACTTTCGTTACCATAACTCAGCTCGTCGTTCAGAAGTTTTCGCCGGAGCTTTACGAGAGTCTCGGCGTTTATCTGCCTCTCGTCGTCGTTAACTGTATAATTCTTGCCCGCGCGGAATCTTTCGCGTCTGCAAATAAAGTCATTCCTTCTATGTTCGACGGTCTGTTTATGGGGCTCGGATACACTCTCGGACTCACGGTAATCAGTACGGTCAGAGAGATTCTCGGATTCGGAACGTTTCTCGGAATAGAGCTTTGGAGTTTCAAAATCGGATTCTTCGCGCAGGCTCCCGGAGCGTTCTTCACCTTCGGAATGGCTATACTGATTTTCAATCTCGTCAGCAATAAGATCGAGAAGAAGCGCAACGCGAAGTATCATCACCCGAAACTTACCGCGGTCGCGGATAACGAATAAGGAGGGAAAACATGAATTATCTGATGCTTATAATAGGCGCGGTTTTTGTCAATAACTTCATTCTCGTGCAGTTTCTCGGAATATGTCCGTTTCTCGGCGTTTCCAAGAAGACCGAAAGCGCGTTCGGAATGGGCGTTGCGGTTACCTTCGTAATGACCTTGACCGCAGCCATAACTTATCCGCTTTATATGTGGGTGCTTAAACCTCTTTCGTTGGAATTTATGACTACCATAGTCTTTATTTTCGTCATAGCGTCGTTGGTTCAGATGGTCGAGATGGTAATAAAGAAGATTTCTCCGTCGCTTTATTCGGCTCTGGGCGTATATCTTCCTCTTATCACGACCAACTGCGCGATTCTCGGCGTAGCCACGCTTCTTATCGAGGGCGAGATAAAGGGAATACTCATAACCAATCTGTTCGAAGCCGTTTCTTACGCCTTTTTTGCCGGAATAGGTTTTCTTCTGGCTATCGTACTTATGTCGGGCCTCAGGGAAAAACTCGACAGAAGACACGTTCCGCAGGCAATGAAAGGCTTTCCTATGACGCTTATAACCGCTTGTCTTATGGCTATGGCGTTTTCGTTCTTTTCGTTCTGAGGTGAATTATGACGAGTAGTTTGATTTTTGTAGGGAAATTATCGGTCGCCGGAGTCGCTCTTCTGAGGAGCGTCAATTGGAACGTCGTTCTCATCGCGCTCGGGATAATGGGCGGACTTGCGATTCTTCTCGGGCTTTTAATAATTCTCGTGTCCAAAGTCTTTGCCGTTAAAACCGACAGCCGTATAAGCGAAATCGCGGCTCTTCTTCCGGGAGCCAACTGCGGCGGATGCGGATATGCGGGATGTCAGGCTCTTGCGGAAGCGATAGTTGCCGGAAAAGCGACTCCCGACGCCTGCGGAGTCAGTTCGAGCGCGAAGAAAGCCGAAATCGCGGGCGTTATGGGAATGAGCTTCAGCGGCGGAGAGGAAACGGTAGCCGTAGTCGCCTGCTCGGGCGGAAACGATTGTAACGACAGATACATATATCAGGGTTACGGCGACTGCCGCAGTCAGAACATAATGGCGGGCGGAAGAAAACAATGCCCCGTCGGCTGTATAGGAAGCGGAACGTGCGTCGACGCTTGTTCTCACTTTGCGATAGAGGTAAAGAACGGCGTTGCCGAGGTGGATTCGGCTCAATGTATAAGCTGCGGTGCGTGCATTATGGCTTGTCCGAAAAAGCTCATAAAAAGAGTTCCGAAGAACGCGAAGGTTTACGTCGCGTGCTCTACGCCGTGTAAGGGAAGGGACGTTACGCTTATGTGTAAAGCCGGTTGTATAAGCTGCGGCGCGTGCGTCAGGAATTGTCCCGAAGGCGCGATAGTTATGCAGAACAACGTTCCCGTCATCGATTACAGAAAGTGTACGGGGTGCGGAACCTGTCGCGAAAAATGTCCCAGAAAGGTAATAAAGGAGTTGAAATAATCGGAAAAAACTCATAAAACACGTGATTTTTTTCAAAAAAGGGTATTTACAGTGACGATTTTTTATGTTATAATCAAGGTGTAGAATAATGTCTTCGTGCCGTTAATGGCAGCGAGCAGAGGTGAAAATGGAAAGAATTGCGTTAATTGATATGGGTTCCAATACCATCAGACTGGTGGTTTACGACGTATACGAAGGCGGATATTACATACCCGTGGACGAGATGCGCGAATCCGTAAGGCTCGGCGAGACCGAGAAGGACGGCTCTTTGAAGCAGTCCAGAGTGCTTCAGGCTCTCAGCGTTCTGAAAACCTTTAAGAAAGTATGCGCCGTCGATAACGTCGAAAAAATCGTTGCCGTCGCGACCGCTGCGGTACGTCAGGCTCGCAACCAGAAAGCTTTTTTGAGCGAAGTTTACAACGTCACGGGCATTAAGCTCAGAGTTTTAAGCGAAACCGAAGAGGCGACGTACGTCTATCAGGGAGTCATCAACTCTATGGATATTCCCAAAGGTCTTATAATGGAGATTGGCGGAGGAAGCACTAAATTCGTTTATTACAACAGAAGGAATATTCTTCAGATAGCCATTCTTCCTTTCGGCGCGCTTACGCTTACGGAGAAATTTCACGACGGTTCTACCTCTCAGTACGAGATAACCGAAAAAGTCGAGAAGTTCTTTGCCGAGTATCTCGAAAGTCTTCCGTGGCTTAAAGAGCTGGATCCGGATACGCAATTCATAGGCGTAGGCGGAAGTTTCAGAAATATCGCTCGTATCGTCAGAAAGGTGAACAACTATCCCTTGGATATGGTCCATAATTTCCACGTGGAAAGGAACGAAATCGTCGGGGTTTACGAAAAGATGCGCGGACTCAATCTCGATCGTCAGATGAGGATAAAGGGAATAAGTTCGTCGCGTGCGGACGTTCTTCCGAGCGCGCTTGCCGCTATCAAGACCGTCATAGATTACTGCGGATACGAAAGCGTAACTACGTCGAGCTGCGGACTTCGCGAAGGATTTATGTTCAATTACGCCGTTCCGTCTACGATTGAAAAGCCGCTCAGCGACGTACTCGGACATTCCCTTCTGACCTACGTTACGGTTCTCGGTGAAAACAAACAGCATTGCGAGCAGGTTTTTGCCCTTTGCATTCAGCTTTTCAAACAGCTTCGCGTTCTGCATAAATTCCCGCGCTCGTACGTGAGAATACTCAGATGCGCGGCGTTTATGGTTGACGCGGGCAAGCGTTTCAAGTTCTATAACAACGAAAAGCACGCGGCTTATATGGTTCTTAACAGCAATATATACGGAGCTTCCCATCACGACCTGATTATGGCGGCTCTCGTTCTGGATATGTACGTTTCGGGTGAGGTCAGTAAAGCCGACTGGGAAGCGTATAAGAGCCTTATTTCCGACGAAGATCCGGAGGTTGCGAAAAGACTTGCGGTTATGCTCAAGCTTGCGAAATGCTTCGACAGGAGTCATACCTCGGCGATTACCGAGATTAACTGCGACGTTCTCGGCGACAGCGTTATTATGAAGACGGAAATCAACGGCGACGCTTCTCTGGAACTCAAAGAAGCCAACGCCGCGGCAAGGGATTTCAAGCGCGTTTTCAGGAAGAATCTCGAAATACTCTGATCGACGGTATAGCGGATAATTTTTCGCGCGTCCGTCCGTGAAGGTTCTTTAACAACGAAAGGGGGCGGACTGCGTCCCCTTTTTCAGGTTTTATCGATAAAAGGAGCAAATTTGGATAATAAATATAAGCTTGCGCTGTCCGCGTCTTCCGGAATGGAAACCTGCGTCAAGCGCGAAGCGGAGAAAATGGGATTCGGCAATTGTCCCGCAATAAACGGAAGGATTTTCTGCGAAGGCAGCGGCAGGGATATTCTGAAACTGAATATGGGACTTCGCACAGCCGAAAGAGTTATGATAGTGGTTGCCGAGGGTAAAACCGAAAGTTTCGACGAGCTTTACGAGCGCGCTTTTTCGGCGGATTGGAAGAGATTTCTTCCTAAGGACGCAAAGCTTCTTGTAAGCGGGAAATGCGTTAAGAGTAAGCTTTTTTCGGCTAATTCCTGTCAGAAAATAGTCAAAAAAGCCGTCGTGGATAAACTCGGTCGTCAGTATGCGGTCAATTCTCTGACCGAAACGGGAGCGGAAGCAAAAATCGTTTTTGCTCTTCACGAGGACGAACTGCTTTTGACGCTCGATACTTCGGGAGAAGCTCTTCACAAAAGAGGATACAGGGATTTGAGCGTTCAGGCGCCGATAAAGGAAACGATTGCGGCGGGGATTGTTATGCTTTCGGACTGGGGTTTCAAGTGTCCGCTCGTCGATTTGTGCTGCGGAAGCGGAACGATTCCCGTGGAAGCGGCTATGTATGCGGCAAATATCGCGCCGAATAAAGGAAGGAGCTTTGCTTTCGATAAATTTGAAAACGCTTTGAGCGAAAAAGAAAGAAACGATATTATAGAAGAGTTTGAAAGCAAAGAATACGAAGGCAGCTACGATATTCTCGGAAGGGACATAGATTCCGACTGCGTGAGCATATCCGTCCGTCACGCGAAAAGAGCGGGCGTCGGAGATATGGTGCGTTTCGAAAAGGGCGACGCAGCCGATTTCCGGTCGGAAGCAAAGGGCGGAACGATTATTTCCAACCTTCCTTACGGAGAAAGACTTATGACGGCGGACGAGCTTTTCCGTTTCAACAGGTCTCTCGGAAGGACGTTTTCGACGCTCGATTCCTGGTCGGGATACTTTCTGACGGCTTCGCTCGTTTTCGAGAAGGAATTCGGGCGTCCCGCCGCAAAGAAGCGGAAACTATATAACGGAGATATAGAATGTCGGGTTTATACCTATTACAGGAGGTGCGGAAAATGAATTTATTCGAAAAGCAATTTACAGACTTATATACCACGCATATAAAGCGCGAAGGTTCGCAGAAATTTCTCGAGTATCTTAAAAGCACGGATTTCTTTACCGCGCCAGCGAGCGCAAAGTTTCATTCGAATTTCACGGGCGGGCTTTGCATTCACAGCATTAACGTTTTTAACCGCGCGGTGAGGGAGTTCAGAGAGGAATACGGCGAGAATTTCGAAGAGAAGTTTCCTATGGAGAGTATAGCGATAGCGTCGCTTCTTCACGACGTATGTAAAATCAACTTCTATCGCGAGGAAACGAGAAACGTTAAGGAAAACGGCGAATGGGTGCCCAAGAAATTCTATCTTATCGACGACAGTCTTCCTTACGGACACGGCGAAAAATCAGTCTATATGATAAGCGGCTTTATGAAGCTCACGAGAAACGAAGCTATGGCAATCAACTGGCATATGGGCGGTTTCGACGCAAGAGTCAAGGGCGGAGATTATTCCTTATCCGGGGCGTTTTATAAGTATCCGTTCGCTCTTATGATTCATATTGCCGACGTAAAAGCAACTTATCTCGACGAAGAGGAAAACAGGAGATAACCTGATGGACGTTAATCTTAATTCCGAAGCCGCGACCGGAATGCAGTACGCTTCCGAAATAGGCAGCAAGAACGGCAGTCCCGAGATAGGAACGGAACACGTTATTCTCGGAATGCTTCTTCAGGGCGGAAGGACTTCGCGCATAATGACCGATCTCGGAGTAAGAAGCAGTATGCTCAGCGTAACTACGGGGTCGGGAGGAGAAATCCTTTTTTCCGCGCGGGTATGGAAAGCCTTCGACGAAGCCGTCAAGCTTGCCGCCGATTACGGAGGACAGGTTACGGCTCATCACATACTTATCTGTATTTTCGGAATGAAAGACGCTTACGGCGTTCGTATGCTCGAAGAAAACGGAGTCGATACGGACGCTCTTATCCGTGCGCTCGAAGAGGATCTGAAAGTTATCATCGGGAATCGGAATTCGCTTCCGGACGTAGTGAAGCGGAACGGTCGGCAGGTCGGGGGCATAGAGGATTTCGGAACGGATCTTACCGAGCTTGCCCGTGAAGGCGGAATAGACGCGGTTATCGGAAGGGAAAACGAAACCGAGCGTCTTATAGAGATTCTCTCGAGAAGAACCAAAAACAACGCTATTCTGATAGGCGAAGCGGGCGTCGGAAAGTCCGCGATAGCCGAAGGGCTTGCGCTTTCTATCGTCTGGGGAAGGGTTCCTCCGGAGATTGCGGGGAAAAGGGTTTTTTCTCTCGACGTAGCCGCGCTTCTTGCGGGTTCGCGTTACAGAGGGGACTTCGAAGAAAGACTCAGAAAGCTTATCGGCGAAGTCAGTCAAAGAGGAGATACGATTCTCTTTATCGACGAAATCCACAATATGGTCGGAGCGGGAGCCGCCGGCGAAAGCAAAATGGACGCTCTCGGAATATTGAAGCCCGTGCTTGCCCGAGGCGGACTTCAGCTGATAGGGGCGACCACGTTTGACGAATACAGGAAGTTCATAGAAAAAGACGCGGCGCTTGCGAGACGTTTTCAGCAGATAGTCGTAAACGAACCTACCGTTTCGCAGACCGTTTCCATACTCGAAGGAATCAGGGATAAATACGAAAAACATCACGGAGTCGAGATTACCGACGACGCGCTTTTTGCCGCGGCTTCGCTTTCGGACAGGTATATTTCGGACAGATTTCTTCCCGACAAGGCGATAGACCTTATCGACGAAGCGGGATCTGCCGTAAGACTTCACGGAGGAGGAAGACCGGTCGACGCGAGAGTAATAGCGCGGCTCGTCGAAAGAATAACGGGGATTCCGCTCGAAAGACTTACCGAAAGCGAAGCGGACAGACTTGTTTCTCTCGAAAGCGAACTCGGGAAACGCATAGTCGGTCAGGAACGCGCGGTAAAAGCCGTTTCTTCCTGTCTAAGAAGGAATCGCGCCGGACTCAGGGATCCGGGTAAGCCCATAGGAAGCTTTCTGTTCTGCGGATCTACGGGAGTCGGGAAAACCGAACTCGCAAAGGCTTTGCAGAACGCTATGTTCGGAGAAGAAGCGTCGCTTATCCGAATAGATATGAGCGAATATATGGAAAAGCAAAGCGCAGCGAAACTTATCGGCGCGCCTCCGGGGTATATCGGTTACGACGAAGGAGGCGGAAGACTTACCGAAGCGGTCAGGAGAAAGCCGTACAGCGTCGTGCTTTTCGACGAGGCGGAAAAAGCTCATCCGGACGTAATGAATCTGCTGCTTCAGATTCTCGACGAAGGAAGACTTACCGACGGAAAGGGAAGAGAGGTCAGTTTCAGAAACTGTCTTATTCTTCTGACGACGAATCTTTGCTCGGATTTGGCGGAAAACGCCGATTCCGTATCCAAAGAAACTCTGATAAGAGAGCTTTCGCGATTTTTCAGAACGGAGCTTCTCAATCGTTTCGACGACGTTATTTTGTTTTCGTCGTTGACCGTCGGCGATTGCGAACGCGTTGCGGGTATGGCTCTGGACAATCTTCGGGCAAGGCTCAACGAAAAGGGCGTGGGCTTTGCTTTCGGCGAAAGCGCGATCCGATATATAGCCGTAAAGGCTCACGGAAGCGGATTGGGAGCAAGGCCGGTCAAAAGAATCATCCGCAGCGAGCTTGAAGATCCTTTTTCGGAGGATATTCTTCGGGGAAGATTGATTCGGGGCGACACGGTCGTGGTTTACGGCGGAGAAAACGGACTCAGATACGATATCGAAGGCTGTCGGGAAAGCTGATTTTCCGAGCCTTTCGGGTTGAAGGGAAAATATGCTTGACCGCCGCAATAAAAAGAAAAGGTTAAAAGTATACGAGTAAAGAGCGATTAAAGCGAAAAGTGATTATGGAAGAATTATTGCGTAATTTTTTGGCTGTCGTTTCGGCTTACGGAACGGAAGGAGAGATAGTGCGGGCGACGCAGAATATTAGCGTCGTCACGGTCTTTCTTTACGAATTCCTCGGTTACGCCGCGCTTCTTACGGGAGTCTGTTTTTTCCTTAAGAGAAAGGGCGAGCTTTTACCGACCTATACGCTGCTCGTGCTTTGGGCTATCGGAATAGCCGTTCTTTCTTCGCTCATACAGAAGCTTTCCGAATACAGGGATTATTACGCTTATGCGTTTTATCTTTCGATGCTGATTCCGATATTGTTTTCTTTTTCCGACGGGGTATCGAAAAAGGTTTTCGTTTTCTGTTCGGCGTTTTTTATGGAAGTCGTTTTTTTAGGGATATTCCAGACTCTTTCCTGTACGATTTTCGGGGAAGAATATCTTTCCGTCGGATTCGCGCCGTTTATAGTAAGGTTTTTTATAGCCGTTTTGCAGATATTTATTTTCAACTATCTCGTGAAAGGCGTTCTTTCGATTGCTAAGAAGTCTCTTCGGGAAGACATATGGTATCTTTTATCGCTTTTCCCTCTTGTGTACGCAATGTGTCTTGTGGCTATTTTCGTAAAAAACACCGTTTATCCCGTCGACGGCGCAAGTCAGCTCAGCTTTACTCTCTGGGCGATTATGGGACTCGTAGGTTATTTCTTTATCGGAAGATATATAATTATGGAAACCGAAAGAGTAGAAAGCAAGAACGAAATCGAGATGATAAACAAGTTCATCGGAATGGAAAAGCATTATTTCTTTCTTTTGAACGAAAGTCTGAATAAAGCCCGTATTCTGCGTCACGACGTCAAGCATCACATAGCCGTGCTTAATTCTCTCAACAATGCCGGAGATTCCAAAGGGATAGAAAAGTATCTCGGAGCTATGCTCGAAGGACTTGAAAGCGGAGAAGTCAAAAAGCTTTGCAGCAACGACGAAATCAACATTATTCTTTCGCATTATCTTTATAAAGCCGAAAGCGAAGGCGCGACCATCAAGTTTAAACTCGATCTTCCTAAGGATCTGAAAATAGATATTACCGAGCTTACCATAATCTGGGGAAACATTCTCGACAACGCGCTTCGTGCGGTTTCGGAGGATTCCGCTCCCGAGCAAAACAAGGAGATAGAGGTTTCCTGTAAATGTATAGGCGATAAGGTTATTATGATGGAGAGGAATCGTTTTTACGGCAAGGTAAGGCGCGATGTAAACGGAGATTTTCTGACGACGAAGGAGGGCGGAGGACTCGGGCTTAAAAGTATCCGGGCGATTGCGGAGAAATACGGCGGCGATTTTACGGTCCACTACGAAGACAACGTATATTCCGTCTACGTAACTTTATGCGGCGTCGTATGAGGTCTGAGAAAGAGGTGAAACGGTGTAGAGGATTATCGCATTAACCGATAAAAAGAAGTTCTCGTTTCCTGTCGTTTTTTGCGTTGACATTTTCTTTTTTTTATGTTACGATAATCGTTGTGCGTCGCGCTTGAAAAAGAGCGGCAGTTACGGAGGTTATAATGGCAAAAGGCGAGCTTACGCTTGAGAAAAGGGGCAAAAGAAAAGACGTCGATATGACGCAGGGCGATATTCTTCGTCATATAGTCGTTTTCGCGCTTCCTCTTCTGGCGGGTAACGTTTTCCAGCAGCTTTACAATATGGTGGATACGATAGTAGTCGGACAATTCGTCAGCAACGAAGCGTTTGCTGCCGTCGGCTCTGTCGGTCCGATAATCAATACTCTCATAGGTTTGTTTCTCGGTTTTTCGAGCGGAGCTGGAGTCGTCGTTTCCCAGTATTACGGCGCAAAACAGGGAGAAAACGTTAAGAAGACCGTACATACCTCGATTTTGGTTACGCTTATTCTCGTGGTGATTTTTACCGCCGTGGGTATATTGATAACGCCGCTTTCGCTTAAAATGATGAAGCTCGAAGAAGGTACGCTCGTTTTCGAGGAAGCGAAAAGCTATCTGACCATCTATTTCGCGGGCGTTATCGGACTGATGATATACAATATCGGTTCGGGTATTTTAAGGGCTGTCGGCGACTCTAAAAGACCGTTCATATATCTCGTCGTTTCTGCGGTTCTGAATACGATTCTCGACCTCGTTTTCGTTCTCGTATTCGATATGGGCGTGGAAGGCGTGGCTTACGCGACGATAATAGCTCAGTTCGTTTCCGCCGTTCTCGTTATGATTTCGCTTATGAGGGCGAAAAGCAGCGTGCGGTTTTCCTTCAAGGATATGAAGATAGATTTGGATATGCTCAAAAAGATTCTGAGCGTAGGGCTTCCCGCGTCTTTGCAGATGGCGATTACGTCTTTCTCCAACATCTTCGTTCAGTCCTACATCAATTATTTCGATACTTCCTGTATGGGCGGATGGACGGCTTATTCGAAGGTCGATCAGTTTATTCTGCTGCCGATGCAGTCCGTTTCGCTCGCGGCTACGACCTTTGTCGGACAGAATCTCGGAGTAGGCAACGAAAAGCGAGCAAGACAGGGTGCGAGAATATCTCTTTCACTGGCTATGATAAGTACGGTCGTCCTTACGATTATAGTGGAGATTTTTGCGCCTTCGCTCGTTATGCTGTTCAATACCGATTCCGAGGTCGTGAAATACGGTTCGATGTTTTTGCGCTGGCTCTCGCCGTTTTACGTTCTGTGTTGTATAAACCAGATATATTCCGGCGTTTTGCGGGGCGCGGGCAACAGTAAGGTTCCGATGTTCATTATGCTCGGATCGTTCGTGGTTTTCAGGCAGATATATCTGTTCGTGATGTCCAACTATATTGCCAACGAGGCTCTTCCGATAGCTCTCGGCTATCCTGCGGGCTGGTTGGTTTGCAGCGTGATAATTTTCATCTATTATCGTAAGTGTTCTCTTATCAGGAGCAGCGTCGTCGAAGGCATCGAGAATCTTTCGGGATCGGATGCCGACAAAGACGAGGAGTGATTTGAAAATTCGGAGGGAGAAATGAGGATCGAGGATGTAAATGCCTTTCAGAGCGTTTACGGATTTATACGCGATTCGAAGGCGACTCACAGTGCGCGGAAAGCTATGATCTATTGCGGAAGAACGATAGATTTCCCTGCGTTTTTCTCTCTTATAGAAAAAGCGAGAACGGCTCTCAGGTCGTTCGGATTGAAGAAGGGCGACGTGATTACTCTTCAGCTTCCGAATATTCCTCAGAACGTAATTATTTTTTACGCCGCGGCGGCGGAGAATCTCGTTCTCGATATCATTCACCCGCTCACGCCATTGAGACAAACCGCGGAATCGATGAAGGAAACGGGAAGTCGGTTTCTCGTTACTTCGGATAACGTGCTTCTTCGCGGCGACGAGAAGTTTTTCGCTTCCGACGTAAAGATAGCTTTCTGTCGGATTTCGGCTTATGCAAAAGGACTGAAAAAGCTGGTTATAAGATTTAAAACCGGCGGAACGAAGTTGCTCGGCGGATTTATCGATTTTGACAGGCTTATTTCGGTTTCGGAGGAATGCGGCGACGAGGACAGAGGAAGCGACGACGTTCCGTGCTGTATTCTGCACAGCGGAGGAACTACGGCTCAGCCCAAAAAAATCGTTCTTTCTCATCACGCGCTGAATTGTATGATTCAGAGAAGACGTTATATCGTAAGCGGTACGGATTTGTCGGATAAAGTCTGTTTGTCCGTTCTTCCGTCTTTTCACGGTTTCGGGCTCTGTATGAACGTTCACGCGTCTTCCGCTCTCGGAATGACTCAGCTTATTATGCCGAAATTCCGTTCGCGTGAGGCGGTCAGACTTATAAAGAAGTATAAAGCCTTTATGTTGAGCGGAGTCCCCGCTATTTTTTACGGGCTTATGAAGGTCAGGTCTTTCGATCCCCGTCACGCAGGCAGTCTTAAAAGATGTTTCGTAGGCGGAGATAACGTTTCGGACGCGCTCGTCAGGAGATTCAATAAGTGCGTTACGGGCAGTGAAGACGAGAGAGTTATGTTTCAGGGGTACGGTATGACCGAATGCGTTGCCGTATGCGCTCTCAACGTTCCCGACGGTTACAGGGAAGGAACGGTCGGAAGAGCTATTCCCGGCGTCGACGTGGAAGTCGTCAGGGACGGGAAGATTATGCCTCGAGGCACGGAAGGTGAACTTTGCGTAGCGGGAAATATTCTGATGAACGGATATTTCAAAGACGAAGAAGGTACCGCAAACGCTGAGGTTTTCGTTGACGGAAAACGATTTATAAGATCGGGCGACTGGGGGTCGGTAGACGAAGACGGTTTCGTCAGATTCAAGCAGCGTATAAAGCACGTAATTATGCGCAAGGGCGTCAACGTTTTCCCCGCGGAAGTCGAAAACGTCATAGGAAGCCTTCCGTACGTGGAGAAATGCTGCGTAGTCGGTAAGATTAAAGGCAACGAAAACACGCAGACGGTTTATGCTTACGTTAAACTGAGGGATAAGAATCTCAGGACGGAAGAAACCAAAGAAGAAATCAAAAAATACGCGGCGAAGCACCTTATAAGGTACGCCGTGCCGGAAACCGTGATTTTTACGGCGACGTTCCCGAGAACGCCCGTCGGAAAGATAGATACAAAGTACTTCGAAAACCGTAACGACTGATACCGTGATTTTATTGCGAAGGTCAGCCGTAGGGTTTTTGTGCGTTTGGAGGAAAACGAATGAACACACAGGAAAACGAAATTTACAAGCTGAATATTGCCGGTATGGATGCGGAACTTCCCGTTCTGCCTCTTCCGAGCGGAGTGAGGATATGCTTTTTCAATCTTCACGGACATCAGACGCTTACCGAGCATTGCGGAAAAGAGCTTGCCAAAAGGCTTGACGGCTGCGACGTTATCATTACCGCAGAATCCAAAGGACTTCAGCTTTCTCACGTTATAGCAAGGGAACTCGGTCAGGAATATTACGCCGTTGCAAGAAAGAACAAAAAGCTCTATATGCAGGACGGAATCGAAGTAACCATAGATTCCAGTATAACCACGGGCGCGCATCAGAATCTTTATCTCTCCAAGCACGACGCGGATTTGCTTAAAGGAAAGAAAGTCGGAATTATCGACGACGTTATCAGTACGGGCAACAGTCTTAACGGACTCGAAGAACTCGTTACGATATGCGGAGGAGAGATTTATAAGAAGGCTTTCGTTCTTGCCGAAGGAGCAGCCGCGGATCGCGAAGATATAATCTATCTTGCAAAGATTCCGCTTTTATAAAAACGGTTTAAAATTAAGCGCCCTCGGATTGGTTTTCGGGGGCGTTTTCGGTGTACTTACAAATAATTTGAGCAATATCCTCCGATTTCGATAGAATTATATCGAGAAAACTTACATTTTTTTGAGTCTGTTTCGTAAAGAAACGGGCTTTTTTAGATTTTTTTCAAAAAAAATTCGGAAATATATGAAAAATGCTTTACAAAATAAGGAAGCTGTGCGATAATGGGAGCAGAGATAAAAGGAAGAAGGAAATGGATAATACCGACGTAAGAATACTTGAATGCCTGAGGAAAAACGCGAGGATAAACGCTTCGGATATAGCCGATAAAGTCAATCTTTCCGCGTCTACCGTAAGCGACAGGATAAGAAAGCTTGAGACGAGCGGAATCATCAGGGGTTATACCGTGGTTCTCGACCCGCAAAAGCTCAATAAGGACATAATGGCGCTCATTACCGTCGCTATCGAAGATCCGAAGTTTAACGAAGGTTTCGAAAACGCGGTCAAGGTCAATCCCGACATAACGGAGTGTTTTTATATCGCGGGCAGTTTCGATTATCTGCTCAAAGTCATTACCGACAATACCAAGTCGCTTGAGTCGGTTCTCAATTATATCAAAGGTATTGCGGGCGTAGGAAAAACGGTTACGAATATCGTTCTTAACGTCTGCAAGAACGAACACAGCGTTTCGGTCGTTTCCGACTGACGTACATCATCGATTATCAAAGAGAGAAAACTCTTTGCATATAAAAACTTTATTTAAAAGAAGGATTAGAAAATGATAGTTGGTATTCCTAAAGAGATAATGCACGATGAAAATCGTGTTTCCGCAACTCCCGAAACCGTTAAGAAAATGGTCGCCGACGGTTGTACCGTCCTCGTTGAAAAAGGTGCCGGCGCAGGCGCTTTTTATCACGACGCCGATTATGCCGAAGCAGGCGCAAAGATGATGGACAAGGCTGAAGACATTTATGCTCAGTCGGACGTTATCCTTAAGGTTAAAGAGCCTCTTTATAACGAAAAACTTAAAAAACACGAAATCGAACTTATGAAGAAGGGACAGTATCTTATCACCTTCATTCATCCGGCTTCTCCCGTTAACCACAAGATGGTTAAGATGATGGCTGAAAAAGGCGTTATCGGTCTTACCCTCGACGGTATTCCGCGTATCAGCCGCGCTCAGAGTATGGACGCTCTCAGCTCCATGAGTACCTGCGCGGGTTATAAGGGAATCATTATGGCTACCGATGACATCGCTAAATTTATGCCCCTCATCGGTACGGCAGTAGGCGTAATCAAACCCGCCAACGTATTCGTTATCGGTACCGGCGTTGCAGGTCTTCGTGCCGTTGCAACCGCTAAATCTCTCGGCGCAGTCGTTTATTCCACCGATATCCGTCCCGAAGCCAACGAACAGGCTAAATCCCTCGGCGCTAAAATCGTTGAAAACGGCATTCCTGCCGAAATCGGCGTTGCTCCCGACGGAAAACACGCTAACAAGCTTTCCGACGAATGGCTCGAAGTCGAAAGAAAGAACATTGCTCAGGCTGTCGCGGACGCGGACATCGTTTTCTGCTCGGCTCTTCTTCAGGGCAGAGTCGCTCCTATCCTTCTTACCGAAGATATGGTTAAGAATATGAAAGCCGGCAGCTGTATCGTAGATATTTCCATCGATCAGGGCGGCAACTGCCAGATCACTCCTCCGGGCGCAAGAGAAATCAAGCACGGCGTAGTTATCGAAGGTATCAAGAATATCCCCGGTATGCTTCCGACCAGCTCGACCTGGATGTTCGCTCATAACATTTATAACCTCCTTAAGTACCTTACCAAGGACGGTAAGATCGTTCTCGATATGAACGACGAAATTACAAGCTCCATTCTCGTTACCAGAGACGGCAAGATCGTTCACAAGGGAACTCTCGAGGCAATGAACGCGTAAGTTTTGAAAATCGTACCCGAAATTCTCTCGCCTTGTGCTTTGGGCGGGAGAATTTTTGGGTAAAGAAAATATAACGGAGATAATTGATTTATGACCTGGTGGATTCTTCTTATTATCTTTGCGGCGGCAACCGTCGTGGGATACCTTCTCATTAAAAACGTTCCCAGTTTGCTTCATACGCCGCTTATGTCGGGTATGAACGCTCTTTCCGGAGTGACCGTTCTCGGCGCGCTTATGGCGACAGCCTGCGCTTTTCCGCATACGGTCGTGGCTTATATTTGCGGCGGGCTTGCAATCGTTCTCGCTATGATTAACGTCGTGGGCGGTTTCGTGGTTACGGACAAAATGCTCAATATGATCGTTAAAAAAGATAACAAAAAAGACAAGGAGGATAAGCACTGATGTTTGGAAACGCTTTATATTATTCTCTTTGCGGCGTGCTTTCTCTGGGCGTGCTTCTCGGAATCTTCCTTATGAGTAAGGTAAAGAAATCCGTTCTCGGCAATCGTCTGAGCGCGGTCTGTATGGCTCTTGCCATTATACTTACTCTTCTTCGGAAGGAGATTTTCGACGTATGGTTCCTTTACGTTATGCTCGTCGTAGGCAGCGCGATCGGCGTCTGGCTTGCGGTTAAAGTAAAGATGATTCAGATGCCGCAGATGGTCGCTCTTCTTAACGGTCTGGGTGGCGGAGCTTCGGCTATCGTCGGAGCGATAACGATGTTCGGCATTGGAATCGATCCTTCTTCTCAGGGTGAATGGGTATTCTCGATGATTACGGCTGCTCTTGCTCTTGCGGTCGGCGTAATAACTCTTATCGGCAGTCTTGTCGCTGCGGGTAAGCTTCATAAGGTAATCAATCAGAAATCCGTCGTTTATCCCGGTCATCAGTTTATAACCGTAGCTTCCGCAATCCTTATGCTCGCGGGCGTAGTGGCTTTCGGCGTTATGGCGGATCCTACGGAAATTCTCGGACTCGGACATTATACGGTAGTCTGGGTTTTCCTTGCGTTCGAAACGGTATTTTCGGCTATTTTCGGCTATTTCTTCTCGATAAGAGTCGGCGGCGCGGATATGCCCATAACGATTTCGCTCCTCAACTCTCTTTCGGGTGTGGCAGGCGCGATTGCGGGCCTTGCGATAAACGATCTCCTCCTCGTCGCGATAGGCGGTATCGTCGGCGCGTCGGGACTTCTCCTCACGCAGGTTATGTGCCGTTCTATGAACAGGAAGCTTATGGATATCCTTCTCGGTAAGACCTCCGCAAAGCATTCCGAAGCTCCGAAGGTTGCGGCTGCCGAAGCGAAAATTGCGGCGAAGCCCGAAGCCAAGAAAGAAGAATCCGATCCGATAGAAGTTCTCCGCAACGCAAAGGACGTAATAATCGTTCCGGGCTACGGAATGGCGATAGCTCAGGCGCAGCATCTTGTAAAACAGCTTGCGGATACGTTGGTCGGCAGAGGCGCGAGAGTAAGATACGCGGTTCATCCGGTAGCGGGAAGAATGCCCGGTCATATGAACGTACTTCTTTGCGAAGCAAACGTGGATTACGAAGACCTTTATGAAATGGATAACATCAACGACGATTTTGCGAAAGCGGACGCAACCATAGTCGTCGGCGCGAACGACGTAATGAATCCTGCGGCGAGAGAAGCCGAAGGTACTCCCATATACGGAATGCCCGTGCTGAATGTAGACAAGTGCAAAAACGTATTCGTATTTAACTACGATACGAAACCGGGATATGCGGGCGTAGAGAATCCGCTTTACACGAGAGAAGGCGTTCATCTTTTCCTCGGCAATGCGGCGGACACGCTCGGCGACGTGCTTAATAAGCTTAAATAATTTGGTCTGTTGAATTCAGGCGTCCTTCGGAGTTTTCCGCGGGGCGCCTTTTTTGAAACGAAAGACTTTTCGGTTGCGTATCGAATACGGATTATTGCGGCACAGTCTGTCCGATTCGGGCAGAAGAAAAGAAAAACGTTCGGTTTTTTGAGCGATTTTTAAATAAAAAAGAGATATTCTCCCTCTCGAGCGATTGACAAAACGAAGCGGAAGAGGTATAATAAAAGAAGTTAAATATTCGATAGAGGCGCGGCAGATAAGGTACCCGTCCGTCAAGGCAGTCCGATGCCCGACGGGGAATGTGTCCGCCGCCGAAAGTTCAAGGCAGTCGGTTCGGCTTTGGGCTTGGGGGCAAGGCTCAGTGCTTTGTCACTGTCACGTGGTCGTGATGCGCTGGTCTTTAGGGGATTCGGCGCGTTTTTTATTATTCAGTGGAGGAAACGGAATTTATGGACAAGGTAATGATCAGATTGAGAATGGGAGCGCACGACGCTCATTACGGCGGAAATCTCGTCGACGGAGCTAAGATGCTTCAGCTTTTCGGCGACGTGGCAACGGAGCTTCTCATACGAAACGACGGCGACGAAGGGCTTTTCTGCGCTTACGACAACGTAGAATTCAAGGCTCCCGTGTTTGCGGGGGATTATATCGAAGCGGTAGGCGAGATTACGCACGTAGGCAACACTTCGAGGAAAATGACTTTTGAAGCGTATAAGGTTATCCGTCCTCGTCCCGACGTAAACGAAAGTGCCTGCGACGTTCTCGAAGAACCGATTCTCGTTTGCCGTGCAAGCGGAACCTGCGTCGTTCCCAAGGATAAACAGAGGAAATAAGTCTTTCAGGAGGTTTTTATGGAAAAACTTATTATTACGGCGGCTATCTGCGGCGCGGAGGTAACGAAGGAGCATAATCCTGCCGTTCCCTACACGGTAGCGGAAATTGCCGAAGAAGCGTACAAAGCGTATAGAGCAGGCGCGTCTATTATTCATCTTCACGTCCGCGAAGACGACGGAACGCCTACTCAGAGCCGCGACAGATTCGAAGCCTGCATCAACGCTATAAAGGAAAAATGCCCCGACGTTATCGTTCAGCCGAGTACGGGCGGCGCGGTCGGAATGTCCAACGACGAAAGACTTCAGCCGGTAACGCTTACTCCCGAAATGGCTACTCTCGATTGCGGAACGTGTAATTTCGGCGGCGACGATATCTTCGTAAATACCGAAAACACGATTATCGAATTCGCGGAAAAGATGAACGCGAGGAATATCAAGCCGGAAATCGAAGTTTTCGATAAGGGTATGATAGATATGGCGATAAGGCTCAACAAAAAGGGCTACATAAAGTCGCCTATGCACTTCAATATGGTTATGGGTGTCAACGGCGGAATAAGCGGAACTCCGAGAGATCTGCTCTTTATGGTAGAAAGCATTCCGACGGGCAGCACCTTCACCGTTTCGGGCGTAGGAAGAACTCAGCTCGATATGAACGTTATGGCGATTCTTCTCGGCGGACACGTAAGAGTCGGCTTCGAAGATAACGTTAATCTCTCTAAGGGCGTCAAAGCCGCAAGCAACGCCGATTTTGTCGCAAGGATTCGCGATATTGCCGTTAAAATGGGCAGGGAAATCGCAACTCCCGACGAAGCGCGTAAGATTTTAGGACTTAAATAAGGAGAACGATAAATATGGAAAAGAAAGGTAATAAGTACGGAATACACAGAGTTTTGGAGCCGAAGGGCGTTCTTACTCAGGCAGCGCTTAAGATTGACAACAGCGTAGACGAATATTACGATAACGAAATCGTCTGCGACGTTATAAGTCTTAATATCGACTCCGCGTCGTTTACGCAGATAGTAGGCGAAGTCGGTCGCGACGAAAAGAAAGTAGCCGAAAGGATTATGCAGATTGTCGGAGAAAGAGGTAAGATGCAGAATCCCGTTACTGGCAGCGGCGGAATGTTCATAGGAAAGGTTTGTCATATCGGAAGCGCGCTCAAAGACCTTGACATAAAGGTCGGAGATAAGATTGCTTCTTTGGTTTCTCTTTCGCTTACGCCCCTTAAAATCGAAAAAATCGAAAAAGTTCATCTCGATATAGACAGAGTAGACGTCGTTGCGAAAGCCGTTCTTTTCGAATCCGGAATTTATGCAAAACTTCCCGACGATATGCCCGAATCCCTTGCTCTTGCGGCTCTTGACGTTGCAGGCGCGCCCGCTCAGGTCAGAAAGCTCGTTCACGAAGGCGAATCCGTTCTCGTTCTCGGCGGTGCGGGAAAATCCGGCGTTCTCTGCTGTTACGAAGCGAAGAAGAGAGCAGGCGCAACCGGTAACGTAGTCGCGGTCGTCCTCAATCAGGCGGACGCGGATAAGGTTATGGAACTCGGGGTTGCGGATAAAGCCGTTATAGCTTCCGCAACCGAACCCGTAGCCGTTCTCGAAGCGGCGCTTGCAGCCAACGACGGTAAGGAATACGATCTTTCCATTTCCTGCGTAAACGCTCCCAACACCGAAATGGCTTGTATTCTTCCCGTTCACGACGGCGGTATGGTATACTTCTTCTCTATGGCGACCAATTTCGCAAAGGCTGCTCTCGGCGCGGAGGGCGTAGGCAAGGACATAGATATGCTTATCGGCAACGGCTATACGAAGGGACACGCGGAAGTAACTCTCAGCGAACTCAGAGAGAACGAAAAGCTCAGAAAGCTCTTCGAAGAAAAGTATAAAGCGTAATAAGGAGACGTACTATGGCAAATCATCTTTTCGATAACGTTCCGAGAGAGCTTTGGAACGATTGGCACTGGCAGCTTAAAAACCGTATTTCCACGGTTGAAGAGCTTAAACAATATCTTACTCTTACGCAGGAGGAAGAAGAGGGCATCAAGCGTTGTCTTGAAAAGCTTCGTATGAAGATAACGCCTTACTACCTTTCTCTTATCAATCTCGACGATCCTCACGATCCCATAAGAAAACAGGCTGTTCCGACCATTAACGAGCTTCATACCTGTCCGGCGGATCTCTGCGATCCTCTTCACGAAGATACCGACAGCCCCGTAAAAGGTCTTACTCACAGATATCCCGACAGAGTTCTTCTTCTCGTTACCGATCAGTGCAGTATGTATTGCCGTCATTGCACGAGAAGACGTTTTGCGGGACAGCAGGATCAGGCTCTTCCGATGGAGCAGATTGAAAAATGTATAGATTACGTAAGAGAGCATAAGGAAGTCCGCGACGTTCTTCTGAGCGGAGGCGACGCGCTTATTCTTTCCGACGAAAATCTCGAACATATCATCAGCGAACTCAGAGCCATTCCTCACGTAGAAATCATAAGAATCGGTTCGAGAGTACCGGTCGTTTGTCCGCAGAGAATAACTCCCGAGCTTTGCAATATGCTTAAAAAGTATCATCCGATTTGGCTGAATACTCACTTTAACCATCCCAACGAGGTTACCGAAGACTCCAGGCGCGCCTGCGGAATGCTTGCCGACGCCGGTGTTCCCCTCGGAAACCAGAGCGTACTTCTTGCCGGAGTAAACGACTGCGTTCACGTTATGAGAGATCTCGTTCATAAGCTTGTAATGATGAGAGTTCGTCCGTATTACATTTATCAGTGCGATCTCAGCGAAGGACTCGAGCATTTCAGAACGCCCGTTGCGAAGGGAATAGAGATAATGGAAGCTCTCCGCGGACATACCAGCGGATTCTGCGTTCCGACCTTTGTCGTAGACGCTCCCGGCGGCGGCGGAAAGATTCCGGTTATGCCCAATTACGTCGTAAGTCAGTCTGCCGACAGAGTTATTCTCCGTAACTTCGAAGGCGTCATCACGACCTATACCGAGCCGCGCAACTATCACGAAGATTGTCATTGCGAAGTCTGCGAAGGAAAGAGAGAGGATCGTCTTCAGGGCGTTGCGGCTCTTGAAGCGGGCTTGGCTCTCAGTATAGAACCTAAAAATCTCGAAAGAAACAAGAGAAATCATCACTGATAACTTAATTAAGGCGGTTTAATATGGGAAAACTCGGATTGGATCAGAAAGTTATAGATGAGGCGAGAGGCTACGCGAGAGGCATAGCCGAAAGCACTCAGCTTTATATTGACAGACACACAACCACCTCGACCGAGCGTGCCGTACTGCGCCTTATGGGCGTAGACGGCGTGGACGCTCTCGAGGTACCGCTCGTTAACGTCGTCGTAGATAAACTGACGGAGAACGGAATGCTTGCCGACGGCGCGTCGTATTTTATGGGATGTGCGATGGCGCAGACGGGAAAAAATCCTCAGGCTATCGCCGAAATGATAAGCAACGGCGAATTGGACGTTAAAGATATCGTCGGAATAAGTTCGGAGGAGGCTTATAATACGGTTCTGCCGCTGGTTAAGGAGAAGGTTGATTTCATTGCAGGCAGGAGAGCCGAAAGAGACGCATTTCTCGGTGAATTCGGCGACAAAACCACTCCGTACCTTTACTGTATTGTTGCTACCGGAAATATCTACGAGGATATTGTGCAGGCTTCGGCTGCGGCAAAACAGGGCGCGGATATTATCGCGGTTATAAGAACGACCGGACAGTCGCTTCTCGACTACGTTCCTTACGGAGCGACAACCGAAGGTTTCGGCGGAACTTACGCGACTCAGGAAAACTTCAGACTTATGCGTGCCGCTCTCGACGAAGTAGGTCGCGAACAAAAGAGATATATAAGACTCTGTAACTATTGTTCGGGGCTTTGTATGCCGGAAATCGCTGCTATGGGTGCGCTCGAAAGACTTGACGTTATGCTTAACGACGCTCTTTACGGTATTCTTTTCAGGGATATCAATATGAAACGCACCATAGTAGACCAGTTCTTCTCCCGCGTTATAAACGGTTTTGCGGGAGTTATTATAAACACCGGCGAAGACAATTACCTTACTACTGCCGACGCGGTCGAAGAAGCCCATACTGTTCTTGCTTCTCAGTTTATGAACGAACAGTTTGCCATTAAAGCGGGTATTCCCGAAGAGCAGATGGGCTTGGGGCATGCTTTTGAAATTTCTCCGGACGTTAAAAACGGTTTTCTTTACGAGCTTGCGCAGGCGGAAGCCGCAAGAGAGATTTTCCCCAACGCGCCTCTTAAATATATGCCGCCGACAAAGTTTATGACGGGTAATATTTTCCGCGGTAACGTTCAGGACGCTCTCTTTAATATGGTTACCATTATGACCGGGCAGAGGCTGCATCTTCTCGGTATGCTTACGGAAGCAATTCATACGCCCTTTATGTCGGACAGATACCTTTCCATCGAAAACGCCCAGTATATATTCAATACTATGGCTGATTTCGGTAGCGATATCGAGTTCAAAGAAAACGGCATAATCAGAAACAGAGCGGCTTTCGTTCTCAATAAAGCAAAGGATCTTCTGAAGGAAATAGAAGGGCTCGGGCTTTTCGCAACTCTCGAAAAGGGCATTTTTGCGGATATCAAGAGAAGCGAAGACGGAGGAAAAGGACTCGGCGGCGTAGTTGCAAAATCGGGCGTCTATACAAATCCTTTCGTCGATCTTATGCTTAAGGGCAGGGAGGTTAAGTAATGAGCGGCGGTCTTTATAATACTCACAAACACGAATATTCAACGGTTCTCGATAAAACCAGGCTTAAACCTTACGGCGACACTATGAACGACGGTAAGGTTCAGATGAGCTTTACTCTTCCCGTAAAAAACGACGACAGAGGAGCGGCTGCCGCGACTCTTATAGCCGAAAAGATGGGACTTACGGAAGTTAACGTAGCTTACCGGAAGGCTCTGGATACGGAGTTCACTTTCTACGTAGTTTACGGAAGTCTCGGATTTACGGTCGATTACGAAAATATCAAGGTCGCTGCCGTCGAGCAGGAAGCAATGACTATGGAGGAAACGGATAATTACATCCGCGAGCATATAGGAAGGAAGATAGTCGTTATCGGCGCGTCCACGGGTACCGACGCTCATACCGTAGGTATAGACGCGATTATGAACAGAAAAGGTTTTGCGGGGCATTACGGACTGGAAAGATACGATATGCTCGAAACGTATAACCTCGGAAGTCAGGTCCCCAACGAAGATTTCATCAAGAAAGCTCTCGAAGTCAACGCGGACGTTCTTCTCGTTTCGCAGACGGTTACCCAGAACGATATTCATATCAAGAATATGACCGAGCTTATCGAACTTCTCGAAGCGGAGGGACTCAGAAAAAGGTTCCTCGTTCTTTGCGGCGGCGCGAGAATCACCCATAAGCTTGCCAAGGAACTCGGTTACGACGCCGGTTTCGGAGCGAATACCTACGCCGACGACGTTGCTACGTTTTTCGTCGAGGCGCTTGCGAAACGCATGGAAAATAAAGAATAATTAAGTAATGGAGCTGCTGAAAAAAGCATTCATAAAAGATTATAAGAATACGGGTTCACCCGAAGTCCGCGTCAGATACGGAGTAACGGCGGGAATTATAGGTCTGTTGATCAATCTGCTTCTTTTCGGACTGAAACTGACGGTCGGTCTGATATCGGGAAGCGTTACGATAATAGCCGATGCCGTCAATAACCTTTCGGACGCGGGATCTTCGGTGGTTACTCTTATCGGATTCAGGCTTGCGGGAAAGCCCGCCGATAAAGAGCATCCCTTCGGTCACGCGAGATACGAATATATTACCGCGCTGATCGTATCTTTCGTGGTGCTTGCAATCGGACTTATGCTCGGAAAGAGTTCTGTGGAGAAGATACTCTCTCCCGAGGAGGTCACTGCCGATATATATACCGCCGTGGTACTCGTCATTGCCATATGCGGAAAGATTTTCCAGATGCTTATGTACAGAAGCTTCGGGCAATCCGTTCATTCTCTTGCGCTCGAAGCCTGCGCTCAGGACAGTCGCAACGATATAATCTCGACCTCGGTCGTTCTGGCTGCGACTATGATTATGAGCGTCACGGGCGTGATGATAGACGGATACGCAGGTCTGCTTATATCCGTTTTCATCGTTGCGGGAAGCGTTAAACTGCTTCGGGAAACGATGAATCCGCTTCTCGGTGAAAAACCGGATAAAGCTCTCGTAGACAGAATAAAGTCCGCTCTTTTAAGTTACGAAGGAGTTCTGGGCATTCACGATATGATGATTCATACCTACGGCGAGGGCAGGACTTACGTTATGGTGCACGTTGAAGTTTCGGCGAGCGACAGCATAGTCAAAAGTCACGAACTTATAGACGGAATTGAGAGGGATTTCAGAGAAAAGCAAGGCATAATAATGTCTATTCATATGGATCCCGTCGAAAAAGACAATCCTCTTCTCAATCGTCTCGAACCTCGGATAGTTTCCGAGATTAAGAAACTTAACGACAGACTTTCGGTTCACGATTTCCGCGTAGTTTCAGGAGAATCGAGAGTCAGCGTGCTTTTCGACGTCGAGGCTCCGTACGGAGAGAAAGTCAGTCTTTCGGTTCTGGAGAATACGGCGAAAGTCGTTGCCGAGGGAATATATCCAGACCTCGATTTCGATTTTATTATCAATATAGAGAATTCTTACGTTTAACGTTTTTTGAAAAATAAAAGCTGCGGTTTGACCGCAGCTCGTTTTTTATATCGTCCCGTAACTTATATTCTTATTTATATTTATTAAACCCCGTCGGTTTGCGATATTTCCGACTGTTAAATAATATCCTTGAAGTAATAATTGCTGATTTCCGCAATATATTTCTGAGTGATCTGAGGATCGTTGTCTGCGTCGATAATTCCGAGAACCGCGTTCAGATAGCCTGTGGAAATGATGTTAAAGAAGTTTCTGTTTACGATGGACTTGACGTAAAGAGGACGCTTCTGATTAAGCACCTGTTCGAGTTTTCTCGCGATGAGGTCGCAGAGTCTGTCGAAGAAGTACGAGAAGTGAGCAGTGTTGGAAATTCTGATGATTTTATATTCGTCGATATGATTGTTGATGTAACTGAGAATGATTTCTATGGTAGCCTCTAAAGAAACGTCGTCTTCGAGAACCTTGGAAACGGAAGGCTGTTTGGTCATTTCGGTCAGAGGGTTGATTATAGTAAGAAACAGGTCTTCCTTGTTTTCGTAGTAACGATAGATATTGCCGAGGCTGATGTTTGCGACTTCGGCGATATTACGGATGGAAGCGTTGGAATATCCGTATTCTTTGAATTCTGCGATTGCGGCGTTGATAATACGGGTTCTTACTACGTCTTTTAAATATTGCATAAATGTTGTTCTCCTATGTGCGGTAAAAGTGTATTCTGAGCGCGGTGGTTTTGAATTGCCGCGCTGCCACGGGAAATCGTCGTCTCCGCGATAGCCCGTAAATTTTACCACAAAAAACGAAAAAGCGCAATGATTTTTAAGTAAAAAATGGAAATTTTTTAGAAATTTTTTTCAAACCGTCCCGTCACTATCGGAAAAAATCGGAGTTAGCCGCTTAAAAGCGAAAATCGGGCGTTCGGGGGACGCTTTCAGGGCTAATAAGTCCGCCGAGCTTTTCATTCAATTTGAAGAAAAAAAGGAGGGCTTTTTTGAATCGTCAGGGCTTGCGAAGATTTCCTTGCGGATTTACAGAATCTTTACGTTTTTATTACCGAAAACAGGTTTCGCGTCTGTTTTTTGTCTGTTATAATGAAGGCACCAAAACAAAGGAGACATAAAAAAATGAAGAAAATCACAAGCATTATTTTAGCAGTTCTTATGACTCTCACCGTTTTCGCATTCTGCGGATGTACGGGTGGTCAGTTCGACTCAAACAAACAGATCAGTGTAGTTGTCCGTGAAGACGGAAGCGGAACGAAGAAAGCTTTTATGGAATTCATCGGTCTCAAAGACAAAAACGACAAGTCCGGCGTTATCATAGCAACCGGAACGGCAGCAGTCCTTGCTGAAGTCAAGACAAATCCCATAGCAATCGCTTACGACAGTCTCGGCTATGTAAACGACGACGTAAAGATTCTTAAGGTAAACGGAGTTCTTCCTTCTGTCGAAACCATCAAAGACGGATCTTATAAGATAGCAAGACCTCTTTCGGTAGTATATAAAGAAGAAGAGATGACCGGCGTCAACGAAGCTTATCTCAGATTCCTCGGAAGCAGCGAAGCTCAGGAAATCATAGCGGCCGAAGGATACGTTACGGTAGTGGAAAAGGCAGAAAAGTACGTTATCGATCCCGAACTTTCCGGCACAATCGGAATCAGCGGAAGCACCTCGCTCAAGCCTCTTATGGAAAAACTCGCGGCTAAGTTCGAAGCTCTTCAGAGCGGAGTTCAGGTATCTGTGGGCGGCGGCGGATCCGGTACGGGTTATAACGACGCTAAAAACGGAGTAAGCGCATTCGGAATGATTTCTGAAAACTTCTCCGAAACCAAGGCTCCCGGCTGCGTGTACTACACGGTAGCTCTCGACGGAATCGCAATCATCGTAAACAAGAAGAATCCTGCCGAAAACATCACTCTCGAACAGCTCAAGAACGTTTACGACGCCGAAGCCGGTGAAAATGCGATAACGACCTGGAAACAGATTATCGGAGAATAAGCCCGAAACGGAGAATAAGATGAATTCGCTATACAGGTGGATTGCAGCAAGAGAAAAAATAATGAAGGGTCTGTTTCTGGCCTGCGCAGTGTTCGCGATAGCCGCACTTGCCGTGATAACAGTGTTCTTATTCGTCAACGGAATCCCGTTTATACATAAAACGGGATTTTCCGAATTTATTTTCGGAAAAAAATGGGCGATAATGGGCGATAATCCTTCCTACGGGATATTCCCGATTATAGTAACTTCGCTTTACGTGACGGCTCTTTCGGTGTTTATCGGCGTAGGAATGGGTTTGTTCACGGCTATCGCGCTGTACAAATTCATTCCGAAGAAGATAGCGACGCCTATAAGACACATGATAAATCTTCTTGCCGGAATTCCTTCGGTAATCTTCGGACTTTTCGGAATGACTTTCATAGTTCCGTTTATCAGGGATTATATATCGCCGACGGGAGTAGGTTACGGAATACTTTCCTCGTCGATCGTCCTCGCGATAATGATTCTTCCGACCATAGTGAGCGTAAGTCTCGACAGTCTCGAGGCGGTTCCCAACGAGTATTTCGAAAACGCGCTTGCGCTCGGAGCGACGAAGGAACAGGCGACTTTCAAGGTTCTTTTGCCCGCGGCCAGGAGCGGAGTGCTTGCGGCGGTCGTGCTTGCGGTGGGCAGAGCGATAGGCGAAACGATGGCGGTCATTATGGTAATAGGCGGAAGTCCGGATATGCCGGAGAGCCTTTTCCAGAGCGTCAGGACGCTTACTTCGAACATAGCGATGGGCGCGATGGAACTTCAGGACGACGCTCTTTCCGCGCTTATAGCGACGGGCGTAGTGCTTTTCGTGTTCGTTCTGATTATAAACATAAGCTTTTCTCTGCTTAAAAGCGGCAGAAAGGAGAAGAAGAAATGAGCGCTGTAAAAACCACGGAAAGGAACGAATCGGTTATAAAAGGAAGGACTTCGAAAAGAATCTGTTTTTCGTTGAGGATTTTCAGTTATATAACGACAGGAATCGCCGTAGTCGCTCTTTTTGCGATAATAATCTACACGGTCGTAGGAGGAATCGATAAACTCAGTTTAGAGTTTCTTTTCGGCGACGGAAAGCTTGAGCATTCCCTTCTTCCCGCGATAGTCGGAACGCTCGAACTTATACTGATATCTATGGCGATAGCCGTTCCGATAGGCATAGGAAGCGCGATTTTCCTTGCCGAATACACGAAGACGCAGAGTAAATTCGTCAAAGCCATAAGGCTTGCGACGGAAACGCTTTCGGGAATTCCGAGTATAGTATACGGTCTTTTCGGATATCTGATATTCGTAGTCGCCTTTAAAATGGGATATACGATTCTCGGCGGAGGAATAACTCTCGCGATAATGGTTCTTCCGGTAATAGTCAGGTCGGTCGAGGAAAGTCTGCTTGCGGTGCCGCAGGGTTTGAGAGAAGGTTCTTACGCGCTCGGAACGAGTAAAGTCCGGACGATATTCAAGGTAGTTCTTCCCTCGTGCGCGGGCGGAATAGTAACCGCTTTGATTCTTGCGGTCGGAAGAGTAGTATCCGAAAGCGCGGTACTTATTCTGACGGTAGGAATGGTCGTCAACAAAGTTCCGGAGAGCGTGCTTTCCCCGGGAACGAGTCTTGCTCTCGATATATACTACTTCGCAAGTCACGGTTATCCGGATCAGGCTGCGGCAACGGGCGTCGTTCTGATGATTCTCGTAATTCTCATCAATCTGGCGGCAAGCGGAATCGGAAAACTTATCAAGAAAAAAACGGGAGAAAAATGATGTTCGGTGAAAAAAACGATATAAGCGTAAAGAACTGCAATCTATGGTACGGGGATTTTCAGGCGCTTAAAGACATAAATGTTGATATACCCGAAAAGATGGTTACGGCTTTCATCGGACCGTCGGGATGCGGAAAATCGACCTTCCTCAAGATATTCAACCGTATGAACGACCTTATAGACGGCTGCAGAATAACGGGAGAATTCAGAATCGGCGGAAAGAGTATATTCGATAAAGACGTAGACGTCAATCTTTTGAGAAAGAAGGTCGGAATGGTTTTTCAGAAACCCAATCCGTTCCCTATGAACATATACGATAACATAGCCTTCGCCCCGAGAACGTTCGGAATAAAGAAGAAATCCGAGCTTGACGAAATCGTGGAAACCTCTCTGAAGCGTGCGAGTATATGGGACGAAGTCAAAGACAGACTCAGAAAAAGCGCGCTCGGAATAAGCGGAGGTCAGCAGCAAAGACTCTGTATAGCCCGCGCTCTCGCGGCGGATCCGGAAATCCTTCTTATGGACGAACCTACGTCCGCGCTCGACCCCATTTCGACGGGCAAGATAGAAGAACTCGTAGACGGACTTAAAAAGGATCTGACCATAGTCATAGTTACGCACAATATGCAGCAGGCAACGAGAATTGCCGATAAGACCGCGTTCTTTCTTCTCGGCGAACTCGTGGAATTCGGAGACACGGAACAGATTTTCGGTTCGCCGAAGGATAAGAGAACGGAGAATTATATAACGGGAAGATTTGGTTGATACCGTTAAACGGCTTGAAAAAAGGAGAAAAACAAGATATAATATGAGCATAAGAAACAAGTACGAATCTGAACTTCAAAGCGTTTTCAATAAACTTATAGGGATGTGCCGCGACGTAGAGCAGGCGATAGACAGATCGATAGAGGCTCTCAAGACGAGAAACGACGATCTTGCCCGCTCGGTTATGGAGGAAGACAGGAATATCGACCTTACCGAAAGGGAGATCGAACAGGATTGCCTGAAGATTCTTCTTATGGAGCATCCGGTAGCCGGAGATTTCCGCGACGTTTCGGCTGCGCTGAAAATGATAACCGATCTCGAAAGGATTGCGGATCAGGCAGCGGATATCTGCGAAATAACGCTTCAGTTCGGAAACGAAGAATTCATTAAAAAGCCCGAACATATAGAAATGATGGCGAAGATAGCCATAGGAATGGTTAAAGACGGAGTCCACAGCTATATCAACAAGGATCTCGAAACGGCTCGTTCTCTCGACAAAAGAGACGACAGAGTAGACGAGCTGTTTGAAAAGGTAAAAGAGGAACTTATTTCTCTTATAAAATCCGACCCGAACAACGCCGATCAGGCGATTCTGTTTATGATGATCGCGAAGTATCTCGAAAGGATAGGCGATCACGCCGTAAATATCGGAGAATGGGCAGAATACGCGGTTACGGGACAACACAAGCCGGGCTGAGGAGGAAAAATGGAAGAGAAAAAACTGGTCTACGCCGTAGACGACGAGAGCGCTATTCGCGACGTATATAAATTTGCGCTTTCGGGCGCGGGCTTCGGAATCGAATGCTTTTCGTGCGCGTCGGAATTATACGCTGCGGTCGAAAAACAGATTCCGGACATTTTTATACTGGATATAATGCTTGACGGCGAAGACGGGTATTCCATATTGTCGAGACTTCTCTGCTCGAACGAAACGAAGGATATTCCGGTCATTATGGTTTCGGCGAAAACTACCGAGATCGATAAAGTCAGGGGATTGGATCTCGGCGCGGACGACTACGTTTCCAAGCCTTTCGGAGTAATGGAGCTTATTGCGAGGATAAACGCAAAACTCAGGCTCAGAAGGGCGGGCGGTTCGTATTTCTCGTATAAGGACGTTGCTTTGGACGACCTTCGGCACACGGTTACCGTTAAGGGCGCGGAAGTTACGATTACGCTTAAACAGTACGAGCTGCTGAAGCTTCTTTTAAAGCACGCGGGAACGGTTCTTACGCGGGATTTTCTTCTCGATAACGTCTGGGGAGAGAATTACGGAGAAACGAGAACACTGGATATTCATATAGCCGAACTAAGGAAGATTCTTGCGGGGGCGGAAGCGGGAATCACTACCGTCAGGGGAGTGGGTTACGCTCTGAAATAGTCGTTATGAAAAACAAGATAGTTCTGTTCAATATAATAATAATCGCTATATCTCTTTTGCTGGTGTTCTTTTTCGGAATATCCGTAAATAAGAACACTCTGAGTGCGGAAGCAGGCAAGAACGTAGTGGATATAACCCGGATCTACGCGGCGAATTACGTTTCGCCCGAGCAAACGGTAAAGGGCGTACCCGAAGACATAAGGGTATCCGTTATAGACGCCGAAGGAAAGGTAATTTCCGACAGCGAGAACGTAGACGTGGATAAGCTCGGAAATCACAGTGACAGAGAAGAGATAATCGCTGCGTTTCAGGGCGAACCCAAGGTCGTTACGAGGTACAGTCAGTCGCTCGGAAAGGATCTGGTTTATTACGCTTTAAAGGTTACGACGGGCGATACTTTCGTTTTCATCAGAGTTTCCGTCGCCGTGGAAAGCGTTAATTCCTACGTAGTCAGCAATATAGTTACGATGATTTTCGTTCTGATAGTCGCTTTGACTCTTTCGGTGATTTTCAGCGTAATAGCCGCCAACGGACTTATGAAGCCTTTGACCGAGATAAGAAACAACCTTGCTTCGGTCAGAAACGGAACTTATAAAGAGATAGTTCCTTCTTCCGGCGATCAGGAGATAAATTCAATGCTCGTCGAGATAAACGGAATCAGCGAAAAGCTTCAGGACAGTATATTCGAAGCGAGAAGCGACAAGGAGAAGCTCGATTATATTCTCAGCAACATCTCCGACGGAATAGTCGTCCTCGAAAAGAACGGGAATATAAGCCTTATCAACAAGAACGCCGCGAGAATATTCGACGCTTCGGATTTCACCGGGAAGAATTATTTGCTTCTCAGTCGGGACAGAGCCTTTACGGAGGGGGTTTCGTCGGCTCTCGAAGGAAGGAAGGACTCCGTATTCGAGATGAAATTCACGGGCGAAGCTTATTATTCGGTATCGGTCAGGGCATTGGAAAGAGGACTTACGGTCATAGTGCTGTCGGATATTACGGCCGTCAGAAACAGCGAGAAGATGCGCAGCGAATTCTTTGCTAACGCGAGCCACGAGCTTAAAACTCCGCTTACGGCTATAAAGGGCTTCAACGATATAGTTTCGATGACTGCGACTCAGCCCGACATAAAGGAGCTTTCGGGAAGAATCGACAAGGAAGTCGCGAGAATAATCAATCTGATAAACGATATGCTGGATCTTTCGATGCTGGAATCGGAAAAGGAGCCTAAAAAGGAAGAAGTCGAGCTTTCCGACGTAGTTAAGGACGTTCAGGGAAGTCTTGAGATTCTTGCGAAAGAAAGGGGCGTTTCGGTCAAGGCGTCGGGAAAGGGCGTGGTTATGATGGAGCGCGAACACGCCGTCGAACTCGTAAAGAATCTGACCGAAAACGCTATCCGTTATAACGAAAAGGGCGGACACGTCGAAGTCGATGTTTCCGAAGACGACAAGAAAGTCGTTCTGACCGTAAAAGATGACGGAATCGGAATCGAAGAAGAACATCTCCAGAGGATATTCGAAAGATTTTACCGCGTCAATAAATCCCGCTCGCGCGAAACCGGAGGAACGGGACTCGGACTTTCGATAGTCAAGCATATAGCCGTTCTTTACGGAGCGGACGTCAATATTTCGTCTACTTTCGGCGTCGGAACGACGGTAACGGTAACCTTTCCGAAGAATTGAACGTTTGCGGTTACCTGAAAACGACGATTACGATTCGTAACGCCAATTTTTCTCCTCTGATACGGGTGCCGCAAAGAAAAGCCCGCAGGAATCGGTTTTCCTGCGGGTTTAGTTTATTTTGTTTTATTCAGCACTTACATAAAGGCTATTTCGCATCTCTCTGTCATTCGGAAAAGTCTGTTCCGGCATTTTGAATCGAAAGAGGCTTTTACGCCCTGAATCCTCGGGATTTTGCGCAGTCAGTTCTGCTCTGGGCGGTAACAACTCGTGCGGTAAACCTTTCTGTCCTTGAATTCCTGAGATTTTCCGTCGTTCCAGTTCTGAACGGGGCGGTAATAACCAGTGATTCTGCTGTAAACCTCGGATTTTCCTCCGCATACGGGACAGGTATAATGTTCTCCGGGTATATATCCGTGTTTTTCGCATACAGAATATGTCGGCGAAAGCGTATAATACGGAAGCTTGTAATTCTCGGCGATTTTTCTGACGAGGCTTGCCGTGGATTTCCAGTCGGGCATTTTTTCTCCGAGGAAGGCGTGGAAAACCGTTCCTGAGGTATAAAGAACCTGAAGTTCGTCCTGAATGTCGAGAGCCTTGAAGATATCGTCCGTGAATCCGACGGGAAGGTGAGAGCTGTTCGTATAATAAGGAACGCCGCTCTTGTCGTTTGCGGTAATAATGTCCGGATATCTCTTCTTGTCGTGCTTTGCGAGTCTGAAGGAAGTCGATTCCGCGGGAGTGGCTTCGAGGTTGTAGAGGTCGCCGTACTGCTCCTGATAGTCGGAAAGCTTTTCTCTCATATGATTGAGAACTTCCTTTGTGAAATCTATGCTTTCTCTGTGCGAAAGGTCCTTTCCGAGCCATTTTGCGTTGAGGCAGGCTTCGTTCATACCTACGAGTCCGAGAGTAGAGAAGTGATTGTTGAACGAGCCGAGATAACGCTTCGTATAAGGATAAAGTCCGGCGTTCATAAGTTTCGAAACGACGTCTCTCTTGACTTTGAGCGACCTTGCCGCAAGGTCCATAAGCTTATCGAGACGTTTGTAGAAGTCTTCTTTATCCGAAGCGAAATAGGCTATTCTCGGCATATTTATGGTAACCACGCCGATGGAACCGGTGGATTCGCCGCTTCCGAAGAATCCGCCCGACTTTTTGCGAAGCTCTCTTAAATCCAGACGAAGTCTGCAGCACATACTTCTTACGTCGCTCGGTTCCATATCGCTGTTGATGTAGTTGGAGAAGTAAGGCGTGCCGTATTTTGCGGTCATTTCGAAGAGCATACGGTTGTTTTCGGTATCCGACCAATCGAAGTCCTTCGTAATGGAATAGGTCGGTATGGGATACTGGAAGCCTCTTCCGTTTGCGTCGCCTTCTATCATAATATCGATGAAGGCTTTGTTTACGACAGCCATTTCCGCCGCACAGTCGCCGTAAGTGAAATCAACGGTTTTTCCGCCTATTATAGCGCGTTGATCCTTGAGGTCGTCGGGGCATACCCAGTCGAGAGTTATGTTGGTGAAGGGAGCCTGAGTACCCCATCTGCTGGGCGTGTTTACGCCGTAGATAAAGGATTGAATGCACTGCTTGACTTCCTTGTAGGAGAGGTTATCTATTTTGACGAATGGCGCAAGATAAGTATCGAAGGAAGAAAACGCCTGCGCGCCCGCCCATTCGTTCTGAAGAATACCGAGGAAGTTGACCATCTGGTTGCAGAGCGTCGAAAGATGACACGCGGGAGAGGAAGTTATTTTCCCGGGGATACCGCCCAGACCTTCGCAGATAAGCTGTTTGAGCGACCAGCCCGCGCAGTATCCGGTCAGCATAGAAAGGTCGTGTATATGGAAATCCGCGTTTCTGTGGGCTTCGCCGATTTCTTCGTCGTAAACCTCCGAAAGCCAGTAGTTAGCCGTAATGGCTCCCGAGTTGGAAAGAATAAGCCCGCCCACCGAATAGGAAACGGTGGAGTTTTCCTTAACTCTCCAGTCCTCCGCCCTTACGTAATTATTTACAAGCTCTTTATAATCGAGAAGAGTGGATTTCATATTACGAATCTTCTCGCGCTGCTTGCGGTAAAGAATATACGCTTTTGCGACGTCGGTGTAGCCCGCGCTTTCGAGAACGTGTTCCACGCTGTCCTGAATATCTTCGACGTGAACTTCGCCGTTAACCGTTTTATTTTCGAAATCGGCAGCCGTTCTCAGCGCAAGAAGGTCGATGATCTGTCGGTTGTAATTCTTGTTCTGTGCTTCGAAAGCTTTGATTATGGCTGCGGATATCTTATTCAAGTCAAAATCGACTACCTTTCCGTCCCGCTTGATAACCTTGAAATTCTTGTCCATTTTGGTCTCCTTTAAAGTGCTTATTTTGTGCTGCCGTACCTCTCGGGCAGTTACTGTTCAATTTCATTATATTCGCGGCAAAACGTTTTGTCAAGCGTTTTAAACCAAGTAAAAACACTATATCTTGTGTTTTTTGAGTGGTGCAAACACAAGATATTGTATTTTTATTCTTTGTAACCAATCTTGTCGAAGTTTTGTTTAAGCGTCGCTTTAAGAGCCGAAGACGGCGGAAATCGGCTTTTTCCGAAGGTGAAAATCGCTCTCTCCGAGACTCCGCGAAAAGGCTGAAATCTGCTTTTTCGTTGCCCGTAAAAACTTCCGACCGAATAACTCCTGAATAAAATCCTCAATATTCAAATAAATATTTACGGGAACTTTTTGATTCTGCGCTTTAATTGCCTGAATCGATTTTTTTGCAAAAAGTCGTTTAACGAACGGAAAATACTTGACAATTAAGAAAGAAAGAGGTAAAATTTAGCAGTCAAAAGGATAGACTGACAGCGGATAGACCGACTAAATGCTAATCCAAGCGGTCCTTATCGGGCGGTTCGGAAGTCTCTTTTGAAAATCGATCTACGGAGGTGGATATGGACAATAATTTCACGAATAAGGCGATGGACGCGCTCAGAAAGGCGGAATCGCTTGCAATAGAAAAAGGTAACACGGAAATCGGCGCGGAGCATATTCTTGCCGCGCTGCTTTCGGACAGAAGCGGATTCGTTTACGGAATCCTCAATAAATGCGGAATCGACGTCGAAGGTCTTGCGCGCGAAAGCGAGCTTGCATTGAACGAACTTGCGCGCTATACGGGCGGAGCAAGCACGAGTATAGGTTTCGGACAGACGGGCGGAGCCGTTCTGAACGAAGCGACCAAGCTTATGCAGCAGCAGGGAGATTCTTACGTGAGCGTGGAGCATCTTTTCGAAGCTTTGCTCAACAAGCCCACGCAGAAAATTACGTCTCTTATGCGTAAGTACAACGTAGACAAAAAGAAATTCCTGGAGGAAGTCGGAAAGGTCAAGACCTCTCCCGTTACGAGCGAAGATCCCGAAGGAACTTTCGACGTCCTCAATAAATACGGTTACGATCTCGTCGAGCGTGCGAAGAGCGGAAAACTCGATCCGGTCATCGGCAGGGACGAAGAGATAAGAAACGTTATCAGGATACTTTCCAGAAAGACTAAAAACAACCCCGTTCTTATAGGCGAGCCGGGCGTAGGTAAGACTGCCATAGCCGAAGGACTCGCGCAGAGAATCGTTAACGGAGAAGTCCCCGAGGGCCTGAAGGACAAGAGGGTGTTCGCTTTGGATATGGGCGCGCTTATCGCCGGAGCGAAGTACAGAGGCGAATTCGAAGAGCGTCTTAAAGCCGTGCTTAACGAGATAAAGAAACAGGAGGGCAGAATGCTTCTGTTTATCGACGAGCTTCATACGATAGTCGGCGCCGGTAAGACCGAAGGCAGTATGGACGCGGGCAATCTTCTCAAGCCTATGCTTGCGAGGGGCGAGCTTCATTGTATAGGCGCGACTACGCTCGACGAATACAGAAAGTATATCGAAAAAGACGCTGCTCTCGAACGTCGTTTCCAGCCCGTTATGGTTGACGAGCCGGACGTTTCCGAAACCATAACCATTCTGAGGGGAATCAAGGAGCGTTACGAGCTTTTCCACGGCGTAAGAATTCACGACGACGCCCTGATAGCTGCGGCTACGCTTTCCGACAGGTATATAACGGACAGATTCCTTCCCGATAAAGCCATAGACCTCGTTGACGAAGCCTGCGCTATGATAAGGACGGAAATGGACAGTATGCCCGCGGAGATGGACGAACTTTCGGGAAAGATGATTCAGCTCGAAATCGAGGAAATGGCTCTTTCCAAAGAAACGGATAAGCTTTCCGAAGACAGGCTCAAAGCCGTAAGGGAAAAGCTTTCCGAGATGAAGGACAAGTTCAACGAAATGAAGGTCAGGCTGGACGGAGAGAAGGCTAAAATCGACGTTATCAAGCAGCTCAAAGCCGATATCGATCAGGTCAATATAGATATAGACAACGCGCGTCGTCACGGCGATTACGGAAAAGCGGCGGAGCTTCAGTACGGAAGACTTCCTCAGCTTAAACAGCAACTCGAAGAAGCCGAAAGCAAGGAAAAGGATTCCAATCTTCTTCGGGACGAAGTTACGGCTGACGTAATCGCGAAGATAGTCGCGAAATGGACGGGAATTCCCGTAAGCAAGCTTATGAGCAGCGAGAAGGAAAAGCTTCTGCGTCTTGCCGACGAACTTCATAAGACGGTTATCGGTCAGGACGAGGCTGTAACGAAGGTTTCCGAAGCGATTATGAGGTCGAGAACGGGTATTGCCGACGAAGGCAAGCCGATAGGCAGTTTTCTGTTCCTCGGACCTACGGGCGTAGGCAAAACTCAGCTTGCAAAATCGCTTGCGGCAAATCTCTACAGCGACGAGCGCAATATGGTTCGTATCGATATGAGCGAATATATGGAGAAATACTCCGTATCCAGACTTATCGGCGCGCCTCCGGGATACGTAGGTTACGACGAAGGCGGACAGCTTACCGAAGCCGTAAGAAGAAAGCCTTATTCGATTGTTCTTTTCGACGAAATAGAAAAGGCTCATCCCGACGTATTCAACGTACTTCTGCAGGTGCTTGACGACGGAAGAATAACCGACGGTCAGGGCAGGACGGTCGATTTCAAGAATACCGTGATTATTATGACTTCCAACCTCGGAAGCGGTCTTATACTCGACAGTATGGAGCGCGCGGAAAGAGAGGGAAGGAATACGTCCGAAATCGACGAAGAAACGAGGAACGAAATAGACAGGCTTTTGAAGTCCACTTTCAGACCGGAATTTCTTAACAGACTCGACGATATCGTTCTTTTCAGACCGCTTACGAAGAAAGACGTAAGGAGCATAGTCGATTTGTTCGTAGGAAAGCTTCGTTCGAGACTCAAAGAGAAGAATCTCGATATAGAGGTAACTCCCGCGGCTATGGATTATCTCGTCGAACACGGATACGATCCGAATTTCGGCGCAAGACCGCTCAGGAGATACGTTACGGATACGCTTGAAACGCCCGTTGCCAAAGCTATTTTAAAGGGCGATATAAACGAAGGCGACGTTATCCGCGCCGACGTTAAAAACGGAGAAATAGTAGTCGGCTGATTATATGCCTAAGATAAAAACGAAGCCTCCTTCGGTAAAACGAGGGAGGCTTTTTTCGGTGCGGATAAGTTAACCCGCGCTTTTTCCGATAGTCGTAAACTTCGGACGAAAGCGGTTCAGAATTGTTTAACGCCCTTTATATAAAGGTGTTTTACGTTGTTGTTGGCTATCTGATAGCTCAGGAAATCTGGGCTGTTCCATTTCAGAATGACGAAATCGGCTTGTTTCCCCGTCTGAATGCTTCCGAGGATATCGGCTTTCCCCAAGGATGCCGCGGCGTTGAGCGTCAGAGCGGTTATGGTTTCGTTGACGGTCATATTCATATTGATCGTAGAAAGGGCGATAAGAAACGGAAGGGAGTTGCAGAAGCAGCTTCCGGGATTAAAGTCCGAAGCGACGGTTACTGCAGCGCCGCCGTCTATGAGTTTTCTTGCGGGAGCGTATCTGTCCCGAAGAGAAAAAGCCGTAGCCGGAAGGAGAGCGGCGATGGTATCGGACTCGGCGAAGGCTTTTATTCCCTCGTCGGAAACGTAAAGAAGATGATCCGCCGAAACGCAGCCGCTCCTGCAGGCAAATGCGGCGGTTCCGGAATCGGCCATTTCGTCTGCGTGAATTTTCAGTCCGAATCCGAGTTTCTCCGCTGCTTTGAACAGTCTTTCCGCCTGAACGGAGTTAAAGACGTTTATTTCGCAGAAAATATCGCAGAATTCGGCTATCCCCTGTTTCTTGATTTCGGGAAGAACCGTTTCGATTATATAGTCTATATAAGCGTCGCCGTTGCCTTTGAATTCCGCTGGAACGGCGTGCGCGCCCATAAAAGTAGCCGTGATATTCATTCCGGAGGCTTCGCGAAGGCGTTTGATGACGCGGAGCTGTTTAAGTTCGGTTTCGAGATCGAGTCCGTAGCCGCTTTTGATTTCGACCGTAGCGATTCCGTAGGCCTTCATTTCGAGAAGATGACGCATTCCCTGAGCGAAAAGCTCGTCCTCGGAGGCTTCTCTCGTCTTTTTCGTGGTATAGGCGATACCGCCGCCCCGTTTCATAATTTCCATATAATTCTCGCCGTTCATACGGAGATTGAATTCTCTTTCTCTGTATCCGCCGAAAACGAGATGGGTATGAGAATCTATAAAAGCGGGAAGAACGGCCATTCCTTCGCAGTCGGTCTTTTTTGCGTCGGGATAAAGCTTCAGAGCTTCGTTTTCGGAGCCTACGAAAACGAATTTGCCGTTATCCGTAACGAACGCGCCGTTTTTTATTCCGGAAACGTCGTTCATCGAAGAGCCTTTTTTTGCTTTCGTTCCCCTGACGGTAACGAGGTCGCTTATATTGTAAAATAATTCCATAGTTTTCCTCCGTATAAAGACAAAGTGAATTTCTTAAAACAGGCGGGACCTTCCGATCCCGCCCGAGTACGATTTATTTAACTTTCTTTTCGAGAAGAACTTCGAGAACCTGATCTTCGGAGAAGTTTTCGATTTTAAGATAATTCCTTGCTTTTTCGATGATTTCGCTTCTCGAAAGAGCCTGAATTTCCTCGTGGGTTTTGCCTTCGCACATAAGACTGTATTCCGCGCAGGCGTAGAGCGCGTCGTAGGGAACGAGTCCGATGATTTCGCTGCCGACGATTTTTGCTCCGTAGCGTCTGCTTTCCATTCCGATAAGCTCGTAGGAGAAGTATACGGGAGTCTTCGTGTAATCGGTCATATTCATCGAAACCTGAGTTATATGACGCTCGGTAAGATCCACGCCCATAGCTTTGCAGAAGCGGAGGCCGCCGCCGATGAAACGCACTTTCTTTGCGGTTGCGGTAGTTTCGGCAAGATTGGGAGAATCGAGATTGACGTTGAAAGCGACGAGAGGCATTCTCGCGCCCATAGCTATCGCGCCCGCGGAGGGGTGAGGCTTGTCGAAGCCGTAATCCGCGTGCCACATTTCGTCCTTCATTTTTTCCGCGAGACCTTCGAATTCGCCCTTTCTGACGTTGGCGAGATTTTCTCTGTGGGGAGCGGTAGCCGATTTTTCGTAAAGGAATACGGGGATTTCGAGTTCGTCCCATACGCGCTGAGCGACTTCCTTGGAAACGGCAACGGCTTCGTCGGTGGTTACGTTTTTAATGGGAATGAAAGGAACGACGTCCGCCGCGCCCATACGGGGATGCTGTCCGTGATGGACTCTGAGGTCTATAAGTTCCTTTGCGGTTTTGATTGCGTTGAAAACGGCGGATTTAAGCGGTTCTATATCTCCGATTACCGTAAATACCGAACGGTTGTGGTCGGCGTCGCTGGAGTAGTTGAGAAGAACGACGTCCTGTACGTTTCTGAAGCAATCTGCTATTTTTTCGATTTTTGCGTGATCGCGTCCTTCGCTGAAATTCGGAACGCATTCGAGAATTCTGTTCATAATGACTTACCTCGTTGATTCTATTGTTTTTGCGGCGAGCCGCGTAATTTCAATACTTTTTAAGTTCTTCGGCTATTTTTTCCTCGTCTGCGATAACGGGAAGAGTAACCGTGCTTTTCGGGTGATAGCCGTTAAAGATTTCCGCGGTTTCGAGGGAGTGCGGATTTCTTGCCCAGGCGCGTCTCGCAACGCCTGCCATAACGTCCCATATCATCGCGGTTTTAAGGATTTCGTCTACTCTTTCGCTTCCGTCGAGAACCATTCCGAAACCGCCGTTTATAGCGTTTCCGATGCCCGTTCCGCCGCCGTTATGAAGAGCTACGAGACTCATTCCGCGCGCCGCGTTTCCGGCGAATACCTGAGTTGCCATATCCGCCATAATATTGCTGCCGTCCTTGATATTGCTCGTTTCTCTGAAAGGCGCGTCCGTTCCGCCGCAGTCGTGATGATCTCTTCCCAGCATAACCGGACCGATTTCTCCTTTTCTTACCATATCGTTGAATTTAAGCGCGATGTTTCTTCTTCCTTCCGCGTCGGAGTAGAGTATTCTTGCCTGAGTGCCTACGACGAGCTTGTTCTTTTCGGCGTCTCTTATCCAGACGTAGTTATCGTGGTCCTGAAAACGTCTGTCCTTGTCGATACAGCTCATAGCGGCCATATCGGTCTTGTGAAGGTCTTCGGGCTTTCCGCTGAGGCAGACCCATCTGAAAGGTCCGTAGCCGTAATCGAAGCATACCGGTCCGAGAATATCTTCCACGTAGCTCGGGAAAATAAATCCGTCCAGAGTATTTTTTCCGTTTTTTGCGATTTCGGTAACTCCCGAGTCGAAGACCGATTTCATAAAGCTGTTGCCGTAGTCGAAGAAGTACGTGCCTTTTTCGGTGAGCTTCTTTACGGCTTCGAAATGAGCGCGGAGAGTTTTGTCCACGAGTTTGCGGAAGGTCGCTCTGTCCGTATCGAGAAGGCGGGTGCGTTCTTCGAAGGAGATTCCCTGCGGACAATATCCGCCGTCGTATACGGCGTGGCAGGAGGTCTGATCGGACAGAAGGTCGATATGAATATCCCGATCTATCGCGTATTGAAGAAGGTCTACGATATTTCCGTGGAAAGCGACGGCTGCGCCTTTTTTCGCTTCTTTCGCAGCGAGAGCCAATTCGAAGGCTTCCTCGGGAGATTCGGCTATATCCGTTACCCAGCCCTGATCGTAACGGGTTTTAATGCGGCTTGCGTCCACTTCCGCGATTATGCCCGCGCCGTTAAGAATGGAAACGGCTTTGCCCTGTGCGCCGCTCATTCCGCCGAGACCGGAAGAAACGAAAAGAACTCCGCCGAGGTCGGACGTGATATGAGGAAGCTTCATTCTTGCCGCATTGAGAATGGTATTGTACGTTCCGTGAACTATACCCTGAGGACCGATATACATCCAGCCGCCCGCGGTCATCTGTCCGTAATTCGCGACGCCGAGAGCAGCCGCTCTTGCCCAGTTAGCCTGATCGTCGAAACAGCCTATCATAAGGGAATTCGTTATGACCACACGCGGAGAAGTTTTCGAGCTTTCGAAGAGACCGAGAGGGTGTCCGCTCATAACGACGAGAGTCTGCGTGTCGGTGAGTTCTTCGAGATACTTCTTGATGAGAAGGTACTGCATCCAGTTCTGACAGACCTGACCGGTTTCGCCGTAGGTTACGAGCTCGTAAGGATAAAGAGCGATTTCGAAATCGAGGTTATTGTCGATCATAACCTGAAAGGCTTTGCCCTCTATACATTTTCCGTTGTATTCGTCGATGGGTTTGCCGTAAATTCTTCCTTCTGGACGGAAACGGTAGCCGTAAATTCTTCCGTGAGTCATAAGCTCTTCGGTGAATTCGGGGATAAGCTCTTCGTGCCACTCTTCGGGGCAATAGCGGAGCGCGTTTTTAACGGCAAGTATTCTGTCGCTTCCGGAGAGATTGCTCTGACGCTTAGGAGCGCGTCTTATTCCTTCCGTAAAGGGCTTTTTAGGCGGAAGAACCGTGAGTTTCGGATAGTTCATCTTTTATTCCTCCATATTCCGTATTATGTCGTAACAGTTGTCGATGAGAGGTTTGAGATAGGTGTCGGTTTCGACGAAAGGAACGTTTTCTCTGACTTTGTCGTAAAGCTTTCTCGTCGCGGGCGCGAGCTTATCGGAGCATTCGCGGATATCGATTGCCTGACAAGCCGTCATAAGCTCTATGCCGAGAACTCTCTGTGTATTGGTAACGACCTCACGGGCTTTTCTTGCCGCGGTCATACCCATACTTACGTGATCCTCCTGATTTGCGCTGCTCGTAATGGAGTCGACGACCGCCGGATGGGCGAGGACTTTGTTTTCCGAAACGAGAGCCGCGGCGACGTACTGAGGAATCATAAAGCCGTTATTGAGTCCGCCGTTTTTGACGAGGAAGGGCGCGAGTCCGTTGCTGAGCTGAGGATTTATCATTCTTTCCGTTCTTCTTTCGGATATATTTGCAAGTTCGCTGACTGCGATTGCGAGAATATCCATAGCCATAGAGAGATACTGTCCGTGGAAATTGCCGCCGCTTATAGCGTCGTTCGTCTCGGGGAAAAGCAAAGGATTGTCCGTAACCGCGTTAATTTCGTTGGAAACGATTTTTTCGACGTATCCGACGGTATCTCTCGACGCTCCGTGAACCTGAGGCGCGCACCGCAAAGTATAAGCGTCCTGGACTCTGAGCTGTCCCTGAGCGGTAACGTTGCCGCTTCCGGTAAGAATGTTCCTGACGTTTTCGGCGGTTTCGATCTGTCCTTTCTGTCTGCGGATTTCGTGGACTCTCGGGTCGTAAGCCGTAATGATGCCGGTAAGAGCTTCCATAGTCAGCGAAAGAGTCATTTCGGCGGAATGAAGAAGCTTTTTCGCGTCGTAAAGAGCGAGAGTAGCGTAGCCGTTCATAGCCTGCGTACCGTTTATGAGAGCGAGACCTTCCTTTGCGGAAAGCACGGCGGGTTTGATACCTGCCTTTTTAAGAGCTTCGCCGCCGTCCATAAGTTTGCCCTTATAGTAAGAATGTCCCATACCTACCATAGAAAGAGCCATATGGGAGAGCGGAGCGAGGTCGCCCGACGCCCCCAGACTTCCTTTTCTCGGAATATACGGAATAACGTTTTTGTTGATCATTCCGAGAAGCGTTTCGAGCGTTTCGGGCTGTGCGCCGCTGAAGCCGAAGGAAAGAGCGTTGAGACGAAGCAGCATAAGAGCGCGGACCACTTCTTCGGGCATAGGATCGCCTACGCCGCATGCGTGACTCATAATAAGATTGAGCTGAAGAGTTCTCGTGTCTTCGGGGGAAACGGCAACGTCCGAAAACTTACCGAAGCCGGTATTGATGCCGTAAACGGGTTTTTTTGCGGCAACGATTTTCTCGACGAAGGCGCGGCTGTCGGCAACCCGTTTCATACACGAATCGCTGAGCCTGACTTTCGCTCCGAATCTTGCTACCGACACTACGTCGTCTACGGTAAGTCCGTTTTTAATGGTAACGGTTTTCTTGATCATGGTCTGAATTCCTCCTGCCTCTTGCGGATACGTAATTTTTAAAAAAATTATAAAACAATTACCAGTTCGTTGCAACAAAATTTAAGAAAAAATCGTTCGGAAATATTATTATCGTGTTATCACATTATAAGCAAGTCTTTGTTTTTGCTTATCAAAGCGTTATTTAAAGTCTCTTGACTTTATACATTTTATGATTTTTTATTCATTTTAAAGCGAATTTTTACGCGATTTCCGAAAAGAAAGAGAAGTCGTTTTTATCCGCGCGGGTTTATTTTGCCGCAAAGAAACGATTTTATTACGGAACGCGGAAAAGTGCAATAAGCCTTGAAGAAGCCGAGAATGAGGTCGGAAACGATATTTGCGGAAGAAAAGCCGTAAGAAGCTCGGAGATGGGAAAAATTAAGTGAATATTTGACTGAAAAAACGCATAATCGTAAATATTGCGGCTTAAACCGTTTTATCGGAATAAAGTATAACGGGCAAAGGAAAAGCGTGAATAACGGTTGCAATATTTTTTCGGATATGTTATAATGCAACCGTGCATATTTATTCGTCTGCTTTTCCCTATGAAGTCGGAAGGCGGCGATTGAATGAAAAAAGACGAAAACGATTTATTCGATTACGAAAGAGCCGAGGTCGACGTTCGGCTCGGGAATCTCGAGGGCAACACGCGCGCGTTGAAGGAGTTTTCTTCTCCCGCGGGGCTGCTTGCGGTAGTCAAAGCCAACGCTTACGGACACGGAGCGGAGGAGGTCTGCCGCGTTCTGGAGCCTTACGTCCGCGGTTTCGGGGTTTCGGATATATCCGAAGCGGTTGCGCTGAGGCGTTCGGGAGTCGGGAAGCCGATTCTCGTTTTCGGGAGAACTCACGAGAGTTCGGCTCGGTTGCTCTGCGAATTCGGAATAACCCAGACCGTTTTTTCGGAGGAATACGCGAAGTCCCTGAGTCTTGCCTGTCCGACGGGAGGAAGAATTTCCGTTCACATAAAAACGGACACGGGTATGTCGAGATTCGGTATGGGAATCGAAGACGCGTTCGTTGCGGTCGGGCGTATTTTGCGGCTGAAAAATCTTTCGGTCGAGGGAATATATACTCATCTTGCGGCTTCGGACGGAAGAGATCTTTTTGATAAGGCGTATACGCGCAGGCAGATCGAGCGTTTTTCGGAGCTGCTAGTTCGGCTTGAAAACAGAGGAATCGTTTTTCCGTACAGACACTGCTGCGCTTCGGGCGGAATCCCCGTTAACGCTCCGGAATTCAACCTCGTGCGCGCTGGGCTTGCGCTGTACGGCTGCGAGCCGTATAAAGGTTATCCGGTTCCGTTGAGAGAGGTTATGACGCTTAAGAGCCGTATAGTTTCGGTTAAGAGACTGAAAAAAGGTTCGTTCATAGGATACGGTTGCAGCGAAGCTCTCGAGAAGGATTCGTTTATTCTCGTTGCCGCGATAGGCTACGCCGACGGCTATCCGAGAAGTCTTTCTGGGAAAGGAAAGGTTTTCGTTCGGGGCAAGCCACTGAGAGTTATCGGAAGGGTGTGTATGGATTTGCTTATGCTTGACGGAGAGGACGGGGAATTCGAGGTCGGCGACGAAGTCGGTATTTTCGGATTCGGGACGCCCGTAGGAATAAGCGATTTTGCCTCGTCCTGCGGAACGATTCCGTACGAGGTTTTGTGCAGAATATCGCCGAGAGTCCCGCGGAGATACATACGGTGACGACGATTGCGATAACGGAACGATATATGCGGACTTTCGCTGAAAATACAGAAAATTAAAGATTGCTGATTTGCCGTTTTATGCGGCGGAGGTGTTTATGGTTTGCAACAGAAACGAGGTCGGAAAGCTTAAGAAACTTCTTATTCACAGACCGGGCAGAGAACTCGAAAATCTCGTTCCGACGTATCTTGAAAGACAGCTTTTCGACGATATTCCATGGCTTGAGGAAGCGCAAAGAGAACATGACGCGTATACAAACGTTGCCCGCGAGCATGGCGTTGAGGTCTTTGAAATAAGGGATCTGATTGCGCAGACCGCGGCTTTGTCAGAGGAGCTTAAGCGCGCCTTTTTGCGTGATTTTCTGAGGGAAACCCGTATTACGGAAGAAAATACGGTTGCCGCGCTTGTGGATTTTCTTTCGGGGAAGGACGTTTTCGAGATGGCGGATATATTGATTGCGGGATTGAGGAAGAGCGAGTTCGATTATAAAGGACAGTCTCTCGAAGACAGAATGCCCGATTCGTATCCATTCGTATTCGATCCGCTCCCGAATATGTACTTCACGAGAGATCCGTTTTCCTTCGTAGGGAACGGAGTCATAATAAGCCGTATGTACAGCGAAGCAAGAAACAGGGAATCTCTTCTCGGGGAATTTGTTCTCCGCAATCACCCGATGTTTAGAGGAATTCCGGTTTATTACGACAGAACGGACGGTTATTCCATAGAGGGCGGCGACGTTATGGTACTCGCTCCGGACACTCTCGCGATAGGCGTTTCGCAGCGCACTCAGGCGGGAGCCGTGGAAAAAGTCGCGGGCAGGATTCTTTCCGACGCAGAAAGCGGGTTCAGGAAAGTTCTTGCGGTAAACATTCCCAAAACGAGGAGCTATATGCACCTCGATACCGTTCTTACGATGGTGGACAAGGATAAATTCGCGGTTCATCCCAATATAGAGAAGGAAATAGGCGTATTTGCGCTTTCGGTTAAAGACGGAAAGTTTATTATCGAAGAGGAACCCGAGGGAATCGGAAAGAGCCTCGAAAAACATCTCGGAATCGAAAAGGTTACTTTCGTCAGATGCGGCGGAAATAACTATATCGACAGCGAAAGAGAGCAATGGAACGACGGCGCGAATACCCTCGTGCTGTCTCCCGGCAACGTAATCGTCTATGCCCGTAACGTCGTAACGAACGCTCTTATGAGAAAAAGCGGACTTTCGCTCAACGAAATTCCCTGCTCGGAGCTTTCGAGAGGAAGGGGCGGTCCGCATTGTATGAGTATGGCGATAGAAAGAGATTTGCCGTAAACGAAAAGACAAAACCCGTTCCGAAAGGAGCGAATACAATCAATAAACAATAATAAACAAGGAGAATAACAAAAATGCCCGTTAATTTAAAAGGAAGAAGTTTTCTTACTCTTAAGGATTTCACTCCCGACGAAATCCGTTATATGCTCGATCTTGCTCAGGATCTCAAGGCTAAAAAGCGCCTCGGTATCAGAAACAAATCTCTCGACGGTAAGAACATAGTTCTTATTTTCGATAAGACCAGCACGAGAACGCGTTGTTCGTTCGAAGTTGCGGCAGCCGACGAAGGCGCTCACGTTACTTATCTCAGCAACAGCCAGATGGGTAAGAAAGAAAGTCTCGAAGACACCGCGAAGGTTCTCGGTCGTTTCTACGACGGAATAGAATACAGAGGTTTCAAGCAGTCCGTTGTGGAGGATCTTGCCCGCTTCAGCGGAGTTCCCGTCTGGAACGGTCTTACCGACGAATATCATCCGACGCAGATTCTTGCCGACTTCCTGACCGTAAGGGAACACATTGCAAAGCCCTTCAATAAAATCAAATTCGTTTACGTAGGCGACGCGAGAAACAATATGGGCAATTCGCTTATGATAGGCTGCGCAAAAATGGGAATGCACTTTATGGCTCTTGCTCCCAAGGAACTTTTCCCGAGCGAAGCTCTCGTCGACGAGATGAAAGAAGTCTGCCGCGAAACGGGCGGAACGATCACTCTTACCGAAAACGTTGCCGACGTCGAAGGCGCCGACGTTCTTTACACGGACGTATGGGTAAGTATGGGCGAAGAGGACAAGTATGCCGAAAGAATCAGACAGCTCGAACCTTACAGAGTTACGATGGATATGATGAAAGCAACGGGTAATCCCGACGCAATCTTCCTGCACTGCCTGCCTTCCTTCCACGATCTCGAGACGGCTGTGGGAAAGGATGTTTACGAGAAATTCGGACTTAAAGAAATGGAGGTTACCGACGAAGTTTTCAGAAGCAAGTATTCCAAGGTATTCGACGAAGCCGAAAACAGAATGCACACCATCAAAGCCGTTATGGTCGCTACTCTCGGCAACGTATAAAACGCAGGTTGTAAAAAAAGGAAACGGCCGCGGGTAACTCTGCGGCTGTTTCGGTTTAAAGGAGTCAATTATGAAAATCGTGGTAGCGTTGGGCGGCAACGCGCTCGGAGACAGTTCCGAACAGCAGAAAGAAATAGTTAAGCAGACCGCGGCGGTTCTTGCGGACGTTGTGGAAGAGGGCAATACTCTTATAGTTACTCACGGAAACGGACCGCAGGTCGGAATGATCAATCTTGCTTTCGACACGGCTCTTATGCACGAAGAAAAAGTCAAGTATATGGGATTTCCCGAATGCGGAGCAATGAGTCAGGGATACATAGGTTATCATCTTCAGAACGCTCTTCGGAACGAATTTACCCGCAGAGGAATAACCTCTCCGGCGGTTACTCTCGTTACGCAGGTCGTCGTCGATCCCGAGGACGGAGCTTTTGCAAATCCGACCAAGCCGATAGGCGGTTATTATACGAAGGAAGAAGCCGAAGTGCTTATCGAGAAGAAAGGAATGGTTATGACCGAAATCCCCGGTAAGGGTATGAGAAGGGTCGTTGCTTCCCCCATTCCTCAGGATATTGTCGAAATCGAACCCATAAGGCAGCTCGTAGATAACGGCTGCGTAGTCATCACCGTCGGCGGCGGAGGTATTCCGGTCATCCGTAAGGGAGACGTTCTCACGGGCGTAGACGCGGTTATAGACAAAGATTATTCTTCCGCAAAACTCGCCGAGCTTATCGGAGCGGACAGATTCGTCATCCTTACGGCTGTCGATTGCGTTTCGTTGAATTTCGGGAAGGAGAATCAGACCGATCTTCGCGAGCTTTCCGTTTCGGACGCGGAAAAATTCGCGGCTTCCGGAGAATTCGGAAAGGGCAGTATGCTTCCCAAGGTCAAGGCTGCCGTTTCGTTCGTCGAAGCTACGGGAAACACCGCCATTATCGCCAATCTCGATAAAGCGCGGGACGCCATCAACGGCAAGAGCGGTACTCATATAATCAAGGAATGAAGAAACAGAGCGGATTATCCGTAGGAGATCCGCTTTTTTGATTTAACGATATATCGAGGCGATAAAAAATTCCGCGAATTGTTGGCGTTTTTATGTTGACAAGGGAAGAAACAGATTATAAAATGAAACTGAACTTATGCCTCAGGCATAATAAGGAGAATGAAATTATGAATATTTCCGTTACGAAGACTGCTACACCCAAAGAAAAGCCCACCGGCCCTCTTGGATTCTGCAAATATTACACCGACCATATGTTCCTTATGAACTACTCGACCGAAAAGGGCTGGTATAACCCTCGTATAGAGCCTTACGCGCCCATAGCTCTTTCGCCCGCAACTACCGTTTTCCATTACGGTCAGGCTATTTTCGAAGGTATGAAGTGCTATAAGGGACAGAACGGTGAAATCAGATTCTTCCGTCCTTTCGATAACTTCAAGAGAATGGACAATTCTGCGGACAGAATCTGTATGCCTCGTCTCGACATCGAAACGGCTATGGAAGGTCTTAAACAGCTCGTTAAGCTTGACGAAAGCTGGATTCCCACCGAAAAGGGAACTTCTCTTTACATCCGTCCCACGATGATCGGTACCGATCCGTATCTCGGCGTCAAAGCAAGCGATACCTATCTGTTCTACATCATTCTTTCTCCCGTAGGAAGCTATTACTCCAAGGGACTCAATCCCGTCAACATCTACGTGGAAGACTTCTATTCCAGAACGGCTCCCGTAGGCGGCACCGGCGCGGCTAAATTCGGCGGCAACTACGGCTGCAGCCTCAAAGCCTCCTATGAAGCGAAGAAGAAGGGTTACGATCAGGTTCTTTGGCTTGACGGCGCGCAGAGAAAGTACATAGAAGAAGTCGGATCGATGAATATCTGCTTCGTTATCGGCGGAAAGGTAGTAACCCCCGAACTCGACGGCTCTATTCTTCCCGGTATCACGAGAAACAGTATCGTCAACCTTGCCCGCACGCTCGGTTACGAAGTCGAAGAAAGAATGATTACCATCGACGAACTCGTTGAAGCCGCAAAGAACGGTCAGCTTACCGAAATGTTCGGAACGGGTACGGCTGCGGTTGTCAGCCCCGTAGGTATGTTCTCTTATAAAGGACAGGAATACAAGGTCGGCGACGGCGGTATCGGAAAGACGACTCAGAAACTTTACGACACTCTCGTAGGTATTCAGAACGGTCTTATCGAAGACACTCACAACTGGGTTTACGTTATGGAAAAATAAGCGTTCCCGTCCGGCTCGGAGGGCTTTTCTTCGGACCGGTCGAAACGCGGACGCGACGGGATTCGCTTGATTGCGGGTCCCGTTTTTTTGTTAAATATGTATGAAGTTTTCAGTAAATGAAAAATTCATTTAATTACAAAAAACGCTTGACAAGATTGATTTGTGGGATTATACTATACAAAACAGATAAAGCGAAAAAGAGGGAATGCGGCGGAATCGGCCGTGAGAGAGGAGAATTTATGGATAAAGAGCTGGTGGATATATTTATCCGCAATCATACGTTCAATACGATTTACGTCCAGAGGCATATATGGGAGAAGATTCCGGACTATTATCCGGGGCTTGTCGGCGTACAGTATTACGCGCTTATCGTTCTGAACTGCGTGGGGGAATGTAAGGTCAGCGAACTTGCGCAGATGATTATCAAGGAAGAGAGCGCGGTTACGAAGCTTCTTAACAAACTCGAGGCTGCGGGACTTATTCAGAGAAGGAACGGACTGAGCGACAAGAGAGTTACGTACGTCAGTCTTACGCCCGAATGCGCGGCGAATATCGAAAGGATACACGCCGAAGGAGCCGAGGAAATGGCAAGGGCTTCCGACGGACTTACGGAAGAGGATTACGCTGCCGTTGCCGAACATATAGTCGCGCTTAACGAGATATTCGCTAAGGTGGATAAGATCGGACCCCTTCATTATATGGAAGCGAAGGGCGGAGGCATCAACGGAATATCCGAAGCGAAGAAGGCTATTGAAAAGACGAAGGAGAAACTGTCTGCGAAAGCCGATAAAGCCGCAGAAGGATAATCAAACAGGTCGACGCCGCGGAAAGCGGATTAGATAAATAAAACAACGGAGGAACTTTTTATGAAAAAGACAAAAGGTATTGTCGTTTTGTTTCTGAGCTTAGTGCTTGTTCTTACGACAATAGTCGGATTCGGTTTTGAAACCATGCCGGTATTCGCGGACGACGAAACGCCGGAATTCGAAATCGAAGATAACGTTCTCGTCAAGTACAACGGAACGGCGGCTGAGGTAACGGTACCCGACGGCGTCACGGCTATCGGCGGCAACGCTTTCAGCTACAAAGAAAATCTTCTTAAAGTTACGCTTCCCGAAAGCTGCACGAGTATCGGCGATTATTCGTTTGCATATTGCAGCAAGCTTGTCGATATCAATCTCGACAAGGTTACGGCTATCGGAAGATATGCGTTTTCCGGTTGCGGCTTCAAGAGCGTTACGATTCCCGGAACGGTTAAAAACGTAAGCGAAGGCGCGTATGCGGCGTGCTTCTATATTTCGTCCGTTACGGTTTCCGAAGGCGTCGAAAGTCTCGGCAACAACTGTTTCAGAGACTGCTATTCCGTTAAGGAAGTTTCGCTTTCTTCCACGCTTTCCGTACTCGGAACGTATTGCTTCTCCAGTACCGCGATTCAGAGCATAACTCTTCCCGAAGGAATAACGGAAATTCCGGCAATGTGCTTCAACAACTGCGGAAGTCTTACAACCATCAATATGCCTTCCACTCTTAAGGCTATCGGTCAGAGCGCGTTCGTTCAGTGCTGGAGTCTTACCGGCGTAACTCTTCCCGAAGGTATCGAAACTCTCGGCGAGCTTTGCTTCCAGTCCACCGGACTTCAGTCCATTCATCTTCCCGCGTCCGTAAAGGATATAAGAGAGTGGGTTCATTATACTGACGACAACGGCACGGAATACATATTCAACAGCCACGCTTTCTTCAATCTCAGCTCTCTTAAGGAAATAACCGTAGATTCCGAAAACGAAAACTATACGGTTTACAACGGAGCTTTGTATTCCAAGGATTATTCCAGACTTATCATTTTCCCGTCGGCAAGCGAACAGACTAAATTCGAAGCGCACGAAAAGACCGAACTTATAATGGAAAGAGCCTTCCAGTACGATTGGAAAATAAAGGAAGTCGTTCTTAACGAAGGTCTCGAAGAAATCAGTCACTATGCTTTCAGCGGCTGCGGTTCTCTCGAAACGGTCAACATTCCTTCCACGGTCAAGTCCCTCGGCGGCGGTGCGTTTATGGGTTGCTCCAAGGTCAAGGAATTCGTTCTTCCCGATACTCTCGAAGTAATCGGCGGCGAACTCGTAAACGACGGTACTTTCGAAAACTGCGAATCTGCGGAAAGCATCAATATTCCCAAGAACATCAAGAGCATCTACGGCGGCGTTTTCAGAGGCTGCAAGAGTCTTAAGAGTCTTTGGATTCCCAAGACCGTAACCGCTCTTCCCGACGGTTTCATCGACGGCTGCGACAGCCTTGAAACTATCGAAGTAGAAGAAGGCAATCCTACTCTTATCAGTGATAACGGCGCGCTTTATTCCGAAGGCGGAAAGACGCTCGTTATTTATCCTTTCGGTATCAAGTCCCTCCATTACGAAGTAAAGGAAGGAACCGAAAATATCGCTAAGGCTGCGTTTAAGGGCAACACCAGCATCGTAGTCATAACTCTTCCCTCTTCGATCAAGAGCATAGGCGCAAGCGCATTCGAAGGCTGCACCAATCTTGCGACCGTAGATTTAAGCAAAACTACCATAACCACTATTCCCTCATCTGCTTTCCAGAATTCCGGAATCAGATTCATCGACCTTCCCGAAACCGTTACGACCATCGAGGGCAACGCTTTCTACGGTGCTATGAGTCTCGAAACCATCGATCTCAAGAACGTTACGACCATCGGATGGTTTGCGTTCAACACTTCGGGTCTTACCTCTCTCTATATTCCCGATACCGTTACTATGGTTGAAAACGGAATCGCTCAGCAGTGTCCGAATCTCGTTTCCATCAGATTCTCGGCTGGAATGAACTCCATTCCTTCGGCTCCCGTATACGGCTGCACGAATCTTTCCGAAATCATTATTCCCGAAGGCGTCGAAGTAATCAACGGTTATACTTTCTCTTCGCTGCCCGCCCTTACGAGCCTTGCTCTTCCCAAGACCGTTAATTCCATCGATACGGGAATGATCAACACCTGCGTAAATCTCGCAACGATAACCATCGATCCCGAAAACGAGTATTACGTAGTTAAAGACGGCATTCTTTACGATAAGGCAATGACGACCATCGTTCTGATTCCTGCTGCACTCGAACTCGACACTCTCGTTATCCCCGATACCGTAACGACTCTTCCTGACGATACCTTACAGGGACTTAAAGTCAAGAACATCGTTATTCCCGAAGGAATAACTTCTCTTCCCTACGGCGGATTCAGAGGTTCTTCCGTTGAAACCATAACTCTTCCTTCGACTATTACTTCTCTTCCTTACGGAGCTTTCCAGAATTGCGCTAACCTCAGAGAAGTAAATCTCGAATACGTTGTGTCTTATCAAGGTTCGGTATTCAACGGCTGCAAGTCGCTTACCGAAATCAAGCTTAACTCCAAAGCCGATATTAACGGCGCGTTCTCGCTCTTTGCGGACTGCACGGGACTTACGGAATTCATATTCCCCGAAGGAACGACTACCATTCCGCAGTATATGTTTGAAAACTGCGTAAATCTCGCCAAGATTACTATCCCCGAGACCGTTACTAATATCGAAACGCACGCTTTCGACGGATGTACCTCTCTTGAAGCGATAATTATTCCCGCTTCGGTTATTTCTACCGAATCGAGCCTTTTCGTTAACTGCACGAATCTTAAAGACGTAGTATTCTTCGGCAACGCTCCCATATTCGGTTCGGACTTCTTTGCGCCCGACGGAGACTGGTTCAAGGGTATTGCGAACGACGCTACTCTCTATGTCAACGACGCTGAGCAGTTCGCAGCTATCAGCGGATATTTCGCAAACGTGAAGAGCATTTCTTCCGAGAATATGCCCGTATTCACGGTTTCCGTTACCGAAAACAACGGCAGCGTTATAGTTGAAGTCGGAGAAGCCTTCTACGCGCAGCAGTATGTAGTCAAAGCGGACGGAACGGAAATTCAGGCTGAAGACGGATATTACGTTATTCAGGGCGTTTTGTCCGGAACCACCGTTAACATCGAAGTCACCGCTTCCGGTACTTTCGGAAACGCCGTTCTCACCAAGACCGTCAAGACTTCCTATACGGTAAAGGAAGCCGGAATCGAAGAGCTTAAGGCAAAAATCGAAGAAGCCGAAAAACTCCTCGAGGAAGCAAACGCGGATAAAGAAGCCGTAAGCAAGGAACTCGAAGAAATCAAGGCTCAGCTCGAAACTCTCAAGGCTGAAAAATCTCAGCTCGAAACCGACAAGAGCGAGCTTAACGCTATGATCGAAACTCTCAACGCAAAAATCGCTCAGCTTCAGAAAGATCTTGCAAACGCAAACAGCTGCAGCGGCGAAGTAGTGTCCGCATTCGGAATTCTTGCCCTTTGCGCACTCGTTCCCGTTCTTTTCGTAAGAAAGAAGAAAGAAGACTAACGTTTCAGCGTCGGTTTTCCGCGCTTTACGTTAAAACCGAGGGGAGGCATAGTCCTCCCCTTAAAAACAATATCCGAGAGCCGCAAAAATAACGAATTTCAAGGAAATTATCGGCTCGGAAAGAATTTCAAGGAAACAGACAATCAAAAAGAATTCCAAGGAAAATTATCCGATTACGAATCGGGGCGGTCATAGAGGGAAGTCTTTCCCGAAAAAGGACCGTTGATGTCCCCTTACGGAAGGGACACGGAGGGAAAATGAAAAAGAATTATATACTTATTCTGGCGGCGATAACGGTGCTTGCGCTTGCCGCTATGATTTGTCCGGGAATAAATTCTGGATACGCCGATTCTTCGGTCGTGATTTACGACGGAGCGAAGCTTACCCGCATTACGGACGACGACGCGGCGTTTCTCACGCAGTACGGAATAGATTACGATACGACCGCGCCGATTATAGTAGAAATTGACGGAAGCGCGATTTCCGCCGAATCCGAACTTATAGAGGAATACGGAAGCGTTTACGGAGTTCTTCAGAGTCAGGAAGGAAAGAATCTCGTCGAACGCAAAAACGCTCTTATTGCGGGCGTAAAAGAAAGTATTTCTCAGCTTCTTCCCAAGGGAAGTTACGAATTCACTTATGAATACAACACGGCTATTCTGGGAATCTCTCTCAGAACGACGGTCGGCAATATGTTCAGAATCAGAGAAATCGAAGGCGTTTCGAGAGCGTATCTCGCGCAGTCGGTTACCCGTCTCGAAACCGAAGTCAGCGAAGAACCTTATATGCTTTCGAGCGGTTCAATGATAGGAAGTCAGGCTGCCTACGACCTCGGTTATACGGGAAAAGGTACGCTCGTAGCGGTTCTCGACTCCGGTCTTGACGTAACTCACGAGGCTTTTCAGGGCGACGTTCCCGAGCCTAAATATACTCGTGAAAGCATAACCGAGTTTATTAAAACGGCTGCTCTGAGTTCCGGAGCCGCTGCCGGCAATACATATAAAACCCAGAAAGTTCCTTACGCTTACGATTATGCGGATAACGACAATAACGTCTATCCCGTAAGCAGCGATCACGGTATGCACGTTTCGGGTATCGTTGCGGCGAATTCCGGTAAGATTCAGGGCGTTGCGTACGACGCGCAGATTGCGTTTATGAAGGTTTTCGGCGACGACGGATATTCCTATACGGATTCGACTATGGCGGCTCTCGACGACGCGATAAAGCTCGGAGCGGACGTAGTGAATATGTCTCTCGGTCTTTCCGCCGGACTTCTCGAAGCTAATCAGTCTGTCGCCGAAACCTACCGGAGAGTATTCGAAAGCGGAATAACGCTCTGCGTCGCTATGGGTAACGACGCATATCAGGGCTTCGGCAACGTTTCGGAAACCAATCTTCCTCTTGCTGCGAATCCCGATTACGGTCTTACGGCTACGCCGGCTGCTTATACGGCTTCTTTGGGCGTTGCGAGCGCGGATAACGTTAAAATCTTTACTCAGTATGTGGAATCCAACGGTCTTATGACCAACTTTGCGGATACAGCCGAAAACACTTCGGATATGATTTTCGAACGTTTCAAGGGACGGGATCTTCACTACGAAGTCGTTCCCGGAACGGGCGCTCCCTCCGATTACGAAGGAATAGACGTAAGAGACAAGATCGCTTTGGTTGAAAGAGGCGTTATCTCCTTCTCCGATAAGATTGTAAACGCGGCAAACGCCGGAGCTATCGGCGTTCTCGTTTACGATAACGTAGACAGCACTTCCTACGTCGGAATGCAGATAGACAACAGAGTCATTCCCTCGGCGTTCATTATGAGAAAGTTCGGACTCTTCCTTAAAGAGCAGACGGATAAGACTCTGCGGTTCGACGAAGGACTTGTCGCAAACTCCTCTTCGGGCGGACAGGTAAGCTCTTACAGTATGTGGGGCTGCACCTCAGACCTCAGACTTAAACCCGAAATAACCGCGCCCGGCGGATCGATTTACTCCGCGGTTTCCGGCAATAAATACGAATCTTACAGCGGAACGAGTATGGCTGCGCCTCAGGTTGCGGGCGGAGCGGCCGTTCTTCGTCAGTATCTCAGAGAGATATTCCCCGAAAAGAGCGAGCCTGAGCTTTCCGTTATAACGAAACAGCTTCTTATGAGTACGGCTACGCCCATAATCAACGATAACGGAGTTATAACTTCTCCGAGAAGTCAGGGGGCGGGTATGATGAATCTCGAAGCCGCAATAAAAACGGGCGCATATCTTTATACCGAAGGAAGCGCGTACGCAAAATGCGAACTCGGAGCGAGCGAAGAAGGAACCTATACGTTTGAATTCTTCGTCAGAAACATAACCGATAAAACCATCGTGTATTCTCTGGATTGGACGATAGTTACGGACGAAGCGATTGAAATCGACGGCGTTAAGTACGTTACGCTCAAGTCGAGAGAACTCGGAACCGAATATGCGGTCGTATCGGTTGAAGGTCTTACGGGCGACAGAGCAGTCGTTGCTCCCGGCGATGATACGAAGCTTACCGTTACCATAACCCTCACCGAGGCTGGCAAAAAGTATATCGACGACGATTTCGTAAACGGAAGTTTCGTCGAAGGCTTTATCACTCTTAAGCCCGAAACCAACGTAACCGAAGAACTTTCTATGGTATTTATGGGCTTTTACGGCGACTGGCTTGCGGCGTCCGCGCTCGACGGAAGCATTTACGACGACGAAAGCGAGATATTTATGCAGCCTTCCGCGGCTATGCTTCTCAATATGAATTCCGGCGAAGGTCTTTTCCTCGGCGTCAATCAGATAGACGGAACGATTCTCGGCGACAGAATCCGTTATTCCAATAAACTCGGACCGGCTGCGAGATTTTCGTTCGTTCTCGGTTTGAGAAGAGCCGTTACCTCGGTAGAAACGACGATTACCGACGAAAACGGAAACGTAGTTTTCCGTAACGTTTCCGAAGGCTCGGGAAAGAGCTTCTACTATAACTCTACGGGATCCGTTATCTACTATTTCGAATCCAACGGCTGGCAGGCTTACGACGAAACGGGCAAGGCTTATCCCGACGGAACGAAGTTCACCTGTACGGTAGAGGTAACTCCCGAAGCGGGCAAACCCGCCGACAATTCCGCGAATATCTGGTCGTTCGACTTTGAAATAGACAACGTTGCGCCCAAAATCGAAAACGTGGAAGTAAGTCTCGTCGACGGAAAAACCTATCTCGAATTCGACGTTTCGGATAACGATTATCTTCAGTATCTTCAGTTGACCGACTTTACCAACGCCTATACTCTCGGCGACAACGTCGTTCTTTCCGACGTAGAAAAGGGCGGAACGGAACACGTCGTTTACGATATAACCGGTCTTGCGGAGGAAATGCTCGAAGCAAGCATAAATCCTTCCAAGATTTATATCACGGTTGCGGATATGGCTCTCAATACCACGGTCGAAACCGCGATAATCGGTCCTCAGCTCATTCAGATTCCGTCTGCTATGGAAATAGCCAAGGGCGGAAGCCGTACGGTTGAGCTTAATTGTTATCCCAAGAGCTATCCCACCGATAAGCTTCTCTGGAGCAGCAGCGACGAATCGGTAGTTACCGTGGAAAACGGAGTTGTTACTGCGGTCGGAGAAGGCGACGCGGTAATTACGGTAAGTTCGATTTCCGGACTCAAAGCGGAATGCAAAGTTACCGTTAAAGGCTTAGCCGACAGAAGCGTTACGCTCGACGCGGAGAGCAAGAGCGTTACCATAGGCGGCAGCTTTACTCTTAAAGCGACCGTATATCCCACCGAAGCCACCGATAAGACCGTAGTCTGGAGCAGCGGCGACGAATCGATAGTTACCGTAGAAGACGGTGTCGTCAAGGCCGTAGGCATAGGTACGGCTACGATAACCGCAACCACGAAGTACGGCAATACCGCCGAATGCGTAGTCACCGTCAATCCGATATATGCGACCGAAGTCGTCGTTTCGATGTCCTATACCGAGATAGTCATAGGCGACACGGCCGAAATAACGGCAAGCGTTAAACCGGGCAACGCGACTTACAAGGACGTTGACTGGATTTCCTCCGACGAAAGCGTAGTTACGGTCGAAAACGGAATATTCCGCGCCGAAGGTCTGGGCGAAGCTACGGTCAAAGCCGTAAGCAAAGACGGAAAGGCTTCCGCCGAAGTAAAAGTAAGAGTTCTTCCGAGAGAAGTCAGCGAGATTCTCGTTCAGGATATTATCGGAATAGATATAGGAACCTCGGTCGAGATTATCTACGATATTCTTCCCTCGGACGCAACGTACAGGAACGTAGTCATAACGAGCGATAACGATAACGTTACCGTAGACGGATATACGGTCAACGGAGTTAAGGTCGGAAGATCCGTTCTGACTCTTACCGCGACCAACGGAGTTACGGCGAAGATCAGCGTTTCCGTCAATCCCGTGTATGCGGAATCGGTTACTCTCGATTCGACGGTAGCCGTTCTCACTCGGGGAAAAACTCTTGCGGTAAAAGCTACGGTGCTTCCCGAGGATACGACTTTTGCGAAGCTCGTATGGAGCAGCAGTAACGAAGAAGTTGCCATAGTAAGTCAGGAAGGCGTTATCACCGCCGTAGGAAAGGGCAACGCCGTTATTACGGCGGAAACTCTCAACGGAGTCAAAGCTACGATTAGCGTTACCGTCAACGAAAAGACCTACACGGGTATTTATGTTACGGACGTATATTCAATGAATTCCGGAGAAAGCAAGACTCTTACGGTTGACGTTCTTCCCGCCGATTTCGATATGAGCGATATCGTCTGGACGAGTACGGACGAGAGCGTGGCTTTCGTCGATTCGAACGGAGTTCTTCACGCGCTTAAAGACGGCTCTGTCGATATCCGCGCGGAAATCGGAAATGTCTCCTATTCGTTCAGGCTTAAAGTAAGCACGCCGCTTTCGGCTCTTACTATAATTCTTCTTATCGTCGTGATTCTCTTTGCGGCAGTTTTTGCGGTTATGCTTATAAAGCTCAGAAAAGACAAGAAAAACAAGGCGTAAAGCCGGATTGACTTTGGTTTTTTATAAAAAGTTCCGTCGGTGAAAAATCCGACGGAACTTTTTCGTTTGCATATATTCGCGAAATCAAGTCATTGCTGAATAATACTTGCGTAAAGCGACGCCGATTCGGATTAATAAATGAATAATATTCGATTTGCCGATATTTTCACGAGCATTTACGTTTGAAAAATCGGTTGACAAACGTTTCCCGATATAGTAAAATCCAATTGTTCTCGGTCATACTGGCAATTAAGCCTTGTTTTCTTTGGTTATAGAGGATTATTTTATTATGTTTGAAGATGAATCGGATAAATTTGCAGAATCGGGAAAGGCAAAAGAAGATGTGGACGTTCCGGATGAAGACGTTACGAATGAAGACGTTCAGGATAATGCAGAGCCGGACGAATGCGTTACGGATTCGGGTAATTGCGTGATGGTTGCGGACGAATTCCGTAGAAAGCTCATTGAAAATGTTATGAAATTTCTCGGAGAGGAACCGGAATCCGACGTAAAGGACGAAGATGTTCCGGAAGAGGCTTCCGTCGAAAAACAGGAGATTGCTCCGGAGATTTCGCTTACGGAGGAAACGAACAAGCTCGAAGACGGAGGAGAAGTAAAAGCCGACGTCCCCGTGAAGGTTAAAGCCAAGAGGAAGAAATCGACCGATAAAAACGTTCACGAAGGTCATCGTATGCGGCTGCGGAAGATACTTCTGAATCTCGATTGTAAGAACTGGAACGAACACGAGGTTCTGGAATTTCTTTTATATTACGGCTGTCCGAGAAAGGATATGAACGAGACCGCTCATAAGCTTATAATGCGTTTCGGTTCGTTGAAGAATGTATTGGAAGCTGATGTTTTTGACCTTATGAACATCGGAAAGATTTCCAAGGCAAGTGCGGAATATCTGGCTGTGCTTCGTAAATGTATGAATTACTGTGCGTCCATTAAAAACGAAAAAGGCAAGGTTCGTACTTACGAAGAGCTTTGCGCTCACTTGTCGAACCGTTTCGAAGGCGAATTCAACGAAATCGTATACATAACCTTCCTTACGGTCACGGGGCAGTCGTTGTTCGAGTACGAAATCAAAGGAAATTCTCCGACGGCGGCTACGGTTTCTTTCCGCGATATAGCGGAAAACTGTCTGCGGTATCACGCGGCAAGCGTTCTCGTCGCGCACGCTCATCCGTCGGGGTTTTCCGATCCTTCCGTGGAGGACGATATTTTCACGCAGAATCTTTCGGTTTTTCTCGAAAATATGGGAGTTGCTCTTTTCGACCATCTTATATGGGCGGACGGGAGTATTTACAGCTACTCTATAAGCGGAAGATTAAAGTGTTTGACGGGAAAGTAGCTTATAAGCTTTAGCGGTTGAGACCGATGGCTTAAAATCGATGAAAAGGAGATAGATTATGGATTGGTCGGAATTCTGGGCGTCCGTGGAAACGTGGCTCGCCAACGTCGGTGTGAGGATAGTAGTCGCGCTGGTCGTCTGGTTCCTGTCCTTCAGGCTGATAAACCTGATTTCCAAAAAGCTTTCGGCTAAAATCGACAAGAAAATAGTCAACGGAGGAAAGATAGACAAAACGCTTTATAAGACTTTGAGCTACGTCTTTAAAATAACGCTGAAAGTCCTCGTCGTTATCTGTCTTGTAGGCTATCTCGGAATCGATACGAGCGGACTTACGGCTCTTATAACCTCCTTGGGCGTATGCGTCGGTCTCGCCGTAAACGGAACGCTTTCCAATCTTGCGGGAGGCGTGCTGATTCTGATTACGCGGCCTTTCAGGGACGACGATTATATATCCGCCTGCGGCTACGAAGGAGTGGTCGAAGAGATTAAGATCTGCAACACGAAGGTCCGTACTTTCGATAATAAAGTAATCTATATTCCCAACGGAACGCTTTCCACGAGTACGATAGTCAATTATACCGAAAAGGATATAAGAGGAGTCAATCTTGATATATCCATATTGCATTCCGCGGATTTCGAAAAAGTCAGGAAGATTATTTCCGATACCGCCGCGGCAAATCCGCTCGTATTGGATAATCCCGCGCCGACCGTAAGAATAAACGGATTTTCTCCGAAAAGCGTGGATTTGTTTACGAGAGTCTGGTGCAAAACGGACGATTACTGGACGGTTTACTTCGAAATGTATGAGGCTTTGAAGAAGGCTTTTGACGAAAACGGAATAGAAATTCCCGCGGAAAGTCTTGACGTCCGCATTAAAAAGGACTGATTTCCGTCGGGTTGCGAACGATGCGTACGAATTTATAATCAATTAATAAAAGTGTCGGATAATACTCGGCACGGGAAAAGTCTCCCCGCGGAGGCTTTTTCTTTATAAAATCGCGGTTTGCCGAAGACGAGGAGAAACGTCGGAAAATGGATTTTACCAAGGAAATGAAAAAGAGCTATACGATTCTGGCTCCCGATATATTCCCCATACATATGTATTTTCTCGAAGAGATTTTCAGGCTCAGAGGATATAACTTCAAAGTCGTCCATTACGAAGGAAAGGAAGTTATTGATACGGGATTGAAATATCTTCATAACGATATGTGCTATCCGGCTATTTGCTCTCTCGGACAGCTGCTTTACGCGCTTGAATGCGGAGATTACGACGTAAATAAAACCGCGCTTATTTTTTTTCAGACGGGCGGAGGCTGCCGCGCGTCGAATTACATTTGTCTTTTGCGGAAGGCTCTCGAAAAAATGGGGCTTCCTTTCGTCCCCGTAATATCCGTAAGCTTTGCGGGCTTTGAAAAATACAGCGGTTTTAAAATCACTCCCTCTATGATAACCGAAGCTCTCGCGTCCTTCATATATGGCGATATGATAATGCTGCTCAGGAATCAGACAAGACCTTACGAATCGGTGAAAGGGACTTCCGACGAGCTTGTCGGGCGGTGGGTTAAGGAGATATCTTCCCGTTTTTCGAAAGGAAAAGGAACGAGCCGCGCCGAAATCAAAGAAAATCTTGCGGGCATAGCTTCTGATTTCCATTCGGTCAAAAGAGACGAAAAAGAGCTTATAAAGGTCGGGATTGTCGGAGAAATCTACGTAAAATATTCTCCGTTCGCGAATTTCGGACTGGAAGATTTTCTGCTGAAAGAGGGCTGCGAATATATGATTCCCGGCGTGCTCGGATTCTTTCAGTATTGCGCGGCGAATTCGGTAACGGATTACGGCTATTACGGAGGAAATCCGCTGAAAAAGTTTATAGGAAGTTTTGCCGAAAAAAAGACGATAGATTACGAGAATCTTTTGACCGACGCTTTGAAGCCCTATCCGGAATTTGTCGCGCCCGCGCCGTTTGAGAAAATAAAATCTCTTGCCGACGGAGTTATCGACCGCGGAGTAAAAATGGGCGAGGGCTGGCTGCTTCCGGGCGAGGTTGCCGAGCTTATCGAGAAGGGTTACGATAACGTTATCTGCGCTCAGCCTTTCGGTTGTCTTCCCAATCATATAGTCGCTAAAGGAACGATAAGAAGACTCAGAGAGCTTTATCCGAGCGCGAATATATTCCCCGTGGATTACGATGCGGGAGCGTCCGCGGTCAACAGAGAAAACCGGATAAAACTTATGCTTGCCATAGCTCGGGAGAAAAACGGATGAAGAAAATCGGACTCGATATAGGTTCAACTACGCTCAAAGCGGTAGTAGTCGGCGAAGACGATTCGCTGATTTTTTCGTCGTACGAAAGGCATTTTTCACGCGTGTCCGAAACCGTAGCCGCTCGGCTCGGAGAAATACGCAGGGAATTCGGACTGAACGAAGCTCTTATAGCCGTTTCGGGGTCTGCCGGAATGGGAGTCGCGGAAACGCTCGGGCTTCCTTTCGTTCAGGAGGTCTACGCCGAAAAGCTTGCCGTAGGCTTTTTCAGGTCTGAAACCGACGTCGTTATCGAACTCGGAGGAGAAGACGCAAAAATACTGTTTCTGACAAACGGCTTCGAGATGCGTATGAACGGAAGTTGCGCGGGAGGGACTGGCGCGTTTATCGATCAGATGGCGACGCTTATGAAGCTTACCGTCGACGATTTGAATAAGCTTTCCGAAAATCACGACGACGTCTGCGCGATAGCTTCGAGGTGCGGCGTTTTTGCAAAATCCGATATACAGCCTCTCCTTAATCAGGGCGTAAGAAAAGAAAATATAGCCGCGGGAATCTTCCGCGCGGTTGCCGATCAGACGATTGCGGGGCTTGCGCAGGGAAGGAAAATAGTCGGAAACGTACTTTATCTCGGCGGACCGCTGACCTTTCTTTCCGAACTCAGGAAAGCCTTCGACGATATTCTCGGAATAAAGGGCGAATGTCCCGATAATTCTCTTTATTACGTCGCGATAGGAGCAGCCCGCTCGAAAGTTGCGGAGAAGCGGAATCTTGCGGAGGTCTCGGAGGCTTTTGAAAAGACCTCTTCTTTTGGAAAATACGAAAGTTGTCGGCCTCTTTTCCGCTCGGAAGAGGAATATGCGGAATTCCGTCGCCGTCACGAAAACAACTCCAAGGGTATCAGGATTCTCGATAAGCCGGGGAAGGAAAACTATCTCGGAATAGACGCGGGGTCCACGACGCTTAAAATTGTTCTTGCCGACGGGAACGGAAACATCTTCCGTCCTTTTTATACTTCGAGCCGCGGCAATCCCGTAGAGCTTGTGAAGGATTATCTTTCGGGGATTTATGCGGATTATCCCGATATCGATATAGTTTCGTCCGCGGTCACGGGTTACGGCGAAGAGCTTGTCAGAAACGCGTTCGGCGTCGATTTCGGCGTAGTCGAAACGATAGCTCATTATACGGCTGCGAAGAAATTCTGTCCGTCCGTCGATTTTATACTCGATATAGGCGGTCAGGACATAAAGTGCTTTAAGATAAGAAACGGAGCGATAGAATATCTTTATCTGAACGAAGCCTGTTCGTCGGGCTGCGGGTCTTTTTTGCAGACCTTTGCCGAGGCTTTGGGGTATTCCGCCGAGGAATTTTCGAGGATAGGTCTTTTTGCCGACGCTCCCGTAAATCTCGGTTCGAGATGTACGGTTTTTATGAACAGCTCTGTTAAACAGGCGCAGAAGGACGGAGCTTCGACCGCAAATATCTCCGCGGGGCTTTCGATAAGCGTAGTCAAAAACGCGCTTTATAAAGTAATAAGATGTACCCGGCCGGAAGAACTCGGGAATTGCGTCGTCGTTCAGGGCGGGACTTTTTTAAGCGATTGCGTACTAAGAGCTTTCGAGCAGGAAACGGGCAAGGAAGTTATCCGTACGGAATTCTCCGCGCTTATGGGCGCCTTCGGAGCGGCTCTTTTCGCAAAGGAAAACTGCGGATTCAGGATTTCTACGCTTATAACTCCAGATAAGCTTGTCGATTTTACTCATACCGTGCGTAGTTTCAGATGCGGGGGCTGCGGAAACGGCTGTATCCTCACCGTAAACACCTTTTCCGGCGGCGGAAAATACATTGCGGGAAACCGCTGTTCGAAGCCTTTGGGTATAAAAAAGGCGGAGGATCCGATGGATATCTACGCCTTCAAGCTTAAACTTCTTTCAGAATATATGAATCCGACTCCCGAAAAAGGAAAAATCAATATAGGTTTGCCTATGGGACTGAATATGTACGAGCTGCTTCCTTTCTGGGCGACTTTTTTCAAAGAGCTGGGTTTCGGCGTCGTAACTTCGCCCTTTTCCGACAGAAAAATCTATTCCGAAGGTCAGTATTCCATTCCGTCCGATACGGCTTGTTATCCAGCTAAGCTTATGCACGGACACGCGGAATATCTTCTGAAGCGCAAAGTAAACGCTATTTTTTATCCCTGCTCCTCTTATAACGTCGACGAGGGCAGAGGAGTCGATCATTTCAATTGTCCGATAGTCGCGTATTATCCGAAAGTCCTTCTCCTCAACGTAGACGACCTGCGTGAAACGGATTTTATAAGCGATTTCGTCAGTATTTACGATAAAAAGACCTTCGTTAAGAGAATGAGCGCGATTCTTTCCGCGCATTTCCTTTCGTCGTCTTTCGGCGCGAAAAGTATAGCTTGCGCAGCCGATAAGGCTTATTCGGCATACGACGGATTTTTACGGGCAATCGAAAGCCGTTCGGCTGAATTTTTGGAACGCGCGATAAGGGAGAAAAAGCCGATCATCGTGCTTGTCGGAAGACCTTATCACGTCGATCCCGAAATAAATCACGGAATTCACGAACTTATAACCCGACTCGGCGCGGTAGTTATCAGCGAGGACGGTATTCCGCGGAGGAAAATAAAACAGTCCGTAGGAGTCCGTAATCAATGGACTTATCACGCAAGGCTCTATTCTGCGGCGGAATTCGTGGCAGACGCTTCGGACGACGTGAATATAAGTCTCGTGCAGCTTGTTTCTTTCGGCTGCGGACTCGACGCGGTTACGACCGACGAAGTGCGCTCCATAGTCGAGAAGGGCGGAAAGCTTTACGCTCAGATAAAAATCGACGAGATATCCAATATGGGAGCGGTTACCATACGAATGAGAAGCCTTCTTTCGGTTATGGAAAGGAAAAGAGCCGTCTCGCCCGAAAGCCGGAAATTCAATGTTTTTACCGATTCCGACGCGCGAAAAGAAGCCTCTTCTTAAAGGCGACGGATTCCGAACTACCGAGCGTATTTATACGTCCGTTTAAGCAAAAGAGCAGTCTTTAACGTGATTGTTGACCATTCCTATCGCTTGCATATAAGAATAAACTATGACCGGTCCGATGAAGCCGAATCCGCGTCCGATTAAGTCTTTGCTTATTTTTTCGGAGAGCGGAGTGCTTGCGGGGACGTCGAATTCCTTTTCAGGAGGCTTAATTTATGGAAAAAGCTCTTAAAATTCTTCACGATAATTTCGATGAAATGATTAAAACC
>UQVY01000010.1 GCA_900544545.1 uncultured Eubacteriales bacterium
TCATTTTCACAATATTCCTGAAATACATCTTCCAGATCGGAGTCATAAATGACTTGTCTCCGTTGCAATAAACCGTTATTTCAAGCGGTTTTTCGGTGTCGTCAAGGTTCATTACGAACTGATTGTAAAGATACCTTGCATTTTCTCTGAAGTAGCTCTGAAGAATCGGCGCTTTCTCGGATTTGAAGGTAATTTCCTTGAGATTTCCGCAGCCGTAGAACGCTCCGTCGCCTATAAACCTAAGAGATTTTGGAAGTTCAAGCGTCGTGAGATTCATATTGTTCCTGAACGCGTCGCCGTCGATCTTGATTACGCCCTCGGGAACCGTTACTTCCGCAGCCTTGCCCGTGTATCTGAAAACGACGGTCTTTGCCGCGTTCATAAGAAGATTATTTTCGTATGCAAACGCGGAGTTATTTTCAAGAATAACGTTTTCAAGTCCCGTGCAGCCGAAGAAAACTCTTGAGAAATTGAATTCGACTACGTTTCCGAGAGTCAAGGTTTTAAGCGTATCGATATTTACGAACGCACGATCTTCGATATATTCGAGCTTCTTCAGGGTTACGGACGCGAGCTTCGTGTTATAGAAAGCAAATTCTCCGATTTCCTTGACGCTATCGAGGTCGATGATTTCGAGCGGCGTGTTATAGAACGTGTACGCGGGTACGGCTTCGAGAGCTTCGCCGATAATTATCTCTTTTACGCCGGAGTTTGCGAATACCGCTTTACCCAAAGTACTTACCGAGGGCATAGTTACCTTTTCGAGAAGAACCGCATTTGCGAATACGTTGTCGCCGATAGCCGTAACCGTTTCCGGAACTTCGAATTCAACGTTTTTGCTTGCTGCGGGATAAAGAAGAATCGAGGTTTCCGCGCTGTTGAAGAGAACTCCGTCCACTGACGAGTAGTAGGGGTTATCTTCGTGTACGTTTACGGCTTCGAGAGATTTACAGCCGGCAAAGACGTCTCCGATATCGAAGGCGGCAAGTCCGGCGGGAATATAGAAGCTTCGGAGAGATTCGCAGTTAACGAACTGTTCGTAATCCGTTCCGTAATACGGAACAAGCTCTTTGAGGCTTTCGCCGAAGTCTACGGTTTCGAGGTACATACAGTTATAGAACGCCGCATACCGGATATATTCCACGGAGGGCATACTTATGTTTTTAATAGCGGAGGCGTTGAAGGACATTACTCCGAGGTCGGTAACCTTATCGAACCCTATAAGCTCATCGAGAGAATAGGTCGCGCGGAAGGACGCGTAGCCGATATACTCGACGTCGGCAAGGAGAGTTACTTTCTCGAGATACTGACAGTCGTCGAACATATAGTCCGCAACTTTGTCGATGAATTCGGGAAGCTCGATTTCTTTAAGTCCGGTTCCCGCGAAGAAATATTCGAAGCTTTCGTATTCGGGCTTATCGCTGAGTTTAACGTCGGTCAGCTTTTTGCACTGATAAACGAGGAACCCGCCTACGAATTCGGCAGTATCGGGAATGACGAGAGACGTTATTCCCGAAGAGGAAAGCGCGCTTGCTCCGAAACGAGTAATCTTATCGAGATTGATTTCGGAGAGGTTTTCGTTTGCGTAGAAGCAGAACTCGGGAAGTTCGGTGATATTGTCGTTGAGGACGACTCCTTTCATAAGAGTCTTGGTGTATTTCGGGTAAGTCGACATTCCGAATACCTGATAGAAGTATTCGAGATTTTCGTTTACTCCGTAGTAGAATGTGCCGCCGCCGGGGATAATTTCGGGCGTCGAGAATTCGTAGGCGTTAAGAGCCGTAACCGTTTCCGGAACGGTAAATATTCCGTCGTAATCCCAGTCGAAAGGTTTGATCATTCTGGTCATATCCTTGTCGTAAACCATACCGGTCGTTTCGTCCCTGACGAGATAATCGTTGTTTTCGGCTACGGTAAAGCCTCCTTTAAGCTGAGGATCGTTGCCGAAAGCGGCGCTGCCTATCGTACCGACCTTTCCGCCGAATACGACGGACGAAAGATTGGAACAGCCCGAGAACGCCATACCGTCGAAGTTACCGACGTCCTTTTCGAATATTACTTCTTTGAGGGAGGGAAGAGCGGTAAAGGCTCTGCCGAAGGTTTTGAATTTAAGTCCCCAGAAATCGAGGATTCTCGTGTAACCGATATTTCCGACCTCTTCGTGGAAGACGACCTTTTCAAGCTTCGCGCTCGAGGTGAAAGCCAACGTACCGGCGCTGCTGCCGTTTATACCGCCGACCTTTCCGAAGAATTCGACGGAGACGAGAGAGTCGTTCATAGCTACGGCGTCATCGATAATTTCGATTTCGCCGTTGAATACTACCGTTTTCAGATTTGCGTTGACAAGCAGAGACTTCGAGAGCGAAAGAGGAGCGTCGGCAGCAGGGAAGGTTATGCTTTCAAGCGACGAAAGACCGTTGAAAGCCTCGTAAGCGTAGGAAAGATTCGTGTCTTCGAGGTTAATCTTCGTAAGCTTGGGAAGTCCCGATACCGACGAGTAATCGTAGGAGCCTTCTATCTCTTTAAGAGTGGAAGGAAGCACGAGTTCCGTGAGGTTCGCGAGTCTGTAAATCGAACCGACGCCGATTCTTTCGAGACCTTCCGGAAGGGTTATTTTTGTTACGGAGGGAAGTCCCGCGAATACCGCGTCTCCTATGGCTTTGACACCGTCCGGAACGACGACTTCTCCGCCCTGCCCGTTATACGCGACGAGAACTCCGTCTTCTATTACGAACTCGGGACCTTCGTCGTTATTCGTAATTACGGAACCCGAACCGTTAAGAGGATTACGGGAGACCGTGGAATGAATTTCCCTGAACATAGGATCGTTCCTGTCGCCGTAAATCACGGTGTCGGAGGATTGATAGACGACGTAGATATCTCTTCCTTTCAGAGAGAGAGCGTCGGAGGAGTTTTCCGTCTTGTCGTCGTCGGGAAGCTCTATCTCATAGACGGAACGGTTATTCGCGTAGTCGATAAGAGTTATCGCGAAGAGATTGTTGACAACGGCGGGAAGATGGTCGGTTACGTCGATCGTATAGCCGTAGCTCGCGCCCTTTTCGCCGTAAGCAGGGAAAGCGTCCTCGTAAAGAGCCGCATAGGAATCCTCCGTGCCGTACGTCATAAGTCCCGTCGCCATAAGGTAATGATTGTCGAATACGGTGAGATCGAGATATGTCCTTCCGTCCTCTTTTCTCCATTCCGCTTTTTCGAGAGTCGGAGCCTCGAGGTCAACGTAAAGCGGCATTTCGAGGACCTGTCCGACGGGTTTGTCGTCGAAGTCGTAGGTCATTCTTACGAGAATCTCTTCGTTGTTTGCAAACATACCCGCTTCGGGAAGCAGATACGAGCCGAATTCGAGAGTGTAACCGCCGCCGGTTGCGACGGAAGGCTTTCCTACGCCGATAAACGACGAAGAACCTATGATTTCACCCGTATCCTTTCTGACGAAATCGACGTAAAGCGTGCTTGCAGTTCTCTTCGTCGCAATGAAGAGGTATTCGGCAACGACTTCGCCCGTCCAGTTGCCGGCGGGAGTCGCGCCTCTGCCGATAGCAGCCTTGTCGGGAGACGCCGCGGGAGTTTCATATCCTTCGGGGACGTTGTAATGATAGGAACCTGCGACGAAGCGTGTTCCGCTCCACCAACCACCGCCTATTTCGGTCCAGTAAACAAGACCGAGTCCGGAATACGTCTCCCACGTCGGAGCTTCGTCGTCGAAAATCGTGGGTTCGAACGCGGGAAGTCCGTACCAGTCGCCGTAGAAGGATATAAACGGTATGGAAAGGTCGATTTTTTCTCCGTCCGTCGCTTCGAGAACCGAGTATCCTTCGACGTAAATTCCGTTTTTGAAGGTCTCGTCCATATAGGCTTTATGTTCGTCGGCGAGTTTTATTACGACTTTTATCGCAAGCTCTTCGCCGCCCTTTACCGTAATTTCGTTGCCGTCAAGCTTTTTGCCGTTGACGAAATACGTTATTTCGGCGTCCTCGAACATATACGCCTTCTCCGCTATGACCATAGCGTCGGGTCCCTTTCGCTTATAGCCTATGGAATAAGCGTTTATTGCGGATTCGGTGAAAACGAGCGTTTTAAGGCTGTAACCGCGCGCTTCCGTTCCGTCGTTTACGAGATTGTAACGAAGAGTATAAACGCCGTCTTTATCGAGGTCGCTTCCGAGATTGAGTTTGGTCTTGTTCGAACCCGTAACGGTAAGATACGCCTGAGTTTCTATGGCTTTTCCGACGTCCGCAATACCTGCGCCCTGACGGCGGGGAGTATAGGGATTACCGTCTTCGTTAACCATAATATTTGCCGTACTCATAAGCCTCTGATAAGCGGCAGCCATAATCTGACCGTTGGTTAATTTCGGATAAGCGGTTTTGAGATAACCCGCAAGCGCGGCCATAACGCCCGACGCGTTCGGAGTAGCCATACTCGTTCCGCTCATCGTTCCGTATGCCGCGGACATTCCATTGTATTCCGCGTAGTTGCGGTTGATCGCCGAATATACGCTTCCGCCTACGCCGAGAACGTCAATGCCTATGGAAAGGTCAGAAAGCGCGCCCATAGATGACGAATAAGAATAGTCAACCTTATAACTGCCGCTTCTGACGGTAATTTTTTTGTTTTCCGCGTTGACGAGTTTAATTCCGTCTTCAAGAGTTACCGTCATCGTGGGAATGGCGTTCTCGCCTACTATCGCGCCGAATTTCTCCACGAATTCACTTACGTTGTCGTAAAGAATACAGCCGACGGCTCCGTTTTCCGCGGCGTTTTTAACCTTATCCGCAAAAGCGATTTCGCCTCTCTTTATGACCGCTATCTTTCCGGTGAGGTCGATTCCTTCGAAGTCTTCGGGTTTTCCGACGCCGGGAACGATTATGTACTCGAATATCGCCTCGTCTTTTCCCTGAAGAACGTCAAGGAAGTCTGCCGTGCGGTTGGTCTCGCTGTCGATAACGCCGTTTCTTCCGATAATGCGGCGACCGTCAAGTTCAAAGAATACCTTGACGAGGTTTTCGGCAGAGCCTACCGCAAAGGTAGTCGAGAAGGATGCGGGTGCGGCAACTACGCCGTTATCCGGATCCTCGGTGGACGAGAAAGAATCCAGAGTGTCTTCAAACCACCACGCAGTACCGTCGTTACCCGACGCGCAGACTACCATAAGACCGGCTCTTTCGGCGTTGACGAGTATTTCCTTGACGTACTGCCTGTCAGCTCCCTTGGGATAGGTAAGACCGCAGGGACTTCCGAGCGAAAGATTTGCGACGGTCACGCCGAGAAGCACGCAGTCTTCTACCGCTGCGTAGATATCCACGTCGTAAGCTCCGCCGTTATTACCGAAAACTCTCATTACCGCAAGCTGAGCGTCGTAAGCCGCGCCTTTTATCATAGAATCGTTTCCGAGGGCTATTCCGGCTACGTGCGTTCCGTGGATATGTCCGTTGTATACGGCGTCATAATCGTCGGGACTGTATTCGAGATTCTCGTCTATGTAGTTGAAACCGAAGGGGACCTTACTGCTGTAATAAACGTCGTCGGCCGTAAGTCCTCCGTAAATATACGACGCGTTGGTGAGCGGAAGTATTCCGTCGAGATCCTCGTATTTAAGCAAGGGACTTACCGGAGCCTTTGCGAAAGCGTCGTGTCCGACGTCAACGCCCGTGTCTATAACGGCGATTATCGTTCCCGCTCCCGAATAAGAGGTCGGGTTATCGAAGATTCCCGTAGACGCAAAAGACCGTGCAATATCCAGAGAGGTTACTTCCGGAATTGCGTATTGCTCGGAAACGATAACCTTTTCGACTCCGGGAAGAGCTTCTATACGGGCTATATCTCCGTATTTTATGCGAACGGAAAATCCGTTCTGAAGAATTGAGTAACTGTGTCTGAATTCGGCGGATATACCGGATTCCTTGATTTCGGCGAAGATATTCCGCTGAGCCGCTCTGCCCGATTCGATAATGGCTTTACCTTCGGGCGAAAGCGCGAATTCGGACGCAGACATTCCCGCCGGGCGGACCTTTTCGATACCTTCGCCAAGACGGACGGTAACGAAAACTTCGTCGTCTGCGTTCAGAGTTGCCGTTATATCGGCTTTTGATACGGAGTCGCCGATTTGCCTGAGGAAATCAGCCGTTTTGAGTTTACCGACGGTAAACTTTGCGGTTGCCGAACCGTTATCCTTGATATACGGTTCCGTTTGGATCATTCTGCCGCACGCCGCGAGCAGAAGAGCCGAGAGAAGAAGTATTATGATTATCATAATTCTTTTTCGCTGCATATGGGTTCCTCCTTTTTAATAAATATATGACGAATATCCCCTCTGAAGACGGATATGTCATTCCCGAACCTGTTTTAATCGCATCGTAAACGAATCTGAAATGCGAAGTATTATTGATATCTCTTCCATTTTATCATAAACGAATGTATATGTCAACGCTTTGCTCCGTTAATTTGCACAATTTTTTGTTTTGTCCGTGTTGTTATATTTGCTTTTTGCGATAAAAAATGATATGATAATTTTAATAAATCAATTTTTAATTTGTGGGGGAATTTATGAAAATCGTACATATGATTGAAGATTACGGAATTTTGTGCAACGAGGCGAAAAACGTCGGAAAGTTTGAGGCATACGAAAACTATACGAAAAAATATCCCGCCTTTTTTCAAAGCGCATTCCGGTTTTTGTATTGTCAGCCGATAGAAAGGCTGAAACCGATGATCGAACAAACAGATTTTAAAAATCTTTTGCAAGTCGCGGAGAATAATTATAAACAAGGAACGGTCGATTATACGATTCTTTCCGCAAAAAGGTTTGTGGAAAGAATGAACGTGGATTTTGAATTTACCTTTCTTTGGGTTTGGAGTTGTCCAATATCGGCGGCTGCGCACTTCCCGACGATGAATATGAGCCAAACCTTTATATAGGAATCGACAGACCGCTAAGTAAAGACCAAATCGATATTCTTATTCCTCACGAAATAATTCATATGGTCCGCCATCACACGTAAAGGACGGTTTTCCCGATACCGTACTTTCAAGGGCCGTCGAAGAGGGACTCGCATCTTACGCTACTTTGTGGATTCATAATCCGGAATGGAACGTTGCAAACGTAGCAAAAACACTGAATGTTTCCGAAGCACAAGCAGATAATTTAATGAAAAATACGGCTGCACTGACGGAAAAACTGCTTTCGGACGGTGATGCGCCGATATCTTCCGAAACGATGAGAGAATATTTTACTTCGACTTCCGTTGATGACGATTTTCCGGTAAAAGGGTATTATCTGGGGCTATATTTTACTCATTTGTCGGTAAAAAACGGCACCGAGTTCGAAAAACTTATTTTTATGCCGAAAGAGAAAATCGCGGATATTTGGCTGACCGACTTTATTCGATATTGATTTTTGACCGCGGCGGATTGCATTTTGCCGTTCCTTGACATCGGGCTTTATTTTCCCGATTGGTTTTCGGCGTCGAAAGAAAAAAATACAGCTATATCGTCAAAAAAACTTTTCCGACTCATAATGGAAAGAGTCCGATTTTTCGTCGGACCCTTTCTCGATTTTAATTAGGCTTTTGCAGGATTTACTTCTTTATATCGCCGTCATTGCAATGAATAGTTTCGAAGGGTGTGTTGTACGCCCAATTATCGCCCTTTTCAATGGCTTTCCATTCTTCCATGGTGCCGTTATATTTCATCTCTGTCAGCTTGCTGCAACTGTTGAACGCCCATTTTCCTATACTCGTAACGCCTTTGCCGATGGTTACGCTCGTTAAACTTGTGCAACCACAGAACGCCAATTTTCCTATGCTCGTAACGCTATCCGGGATAATTATATTCTTTAATCCGATGCAATTATTGAATGCACCTTTACTTAACCTCGTTAGAACACCCTATTCAATTACCACACAAACAATATTTGCATTCATTTTTTATTGCCTTTCGTGGTGGCGGTTGTAGCATAAGTCAGCGAGAAAATCAACTGCACGGAAAAAAACTACTTACATATCTATATCCGACGTCAGATATTTTTCCAACGAATGGTATGACCACATACTTATTAGGACGGCAGAAAACGAAACGGACTATCGCGGCGGTTTTAACAACTACACAACGCTTTCCGACTTGGAAGGCAATGCCGCCGAACTTCTGAACGATTTACCCTTTTAAGGAGATATGCTATGAAATTGAATTTAGAAGCAAAAAACAAGCAAGAAGAACTTATACTTGCATATTTACAAGAAAATGCGAGCGAAACGTTAGCGGATAAAATAAACAACGGCACGCCGTTTGAAAAAGACGGCAAACCGCTTATCAACAAAAAGACGCTTTCGGGTTTTATGAAATACGCTTACGACGAGGCACGAAAACTTGCCGAGAAAGGTGCAAATTGTACCTGCGTCAAAGATACCACGGTTTACGGTTGGGCAATACATTACTTTGAAGAAGATTCCATCGAAGGAACTCTTTACACTATAGATGGCGAAGAATACAAACCCGTTGTAGCAAAACCGAAAACAACGCAAAAATCAACCTATACGCCGACTTCTTCCGTTAAACCGAAGCCGCAAAACTTGCAATTCTCAATCTTTGACAGACTCGACGAAACGGACGTTAAAGATACCGTAAACGACACTTCAACAGCCGAAAGCAATACAAACAATGACGATTCGGACATGCCGACGGAAGAAGAAATGCAAGAGGCAATGCAAATCGTTGCCCAAGAAGAATCGCAACAAGTTAAGCCTGTCGCCGTCAAAGAACAACCGAAAGGCAATCAGACTTACCGGGATTATATGCTTTACCAAAGCGAACGCCCGACGGCTGTCGTAACGCTTCGTTTAGGCGACTTCTATGAAGTTTTGGGCAACAATGCCGTTATGCTCGGTGACGAACTCGGACTAACAATTACAAGCCGCGACGTTGGCTTGGAAAACCGTATCCCGATGATCGGTTTTCCTTACCACGCGGCCGAAAATTACTTCGCTAAAATCGTTAAACGGCACGACTTGTATATAATCGAAAATCCATACGATACGCAATTCATTCAGTGCGTGAATTGTGCGGATAATCGACTTATAGACGAAAATACGGGAGAAATCCTCTGCGATGATTTAACCGAAGACGATATGCGAAAGTTTGACGGCGACGTCGAAGAACCGCAAGAAATTTACGAACCCGAACAGCCTACCGTTGACAACGAAATTATTGCAAAACTCAAAGCCGTTTTAGGCGATACGTTTATTGTGAGGTAAAACAAATGAAAGCAGAAAAAATAAAACCCATTCCGAAATACATAGTCGAGCGCATCAGGCGTTACGATAAGGAAAATATGACTTGCGCGCCCGGTCATACTCGCTTTTATTCGTATCTTACCAAGAACGACGGCGAACTCGTAAAAGTTACCGTTGCCGTTAGAAACCATTACAAACAGTGGCTGTATAAGCAAGTCGCCGTTCACGGCTTAAACTCCGATAAATGTTTCGTCAAAGATATGGTATTTTACTACATTGCCGGCTATCAGGTCGGTTGGTACGAACAAGGCTTGCAAAAATCCGAGCGTTGGTACGAAAGCACCGCTTGGGGCTGCGCAGACGATAAATACTTTGATCCGTTTGCACCTATCGTAAACCGCGAATATTTAGATAAATTTCCCGAATATAAGTATTCCGCCGTAAATCTTTATCGAGGCGTTGACATCTTGAAATACCTACGCTATTACAAGCACTATCCGCAAATCGAATACCTGATGAAAGCAGGACTTTCAAAGTACGCCTTTTCCACTCAAATCTTGAAAGAAATCGGCAAGAACAAACGCTTTTGCAAATGGCTTATGAAAAATCGCGCCGAAATAATGCAAAACGGCTACTACGTTGACGTTATTCTTCGTGCGTTCAAGACGAATAAGCCCGTTGCCGATTTGCAAGCGTATAAAAAATACCGTATGCAGTTATCCAAAGAAGCCGAGCTGAAAGAGTTGCGGACTTTCTTCAAAAACGACCTTGAAAAGTTCGTGCTGTATATCCGAAGTCAGAACTCGAACCCGTATTCGTATCGGGATTACTTGCGCGCCTGCAATTATCTCGGATTGGATATGTCGGAGAATAAAAACCGCTATCCCCACGATTTCAAGCGTTGGCACGATATACGCATAGACGAATACAACACCGCAAAAGCCTTGAAAGACGAGCAGGAACGCAAAGCCCTTTACGATAAATTCGCCGCCGTTGCAAGCAAGTATTTGGGGCTGGAATACGATAAAAAGTCCGTCTATATAGCGATTATCGCACAAAAGCCGTCGGATCTCATTCACGAAGGCGAACTGCTTCATCACTGCGTAGGACGTATGGGTTACGACCAAAAATTTGCAAGAGAAGAATCGCTTATTTTCTTTATCCGAACAAAACGTTACGATTGAGTATTCGCCGGCACAGAAACGAATTTTACAGTGTTACGGCGACCACGATTCGAAACCTACGGAAGAAGTAATAAACTTCGTCCACAAAAAATGGCTGCCTTACGCAAACAGGAAATTAAAACAATTAGCGGCTTAACCGCAAAGGGCAACGTAACGTTGCACCCAAATAAAAATCAAGACGTCTTAAACGCACTTTTTTGAAATAGTGGCTGTAACTGTTACCGAAAAGAATAGAGCCGTTTTTCGATACTCTGATATTCTTCAAATCGTTGTCGTCAAGTATTTTTCTTGCGATTTCTTCGCCCGTTTTTCCTTAACTGTTTTGCTTTCTGTTATATTTAATATAACTGATTGCAAGGTAAATTGAAATAACGAGCGCAACTATTGAAGCGATGATTAAAAGTCCTCCGACAAAAATAAGCGCGAGTATAACGGCGTCCGATACACCGTTAAGGCTTCCGTTGGCGACTTCTCTTACAGTATTGATGAATTCCGACATAATAGTATCTCCTTTTAATTTTTTTGGGGGATTTTTTGCATAAAACGCGACTTTACATCGCAAATATACTGCATTAAGTCGTTTAGTATACGATAAACAAGTCTATGTCCGAAACAGTGCCGAAATCGAAACTCTTTGCCCCGATTGCTTTCATGGAATAGGCAAAACCGATGGCGTCTTTCGTGCCGATCAGTGCGTTTACCGCCATTGAGCCGACCTGCATATTCAGGTTTTCGGCAGTACCTATTTTCAGCACGGCGTTTAGCGTATCAAAAAGATCCGCCGTATCATCAGCCGAAAGATTGTTAAGCGTAAGCGATTTGTGCGTTATGGTATAGGCAAAGCCATCTTCTTCCGTCTTATCTACGCGAACGGTGGACGAAACGTAAAGGTTATCGGGGATATATTTTTTGAAGTATTTATACGGGAAACCGCCCATATCTGCTTTGAACGGCGTAAGGTCGAGTTTTGCCACGACGTTGAAGTCCGCACTGCCGTTTGCGGCAATTTCCGAAAAATCGACTTGCATGACGGTTACGGACACTTCCTTATCGCCCAACTTGATTTTGCCTCCCGTTTGCTCGTAAAAGACCGTCTGGGCAATCGCCCCGACATGCTTTTCGGTGAGGAAAATCGGATCCGTCATACTTTTGCCCGCAAGTGAAACAAAATTGACCGAATAACCGTTGTAGCCTTTGTCCTTTTCATAGACGATAAGCCCGTCGATTTTATCATTGACTGCGCTTTTCATTTCGACAAAATCCTGCTCGCCGTAGGCATTCGGACAAAGAACGGATTCGTCAACGTCTTTTGTGAGCGTTTTCAGTTGTCCCGCGGTGCGGAAAAGGTCTATGCCGTAGGTCGTGCGGACGTAGACGTATCCGCCGATGACGGTAACGCCGACGATGGCGATGATGACGACAAGTGTAATAAGTACGCCTTTCAATGCTTTCATATTGTCTCCGCCGCCAAAATAATTGGCGTTTGTTTTTAATAATATTATTTTACCATATTTTACGGGTTTTGTAAAAACAGAATGTCCATTCTGCATTCCGGATTTTCGACGCCGTCTTCTTCCAGCAGAATAAAATATCTGTTAAGCCTGTTTTCGGAGAAGCCGTTATCGAGTTTTTCGTCGTAATCGAACTTCAATTTCATATTATATCCCGATTGGACAAATTCACCGCGCCCGTTGAACACCGTTGCCCTGACGTTGCCGTTGATAAGCAGCCAGTGCGTGGGCTTCCCTTCGTCGATATCGAAGCGCCACCAGTAGCGCGGATATCCCGCGATACTTGACTGTCTGGTGTTTATGGCTCTTTCGGAAATTTTGATAACTCCGTACTTGTTTGCGCTCAGCTGTCTGTTCAATCTTTGCGAAGTCCCTATCGGCGTACGCACGACGTAAACGTCAAGGGCGTCTTCTTCCGAAATCCACCCGCCGTTTTCGTCCGTATAGCCGTCGACGTTTTTAACGGAAGCAAACTTTATGTATTCAAGTTTTGGGTGAACCTCGCCGATGAATTGCAGAAAATGACTTTCCGTCCACATGAAGTCTTCGTAGTCGTCGTAGTCTTCGTATCTGTAATAACCATAAATTTCGTAGCCGTGCCATTTCGCGATTGCGGGGCCTGTCGGCGAGCCTGCGCGAAGCTCCGCGCAAAACTCCCAGTCTTCGTTTCCTCTTGCGAAAAGATAACCGATTTTATCCCTGGCTCGCGCTTCGTACTTATAATTGTCGGGGTTGTAACAAAGTTTCAAAGCCGTGTCTTCTTCGACGGCGTCCGCCATCTTATACGCGTCGCCCTCCTTGTCAATCATATACGCATCTTTGAAATATTCCGTTATGTCAACGGGCTCGCCCGTTGCCGACGGCGCCCACACGCCCTTGTAGTTAAGTTTCGTGCGGTGTGCAACCTTGTTTGTCGTGATCACGAAGTATGAAAAACTTGTCGTTTCAAAAGAGATTTTGTCGCCGACGACCGCGGTTTCAAGTTCTTCCACGACGTCGCCTTTGACGTGATAAGTGACGTATTCGTCCGCCTCAAACGGCTTCGGCATGGTGATTTTGACCTTGCCGCTCGGTTGCGCTTTTTCGCCGCCTTTGGTAAGGGTAATATCGAAAACGACAACCCTGGCGCTGTCATAAGGCTTGTCGATCGCCGCCATAGCCGCCTTGCCTTGTTCGCTGTCGGTGGCATGATGTTCGGCTTTCAGCACGGAGTCCTTTTCAAACACGCCGTCCGCGGTAATTCCGCTTTCCGTACTTAACTTGTTTACCGTATTGCCGTTGTCGTTACACGCAACCAACGACAGGCATAGCGACAAAACAAGCGCAAGCGTAAGGAATAATAAAAATTTTTTATTCATTGTTTCCTCCTTCTTAAAGTGCGTCGATTGCGTCTGCAAGATAGTCGGACGGGACGGATTCATAGAAGAATGCGTCGATGCTGCCGTCTTCCTTGGCGCATTTGACTTTGTATGCGCTGCTTTCATCCGACACGTTGTCGCAAAGAAGCGCAATTTTGATTTCGGGGTTCTGCCTCCTGACTTCGCGCTCGGTGTCCATACGCATATCAAACGTGCCGTCGCCCGATCTTGTAACGTCCATTACAAGAGTTGTTGCCGCAAGCGCGTTCGTCAGCGTAAGGATACACTCCGGTTCCTGCGAAGAAGATTTTTCCACAAAGAACCCCGCACGTTTCAGGGCGTTTGTCACCGCTTCCAAAACGAGTCTGTTTCTGATTGCAAGTACGACTCTTTTCATTTCATATCCTTTCTCCTTTACGTACACTACGCCTGATTTTACATTTTGCATATATATTTTATCATAGGTGGTATGCGGTTGGGGAGTGCCATTCGGCACCCCTTTGGCAAATTTTTTGTGTTTTTTAGAAAAAATTTTTGCAAAAAAGACAGCCGCCGGTAAGCGACTGCCTGTTTCTATATATTTGATTGCATTATCGGTCAGATTTCGTCGTCGGTTTTGTCGAGTATCACAAGCCCCGATTCTCTTGCTCTTACGGCAAGTTGAGTGCGAGAACGGAAACCCGTCTTAAACAGCATATCCGCAACGTGGTTTTTGACAACGCCCGAAGAAACGCCGAGTTTTTCGGAAATTTCCTTATTGCTGTATCCGCCCGTCATAAGGCGCAGAATTTCAAGTTCCTTTTCGGTAAATTCCGTACTGAGTGCAAGTCCCATTCTGACGGGTTGCGGACTGCCCGGGTAGACGATTTCACCGCTTACTACCCGTTCCATCAGCGACAGAATCGGCTGTTCGCTGACTTCTTTGTACCAAAAGCCTTCAACGCCGATTTGTTTTGCGCGCTTTATATAGGAACACTCAGGCATACTCGTGACGACGATAATTTTCGTTTTCGGGAATTTCGCCTTGATTTTTGCCGCCGCTTCGAGTCCGCTTTCGCCGTTTTCCGTAACTACGTCCATCAGTATCAAATCTACGGGCATGCGTGTGCAGACAATATCTGCAACGGAAGCGTTTTCTATCGCCGCTTGCAGATAGAATTTGTCCGACGACTCCACAAAATGCGAAAAGAGTGCCTTCGGCATTTGCTGATCTTCGACTATCATGACTGAGTATTTTCCGTCTTTCATAAAGTTTCTCCTTGCGGCAGTTCGATAATGAGTTCAAATTGCGGTGCGCTGTGAATAATCATCGTGCCGTTTTCCCGTTCTACAAGCAAGCGAAGCCCCGATAGTCCGCCGCCTTCTATAATTTCGCCTTTCGGCTTTTCGCCGTCGTTGGTGATTTCTATCGTATATTTGCCGTTTTTCTCCGATACCGTAACCGTCATCGTCTTACCGTTTGCGTGCGAAACGGTGTTCGTCAGACATTCGTGCATTGCGGCGATGAGTATTTTTTCGCTTACCGTATCGGCTTTCGGCTTTTCGCCGCAAAAATCCACGGTTACGGCAACGAGTTTTGCCGCGTCCTTTATCACTTGCAAGTTGTCTTTCTTTGTGTGCGGACGAGTGCTTTTCAATGCGGCGATTTCCGCTTGCCAGAAGCATATCATTTGCTTTTGCTCGGTTTTGTCAAGCGGTTCGGCAAGTCTGCGTTTTGTTGCAAGCAAGAGTTTGCCCATATCGTCGTGGATACGGATTTTCGCCGCCAAAAGTTCCTTTTCTTTCGTAAGGAACACAACGTTATCCCCGTATGCGACAAGGCGTTTGTTGACGGCTTTCAGTTTTTCGAGTTTTTGCTCTAACTCTTTGGTAAGACGGTATCTTTCGGTTACGTTTGCCGCAACGATTTCGTAAACGATTTTTCCGTCTATCTCGTGCGAATATCTCTTGAACGATACCACTTTGCCTCCCTTGTATTCGATGATCGGCTTTTCACCAGTTTGAAGCGGCAGACAGCTTTCTTCAATTTCGCCTTGCGAGATCTTCCGCCAAAAACTTGCGCCGTCCAACAGAGCCTTGCCGGTTGCAAGAACGCAAAGACGGTTCATCTCGGTATTGATAAGCCGCACAAGTCCGTTTTGCTCGTAAAAACATATTCCCGCAGGAAGTGTGTCCGCGCTCTCTTTTATGGACACGGGCGAAATATGCTTTTTGTTCCAAAGCACCGCGCCGACAAGTCCGTAAACCGCAAGAGCGAGCAACACGACAGCCGCAACGCAATGCAACCATAGCGGCAAAGAAATTATCGTGAGCGACGGCTCGAATACGGATTTCCCGACACGATAGAGATAACTTCCGCACATTGTCAGAAATACCGATAGAAACGACAATGCGAACGTTACCGCAGGCAGAACGATATAGCGGCGTTTCTTGCAAAGTCTGACTGACGCAAACAACCCGATAATCGCCAGAACGAACGTGAAAATAAACGAAACGACAATAATCTGTCTTACATAAAACGGTGCGTCTATAAATCTCATACAGCACCCCCTTCGGGCAAAGTAAGCGAGTAATAAACTTCTTCGTCGTCCGTTTGAATTGTTACGTTGTATTCCTCAAATTTCGACTTTATTTTCTCCGAAATTTCTTCCGTTTTATTGTCGCATTCGATACGCAAAACGAGATTATCGCCGCGCTTTGAAAGGCGAACGATAACGGCGCTCGGTAGTCCCTCGTAATTTGCAATACAGGCTTGGAAAAAGTCATAGAAAACACCTGCGGTTTTGTCGTAGATTTTACCCGAAACGGCGCAATCGAAAGTGCATTCCGCACCCGTAAGCGAAAGAAACCCCAGCGATTCTTTTATCGCAAGCGACAGTTCGCCCACGTCTATATTTTCCTGCTTTTCGGCAAGCATAACAAGGTTGCTTCTGCGTTTGATATAAGCCGCCAAAATGCACGCAAAACGCATTTTGTCTATATATTCCGTGCTGTTTAACTGCGTTTTGTGGTACATATCCGACAAAAGCGCATCAAGGCGTTTCAGTTCTTCGCAGGTAACTTCATCCATCTTTGCGTACAGTTTATTTTGCTCTGCAATCTGCGCTTTTTGCTCTTTGAGTTCGTTCTCCGCTTCGATGATATAATTTTCTTCGGACAGTCTTTCGTTGGTTTCGGAAAGTGCCGCGTTTATCTCGTTGACCTTGGATAAATCTTCGATTCTGAAAGTATATCCGCCGTGTATTTTTTCTGCTGAAAGCCGTGTATTTTCATCTATCATTACGGGGCTTTTTGCCGCACGACCGAGCAGGTTTTTATCAGTGAAAATCGACTTTTCGGAGTCGTATATCACACTCAAATTCTCGTCCGTGATAACCGCCGAATATGCCGAACGATAGAAGTAATTTTCGTATTCGTCGTTGGACGGAATCAAACTTATGGCGATACAACTTTCTATCATTACGATACAGGTAAAGCACAACAGTTCCGGGATTTTGAACGCCGGCGTATCCGTCAAAAAGCATACGGTGGAAACAGCCACGCACACAATGAAAACGGTTACGGGTATCCACGTTTTACGCCTGCACGCCGATATGCCGCACTTCAAAATCAGCACGATAAGGCTTGTAAACGTTACGGCAATCTCCCACGCGAGCGCGATATAAAATACGGTTCTATGCTCGTAGGAAAAACCGTTCTCGAAGTTCAAAGCGAACGCCCATTCGTGTGCATCGTTTGTTAATATCAGAAGAAGCAATATCACAGCGGGTAAATATAAGAGATACCACGCTTTTGCGAGCGGTTTGCCCTTTTTGCTCTCTATGCTGAACGCCGCAAGCAAAATCGTCGGCGGAATAAACATTTGCGGAACGTAGTATGCGTACCAAAGATAGCGCGAAAGGGCGTCTGTGTCCCTTGTCAGTCCGTACCTTATCATTCGCACCACAAGGAAAAACAAAATCAGCACGGCAACCGTAATGAAATATGCACGCAGATCTTTCCGCACCATTCTATGTATAAGAGAAACGCCCCACGCCACCACGAGAGAAATCAGTATCGTGTGCGCCAACAAAGCAAACAAGGCGTGCCAAAAATCAGGAAGGCTCGAATCTACCGCCTGAAATACGCCCGCCAGACAAAAGAAAAACACGCATACGGCATATAGAACTATTCTTTTTTTGTTAATAGCAGTCCGCATTTCCGCGTTCCTCCTCGTTAGTTATTTATATTATAGCATATTTTTCCGATTTTTTCAATCCATTCTGCCCCATAAACGAAAAGTCGAATCGCTTGCTGTCAACCGTTTACCACTCCTGATTTTTTATGTTATCCGCTATGTTCATAATCGGAACACCGAGTTCCTGTGCGTACTTATAGCATTTATACGCGCCGCCGTAATCACGCTTGATATAGACGATCATCATATCGCAGTTCTCGGCAAGCCATTTATTCCGTTCCCATATCGCCGCTTTGTAATGGCACTTCCTATCGGTCGGAATAATAACGCTATCATAAGATTTTTCTATAATATCCAAGTTTGCCACGGGATACGGTTCGACAAGTGTAAGTTCGCACCACTCCTCCCATTCTCTTCGGAATCGTCTGACAGCCTGTGTAGCAAGGTCATCAAACTCACCGTTTCGCCCTACGTTATAGTCTATAAACCCATATTTACGGTGCAGTAATTCGATTACTTCGTCAAGTTCTTCTTCGACTTGCCGGTATTCGTCCACTACTCTATGACCTATAAATGAAACCCGAAAAATATCCAATTCAATGCCTCCCGATAGGTGAATTATCTCACAGAATTTTGTTCGCCTATTAAAGCAATAGGTGAACAAAACCGTAGACTTCGGACACCTATCGAGAGTATTTACGAATTTTATTATTTTTCTGACCGCACGAAAGCAAGGTACATTGACTTTACTACCGTTTTATGGTATAATAAACATAATATTTGAGCCGTCTATTGCTTTAACAGACGGCTTTTTTAGTTGAAAATTTTGCCGAGTTTATTCATCATATCCTGCTTGTGTTCCATAAGTGAATGGGCGTATCTGTTCAGCGTTACCGTGGCGTTTTTATGCCCCAATATCTCCGCCAATGTTTTCACGTCCATTCCGCATTCCAAAGCGCGTGTAGCAAACGTATGCCGAAGTGAGTGAAAACCTTTACGCTCGATATGCAAACGCTTTTGCAGAAGTTCAAAGGTTCTCTGATAAGATCGCACCGTAGGCGGCTCGCCCTTCTCCGATTCCACAACATACTCCGAAATGCTTTTCCTTTTATACTCTTTCAGAACGGGAAGCAACTGCTTCGGAAGCGGAATCATTCTTTTGGAAGAAGTTGTTTTCGGCAAGTCTGTAATCCGACAAAGATTCCCTTTTTCATCTCGCCCGTCGTGGCAAGTTTTGTTCACCGCAAGCGTTCCTTTCGTGAAATCAATATCCGACCAAGTAAGCGCGAGCAATTCTCCGATACGCAACCCCGAATAAAGACAAATCACGATCCCGATGAATTTCCGTTTCTTACTCGATAACGCCGCCTGCTCTATCTTCTTCTGTTCGGCAAGCGAAAAACAGGATACTTCTTTCTCTTTCGTTTTCGGTCGTCTGATTTTGTCTGTCGTATACTCTTTCAGTTCTCCGAGCGTATACGCAAGTTTCAGAGAGTTCTGAATAACCGTAATAATCCCGTTTACGGAATTAGCCGCTAACCCCTTTCCGGTTGTCAGATTGCCCGACTGCATAAGTTCGGTAATATACTTCTGTATGACGATGGGCGACAGTTCTTCAAGCTCGTACTCGCCCAGCTTTACCTTCAAGTGCTTTTCGATAATCTCCGAATATCTTTCGCACGTTTTCGTTTTAGACGAAGGCTCTATGTAATTCGCAAACCATACGTCCAACCATTCTTTGTATTTCATTGAAAACTCCTTTCGATTTACTGTTATTATTATAATTTTTCTCACCGTAAATAGGAAATCACCCCTCGAAACGGCATAAAAAAAGAGAGAACATTTATCCTTGTTCTCTCCTATGTTTTTTATATTAAATTAAAAAGTCGGATGTTATTTACGAATATCAAACTTTAAGCTATCATTTGAAGGCTGTTTTCTATTTTATTTGGTATTTTTTGTTGTGTTTTTCGGAAATCCCTTTCACTATTGATTGCACAGTTTCCTATACTCGTAACGCCTTTGCCGATGGTTACGCTCGTTAAACTTGTGCAACCACAGAACGCCAATTTTCCTATGCTCGTTATATCCGTATTCGAATAGGCGTACAGGTCGAAACCGATTATATCGAATCCGTTTTTGCGGTAAAACGCAATTGCGTTTTCATTGCACGACTGCGTTTCCAGAACCGCCATACGCGCGCCTTCCCGCTCGGCTTCTGCAAGAATTTCCTTTATCAACACAGTACCTATCCCGCGGCGACGCTCAAAACCGTCAAATACGCAAATATTGCTGATGCGGAAGCGATTGTTCCATTTTTCAAGCGAGCCTTCGGCATATCCGAGAAGTCTTTCGTTTTCAAATACGCCGTATGCAATCGGAGCGTACAGCCATTCGCCGAAAAATTCGTCCTCAAAGGACCTCTCCTCCGTCGTTTCAAACGGCACGTACTCAATTTTAAAACCAAAATCGGCTTCGCGAACGTCGTAATAGCCGTCAGTGCGGTAACGGGCGGTAAACCTCTTGCCGATATATGATTCTTTGTCCGGTCGTTTTATTTCCATTCTCAATTCACTCCCGCACGCCCGCCTGCGCAAGAAAATCCTTATCCGATTTAACGAAATTCCGCATTCTATACATAGCGCGGCAGATACGCTCCTTATCGACATTGCCTTCAGTAATTACGACACAATCCGTTTTCCCGTCGGTACGTCTTAAAAAGCCGTCGGACAGACTGCCCGTTCAAGAGCCGAAACGATTTCTTTGAGCTTTTCTACCGTGCGTTCGACCGAAAGCGCATCCGTTTCAAGCTCTGCGTCGGCAATCTCTTTATAAAACTTCTCGCGTTTTTTAAGCGTCGAGGAGATTTTCTTTATGGAAAGCTCTCCGAGAAGCGGTCTTTGGTTTGCATCCCCGAAAAGTCTGTCGTAAAGAGTCAAAGGCTTGGCTTTAAGCCATATACAAAAAGCGTTTTCGCTGAGAATACGCCTGTTTTCCGCCGAAAGCACCGCTCCTCCGCCGACCGCAACGACGAGATTTTCCATATCCTCCAACCTTCCTATGACCGAAGTTTCCTGACGACGGAAATAATCCTCTCCGCACGCGGATATAAGCTCGGAAACGGGCATCGAAAATTCGTACTCGATTATTGCGTCGGTATCCATAAAACGCCTGCTCAAAGCCCTTGAAAGTCCGCGACCGGACGTGGTTTTCGAAGCGCCGGGCATACCTATTAAAACTATATTACTTTTCATAAGCAGCCTCCGCTTTGTTTGTAAGTCTGTCCGCTATGAAATCCAGAGCTTCGAAATAGCTTTTCTCTTTTTTTCCGCAGAAAAAGCCGTCCACGACGTCGCGGAAAACACGGATTTTTCTGAATTCCTCACGGGAAGTTATATCGCTTAGATGAATCTCGGCTTTGACTCCGCCGAAAATCTCGAGCGCGTCGCGAATCGCATAACTGTAATGAGTATAGGCTCCGGCGTTGATTAAAATCGCGTCCGCGTCGGCGTTTTCGATAGCGTCTATAATATCGCCTTCGTGATTGCTGTGATAAAACTCCGCCGTAAGTCCTTTCGTTTCCGCATAAGCTCCGACAAGTCCGTTAAGCTCGCGGAGAGTCGTTTTTCCGTACTGAATCGGATCGCGGCGACCTAAACTTCCGAGATTGGGGCCGTTAATGACGAGTACCTTCACGCGCACCTCCCTGCGAAAAGAGCAAATCTTGCGGTTATTCCGAAAGGATCGACGATTACGCAGGAAGTCGCCTTGATCTTTTCGCATTCGAAACCGAATCCGTTTTTATCGGCCTTCATCGTTATCGTACCGCAGTCGATAGTGCAGTGGACCTCTGCTCCGATTGCCGCAAATCTGTCGAGAGTTTCTTTTTCCGGATGATTGTAGGTATTACCGTAACCCGCGCTTATCACGACGTATTCGGGCTTGATTACGTCGAGGAAAAACGAATTCGAAGACTCTTTGGAACCGTGATGACCGGCTTTCAGAACGTCAACGTCTACGTCAAGCCCCATATTTACGTAATTATCAAGGAAAACCTGCTCGCCTTTCTTCGCCGCGTCGCCCGTCAGCATAACTCTGACCGTCGGATATTCGAGAAGAATTATGGGCGAAACGTTATTGATTGCTTTGGCGTCGCCGCTTTTAACACCGGAATACTGAGAGGGATCGGGCGTTACGAAGGTCATTCTGTAACCCTCGCCCTCGATGACCGTACCCGCTTCCGAATATACGATTTCCGAACCTTCTTTTACTACCGATTCGACGAAGGCGTCGTAATACCTCGTGGAAATGCTTTGCGGCTCTATTTTCCCGAGAGATTCCGAAACCTTGGTTTTTCCTTTAGCCAAAGGATCGTCCGCGTATCCGGATTTGACGTAAGGCATATAAACCGTATGTACGAGAACGCTGTCGCTGTTTATTACGTCGTCGAGACTTCCGCAGTGATCGGAATCGGTATGAGTCAGAAGCACGTAGTCCAGCTCGGTTATGTCTTTACCGGCAAGAACGTCGAGAATCGCCTGAGCTATTCCGAATCTCTCTCCGCCCGAATCCTTCCCGAAAGTTCCGTTTTTCCCTCCGTCGATAAGCATCGTCTTTCCGTCGGGAAGCTCCAGAAGAATCGAATCTCCCTGACCGACGTTGATCATAGTCATAGTGAGATTGCCTTCCGTATTTTTGACGGGCGGTTTAACTTCACGCGGCTTGTATTTCAGACCTATTCCCAAATCGAAGGAAAAAGGCGGAATGCTGTAATAATACAGACCTATTACCAGAATAAGCACGACTGCGATTATTATCTCGGGCAAAGTCTTTTTCAGAACGTTCTTCCCCTTTTTAGGCGTCGTTTTCTTTTTTTTAGCGGACATTTATCGCATATCTCCCAAAATAAAGGCAAAGCCGCCGCACTCGGCGGCGACCTTACCCGAAATTATCAAAGCGACTGAATTTCGTTCAGCGCACAGGTTACGCAATCGGGATCGACCGAAGAAATCCTGCCGTGATCGCAGGCGTCGGCGGCCTCCGGATCGATGGGAATCCTCGCGAGAAGCCTTAATCCGAATTCGTCGGTGATTCTTCTTATATTGCTCTTTCCGAAAACTTCGATTTCCTTGCCGCAGCACGGACATTTCACGAAACTCATATTCTCCACTACGCCCACTATCGGAACGTTCATCATCCTCGCCATCTTGACGGCTTTTTCGACTATCATCGAAACCAGTTCCTGCGGAGAGGTAACGACTACGATACCGTCTACGGGCAAAGACTGAAACACGGTAAGCGGAACGTCGCCCGTTCCCGGGGGCATATCCACGAACATATAATCCACGTCGCCCCACTGAACTTCCGTCCAGAATCTCGTAACCATATCGGCTATCATCGGACCTCTCCAGAGAACGGGATCGTTTTCGCTCGCAAGGAGAAGATTTGCGGACATAAGCTTTACGCCCGAATCGCTCACGGCGGGAATTATAGCCGTTCCGTCTTCGGTTGCCGCGGCGTGTTCCGTTACGCCGAACATTCTCGGGACGGAAGGACCGGTTACGTCGCCGTCGAGAATCGCCGTTTTTTTGCCGAGCTTATTCATACCGGAAGCCAGAAGCCCCGTTACGAAAGACTTTCCTACTCCGCCCTTTCCGCTGACGACCGCGATGAGCTTGCCGACGCGGGAACCTTCCATAAGCTTTTCTTTTACTATTTCGCCGCGGGAGCTGCAATTTTCCGAGCAGCCTTCGCAGTTATGGTTGCATTCGTTTCCCATATTTTCACTTCCATTCGATAATAAGGAGTTTTCGTCGCTCGCGACTCTCTCCCTTTCCATAATATTATAACCGAAAAAGCCGTTTTGTCAACACAAAACAGCATTTTCCGTACAAACCTTTTACCGATAATCCTCCGGAATTTTACATAAGAACGCTTTTAAGTCTGTTCTTTACGAATTCCGCCCGGAAAATCATAAGCTCTTTCTCGGTCATATCCCTGTCCGTCATCATAAGAAGCGGCGCGTCGCGCGATTCGTCGGGAAGCTTATCGAAGCCTCTTAAATCCGCGACCGATACGAATCCGAGAGCAATACCGAGCTTAACGTAACAGAATCTCTTTATGAATTCGTCCTCGGACATCATATAAGCGAATTTCATAACCCCGAGACTTCTCATAACGGTATCTTTAAGCTCCGCGACCGAACCTTTGAGCAGCTCCGTTCTTGCGTTCTCCTCGGCGATAACGAGAGTATCCACCGCGTCCTCAACGTCGGAAATAATCTCCTTTTCGGTCTTTCCTATGGAAATCCTGTTGCTTACCTGATACATAAAACCGACGGTTTCGGAGCCTTCTCCGTAAGTCCCTCTCATCTCGAAGCCTCTGCTTCCGAGCAGCTTTGCGTTTTCGTCTATATAGCCCATAATCGTAAGCGCGGGAAGAAAAAGCATTGCGGACGCTCTCATACCCGTACCTATATTCGTAAGACAGGAGGTAACGAATCCGTAACGGCGATCGTAGGCAATATTGAGATTCCCGATAAGAACGTCGTCGATTACGTTGAGCTTTTCGTACGCCTCCGAAAGCCTCATTCCTTCGAGAATACATTGAAGACGAAGGTGATCCTCTTCGTTGACCATAACGGAAAGTCCTTCCTCTTCGTTCATAATAACCGCTCCGGCAACTTTATTCCTCACAAGCGCGCTGCTTATGAAATGCCTGTCGGTGAGAGCGCGGCAATAAAGATCGGATATCCCGCTCATATACATAAGCTCGAATTCTCCGACCTCGGAAACGACTTCGTAAACCCTTTCGGCGAATCTCTTTCCTTCTCCGCCGGAAACCTCGTTCATATAATTCGGACTGACAAGTCCTTCCACGTTCCTCGCAAGCCTTATCCTCGTGCTGATAACTATATCGTTTTTTAATACGGATGACGATGCCATATAATCCTTTCCCTCTCGATAATCTTAAAGTCCGTTTCTTTCCCGGAAGCTTCTGAGCTGAAGCCTGAGCTGTTCCGACAAATACCCGTTGCCGCTCTCAGCCGCTTCGCCGCATTCTTTTTCAAGAGCCGCCGCGTACGCTTCTTTGTCTTCGACGAGAACGTCGTCTATGCTCTTACCCGTATGTACGGACGCGCCCTGAGTCTTGTTGAGAATGAAATCGATTTTAGGTCTGAAACTGCCGTGCCTGACGCACTGAACGCAGCCGAGATACATCGACTCTTCGATATCGCTCCACTTCTTTCCGCATACGGGACATTTCAGAGACTGATCTCCTCCCTGCGCGGCGTTTTCGATTTTATGTTCGTCGTAGCATTGCTTGCAATAATAGCGAATGGAAGGATTTCCCTTATAATCCGTCATGACCTTTACGGTCGCTTCACGTTTTCCGCATTTGTAACAAAGCATTTTTTCCCCTTTTATCCAAATCACGGGAATCCGCAACAACGAATCCCCGCGATCGATCGTACGTATTGAGTTTTATTCGTAGAGCTTGCTGACCGAAAGATCGGAATAAGCTCTTTCTATTGCCTCGGCAAAGATATCCGCAACCGTAACGACGGTGTATTTGTCGGTAAGCTTGCCTTCGGGCTGCTGAACGGTATCGAGAATGATGACCTTGTCGATTGCGCTGTTCTCGATTCTTTCGATTGCCGGACCGGAGAGAATTCCGTGAGAGCAGCAGGCGACTACTCTCTTCGCGCCCTTATCCACGAGGGCTTTCGCGCCCTGAGTTATCGTACCCGCGGTATCGATCATATCGTCGATCATAAGACATTCCTTGCCTTCGACTTCGCCGACTATGTTCATAACCTCCATAACGTTCGCTCTGGGACGTCTTTTATCGATAATCGCGAGAGGAGCGTCGAGCGCAGCCGCAAGTTTACGCGTTCTCGCAACGCTTCCGACGTCGGGCGAAACGACTACGAGGTTATCGGTATCGATTTTCTGCTGTTTAAGGTACTGGCAAAGCACCGGCATTCCGAGGAGATTATCCACGGGAATATTGAAGAAACCCTGAATCTGTACCGCGTGAAGATCCATCGTAAGGACTCTGTCCACGCCGGCTCTTTCGATAAGCTCGGCAACAAGCTTCGCCGATATGGGATCGCGGGCGTGCGCTTTTCTGTCCTGACGGGCATACCCGAAATACGGCATAACCGCCGTAATTCTGTCCGCAGACGCTCTCTTCAAAGCGTCTACGATGATAAGCAGCTCCATAAGACTGTCGTTGACGGGCGTCGAAGTGGACTGGATAACATAGGTGTCGCAGCCTCTTACCGACTCTTTGATATTGACCATTATCTCACCGTCGGAAAACTTGCCGCAATCCATCTGTCCCAGTCCCATATGAAGTTTTTCCGCAATTTTTTCTGCAAGGACTCTGTTGGAGTTGCCCGCAAATACCTTTACCGTACCGTGTGTTCTGTTTAACATAATTCTCTCCTGTCTGTTATGCAAAATCGTAATCCGGCAATCGCCGCGCATTGCACTTCTATTTTATTCTATACTTTATTTTCGGGCTTGTCAAATCAAATTCGGGCAATATCGACACGGCTTTTTGTCGTGCGTTAATGAGTTATATCAAATACCGCGGCTCACCCGGAATTTATCCGCGCGGAAAATTCTGGCAATCTTCTCTCTTGTCCGCCACGAATAAAAAACTTCCGTCGGAACAGAATAACTGTGAAAACGAAAAGCGTTTTCATTTTAAGGAGGTTAACTATGAGCAATTATATTCATACCGGCGAAAAGCCCGGCAACGGAAAGTATGTCTGCACCAACTGCGGAACCGATATCAGACTCGGCTCCGGCGACAAGATGCCGCCCTGCCCCAAGTGCAGCAACACTACCTTCCGCGAAGAATAACCGGATAATAAAAAAAGCTCCGTACCCGACGCGTATCCGAAAACCCGACGATAAAGTTAAGTTTTTTAGATAGGTTCCGAATCCGGAGCTTTTTCTGTCAATCGAAATCCTTGATTTTTCCGAAAAAAAGTGGTACAATTCCCGAGTCGGTGCTAGGTAACCCGACCGCAAGCCGCGCTTTCGCAATCCATATCGGCTTCGGAACAAAACTAGGAGATACTTATGAAAAACAATTTAGTGAAATCCGCCGCGATTAACGGCGTGGTTGCCGCGCTTTATTTCGTACTTACTTATTTTCTTCAACCGATAGCCTTCTCGCCCGTGTTTCAGGTTAGGCTCGGGGAAGCTCTCACTCTTCTTCCTTTCGTTTTCGGAAACTCGTATATCGGTCTCGCAGCAGGCTGTTTTCTCGCAAATCTGAGTTCTCCGTTCGGAATAATCGACGCTCTTTTAGGAAGTTCGGTCACTTTAATCGCCGGATTCCTTACTTCGCGCATAAAGAACGTATGGCTCGCGCCTCTCCCGCCGGTGCTTTTAAACGCTTTCCTGCTCCCTCTCGTATGGAAACTCTGCGGCAGCGACGTGATCTACGTGGAAAGCATGCTTTCTCTTCTTCTGACTCAGGGAGTAACCGTTTACGCCATAGGAATTCCCATCGTTACCGTAATCGGAAATTACAGGAAAAAGAACGGATAGAAATTACGGAAAAAGACTCGTCGTAAAAAACGAGTCTTTCAAGCCGTTCGTTTTTATTTACCCGTCGTGAAAATCATCGAATCCGAGGCTGTATGCGGCCGATTGCGTTTTACTTGACGGTAAGATTTCCCGAAACGGTACTGACTTTTGCCGAGCATTTTCCGTTGCCTACGATTTTCACGTCGTTCCTATGCTCGACGGGACTCCTGGATCTGAATACGCCCGAACAGGAATCGAATTCGATTTCCGCGCCCTCTTCGCTCGTGAATTTAAGGCTGACGTCGCCGCTCGTGGAATCCGCCGAAAGCTTTTCACAATCCCTTATTTCCAGCTCTATCTCGCCGCTCGTGGAATTTACCTCGACATATTCCGAAGAAACGTCTTTAATCCTCGCGTCGCCCGAAGTCGAATCGAAGGTTATCTTGTCGCTTACTTCGGCTTTTTCGATGTTTATATCGCCGCTGACTGACTCTCCGCGGAAAACGTCGGATTTAAGTCTTTCTATATTTACATCGCCGGAAACGGTTCCCGTAACGACGTTCTCGTCGGAGCGTATGCTTTCCGCGAATATATCTCCGCTCGTCGTCGAGATTTTAAGACTTTCGCACGCAACCGCCCGAATTTCGACGTCGCCGGAAGCTGTCACTATTCCGACGTTCTCGTCGGAGCGTATGCTTTCCGCGAATATATCGCCGCTCGACGAATCAATCGTTACGCTCTCGCGGGAAAACGTATCTCCCAGCTCCACGCCTCCCGATATCGTTTTTACGGTCATTCCGTTGCAGGTTATGTCGTCGCAATCGAAAGACGCGCTTACCGTTTCGACCTCTACTGCCGCACCCTCGGGAATCTCCAGTTCAAGGTCTTTTTCGAGATTGTATACGTTGACTCCGGAAGCCGCGAAATGAATGTTCAGAACGTCGCCCCTGAGAAGAGAATGCACTCTGTATATATCGTCGTCGGCTCCCGAGATTTTCTCTTTTATACGGATAACTCCGTCGTCGCTTACCGATAACTTTACTTTTCCCGCTACCCAGTCGACTATTACCTTTTCGAGGTCGTTTCCGTCGTATTCGGTATTGCCGATCAGATAATCTTCCTCGTCGGGATAGGTCTTACACGTGAGAAAGGATACCGCCTTCCCTATTTTTTCCTTCAAACCGGAAATAACTATACTTATTTTCTTTTTGCCGTCCATTATAGTTCTCCTTATCAAAACTTGTCGTTATTCGGACTTTTAGCCCTTGGTATACGGGCATTTCGTCCCTTTGCCTATAAAGACGAAGAGTTTTTTGTTTCCGTCCGAAAATCTTCGGATTATTGCGACGAATATTTCGGTAAATTCAAGTCTTTTATGATAATTGCAGGCAAAAATCGGATAAGACTCGTTTTTTACAAATCGTTTCTATGAAAAAGGCCTCCCGAGGGAAGCCTTTTTTGTCGGAAGCGACTCGATCGATTCGCCGAATCCGAATCGTTATTATCGTCGGAATCAACCCGTTCAATCGCACGGAAGCGACTCCGACTGCTTTTAAATCAACGGAAACTTAGTTCGCAAAGAAAATCTCTTTAAAATAGAGTCTCCAGATTATCGTTCCGTAACTCTCGTCGTCGGGCGCGTAGACCTTTACGTCGAGAGGATTCCCGGAATAGAGTTTGCGGACGAAGTTAGCGTAAGGATAACGGGTTTCTTCGTCGTAATCGCCGTAAAGAACGGGAGCTTTCTCCGACTTAAAGACGATTTCTCCGAGGTTATCGCAGCCGTAGAACGCATTCGCGCCTATGGCTTCGAGAGTCGAAGGAAGAACGAGCTTTCTGATTTCGTTATTGCCGCGGAATGCGTCCTTCGCTATGAATCTGACGCCCTCTTCGATTTCTATCGTTTCCTCTCCGTGAGAAGCGTAGCTGTAAATAACGCTTCCGTCTTTGCTCGTAATCGTACCGTATTCGTCACAGGCAAAGAAAGCGTTGTTACTTCCGATAACGAATTCTTCGATATCGTCTCCGCTGAATACGGAAATGAAATCGAACAGACCCGCGTCGTCGTCTATAACTACTTTGACGAGATTCGGGCAATCCGCAAACGCGTAAAGACCTATTCTCTCCTGCGCTCCGGTAAGAACTACTTCGCAGATTGCTGTTCCCCGGAACGCGCTTTCACCGATATATCCGACCTCGGAATAATCGATATCCCTGAAATCGGCTGCGTTTGCGAACGCGTAATCGCCGATATATACGAGATTGTCCGCGTCGTCTACGGATATTACGGACGAATAAGCGAATGCCGACGGACAGATCGCCTCGACGGTTTCAGCCTTGACGTGTTTAAGGTTTTTGGCGTAAGCGAAGGCATTTTCGTCGATGACAGCGGTTCCGTTGAGAACGCCGTAATCGGAAGCTTCGTTGCCCGCGGGATAAAGCACGAGAGTCGAAAGATCGTAAGAGTAAACTACGCCTTCGACCGAACGATATACGGCGTTGCTTTCGGGAATGTTATATTCCCTGATACCCGTACAGCCTTCGAATACGTTGCCGAGATCGATACTCGAAATTCCTTCGGGAATATCGGCGTATTCCATCGAAATACAGTTCTTGAAGGCGTTGTCGCCGATATACCAGACCGAGGACGGAATTCTCGCGTTGAGAGCGTAACAATTCGTGAAAGCGTTGTCGCCTATCATCGAAAGACCTTCCTTGAGTTCGAATTCCTCGAGTTCGTAACAGTTTTCGAAAGACGACGACGCAATCGTCGTGAATACGGAATCGGTTACGATTTCTTTGAGGTTGTAGCAGTTGATAAACGTTCCGTAGAGAGTAATTCCCGTTACGTTCGCGCCCATATAAACTCTTTCGAGGGATTCGCAGTTTCTGAAAGCCATATAGCTTACTTCGGTGACGAAATCGGGAATCCTGATTTCTTTAAGAGACTTGCAGTTGTCGAAGTCGCCGCTGATAACCGTTCCGCTTCCCCAGCTTTCAAGACCTTCGTTGAAATTGAATTCGACGAGATCCGCGCAGTTTGCGAAAGCTCCGTTCTTTACGCTTACGACGGATTCGGGAAGAGTAAAGCTCGTCAGACCGGTATAAGCGAAGGCTTTTCTGCCGATGGTTTCGACGTCGCCTTTAAATTCCACCGAAGCAAGATTCGTGAAGCCGTTAGCGAAGTTAAGCGGAATATCCGTAAACTTGGCGGGAACGATTATGCCTTTAAGCAGAGGCATAGTGTTCTTCACACTGAAGAAATTGGTCATAGCCGTCATAAAGGACACTCTGTTCGTGCATTCGTCCTCGCCGAAGCTCATAATTACCGTGAACGCAGAACAATAGTACGGGCCGATACCTAATCTCGGGCATTTCTCGATCGTTTCGGGGATTTCGAAAATTCCGTCGTAATCGAAGTTGCCGGGCTTATACATTTCGGTTCTGCCTATGTTATAGAGCATTCCGGTTTCTTTATCGTAATCGAGAGAGGTATTGCCTTCGGAAGCTTCGAAGTGAAGCAGCGACGGACAATCCTGAAAAGCGTACTCTCCTACATAACCGAGAGAACCTTCGAATACGACTTTTTCAAGCTTTTCGCAGCCGTTGAACGCATATCCGTAGAATCCGCCTACATCCTTATGGAAAACGACTTCCTTCAAAGCTCTCATTCCGCAGGCAACGTCGTCGAGAGAGCCGTTCGGATAACCGAAATCGTCCGCCTGTCCGAAGAAGGTTTCCGTTCCGAAATAACCGACGGTTCCGAAGAATTCAAGCTTCTGAAGCTCGGAATTGTCCGAGAAGGTATATCCGGAGACGGTTCCGATATTGCCATTAACGACGATTTCGGAAAGCTTCTGACAACCTACGAACTGATTGACGAGCGTATCGATATCGCCTTCGATAACCGCCTTTCTAAGACTCGGATTGCAGCTGAACGCATATTCGTCGAGAGTAATATCCGCATTTGCGGGGATAACTATTTCGGTTATTCCAGAATACTGGAAAGCCTTCGAGCCGATATTCGTTACGGCAGTGTCGCCGAGATTGATTTTACCCATCGAAAGCGTCGCAAGGAAGGCTTCGTTTCCTATCGTTTCGAGAGTAGAGGGAAGAACGACCCGTTCAATTCCGGTCGCATAATAGAATGCACTGGCTCCTATGGATTTAAGACCTTCGGGAAGAATAACTTTTGTTATGCTCCTGTTGTTTTTGAAAACGCCTTCACCGATAGCCGTAACTCCTTCGGGAATCACGACTTCGCCGCCCTGACCGTTATAAGCGGTAAGAACGCCGTCTTCGATTACGAATTCGCTTTCTTCGGAATTAACCGTATAATCTCCCGATTTACTTACGCTGAATATACTCGTGGAAATTGCGGCTTTTCCGTCCTCGGAAAGCATTTCCGCATTATTTTCGGTTTCGCCCTCAAGACCGAGGTCGATATTGTAAGCAACGGAGTTGAAGGCATAATCGATAAAGCCTATCGCAAACCTTCCGCCGTCAAGCTTCGATACGTATTCCGTAATATCCACGGTGATTTCGTTGGTCTGTCCCTTTACGAAATCGCTTACGGGAATCGCGTAATCGTATACGGAGGTGTAATTTCCTTCCTCGTCATACGTAAGAAGCGAATAACACATAAGATAATGGTTGTCGTAAACCTTCATCACGAGTTTCGTTCCGCCGTCTTCTGTAACGACTTCGACGTCTTCGAGAGTCGGAGCTTCGAAATCGATGAATACGGGGAATTCCATTATCTGAGTTTCCGCTCCGATTGCGTAACTCGTAACTTCGTAACGCGCGACAAGACTTTGGTTATTGGAGAAGCCGAAATCTTTGACGGCAACCTTCTGCTGAGCTTCGAGTACGGAAAGACTTCCCGAATCGCTGACGTAGGCTTTTCTGAAACCTTCGTCCTCGACTACGTAATATTCGACTCCGGTTATAGCGTCGCAAAGAGAGATTTTAAGGGTTCTCATCGCTCTCAACGCACTGACAACGAAAGTATCGATTTTTCCGTCGTAGGAAAGAGCAATCTTATCCGCGGAAGTTTCCGGAGCCTTATAGCCGGCGGGAACCACGTAGAAATCGTATCCGCCAAGAGTGTACTGAACGTCCGTGTCGAAAAGACCGTTATTGACAACTCTCGAACCGAGAAGAGCGTTACCCGTAAGAGCGACCGAATCTTTTTCGTAAACGCTTCCGTCAAGAACTCTGGGTTCGTCCCAGTTTCCGTAATAGGAAAGGAAGGGAATCGAAAGGTCTACGTCGTTTACGGATTCGAGCGTGACGAAACCTTCGACGTAAATGCCGTTTTCGAAATTGTCGTCCATATAAGCCTTGTCTTCGTCGGAAAGAACGACTACTATCCTGACGGACGCGGTTTCGCCGGCGGCTACCGTTATAACTCCGTCGTCGAAAGAACCGTTTCCGACGGAAACGCTATATTCGTATCCGTCGAAAAGATAAGCCTTGCAGGCTATCGTACCGACAATCTCGTCTACGGATTCGGTGAATACGCTGAGATCGATATTATAGGAAAGGTCTTCCTCGCAATCGTTGACTACGTTGAAACGAAGCGTATAAACGCCCTCCCTTTCCTTGTCGTCGCCGAGATTGAGTCTTACTCTGTCGGTTCCGGTAACTTCGAGATATCCTCTCGCGGTCGTTGCGGAAGATATATTGACCATACCGGCGCCCTGTTTTCTCGGAGTATAAGGCACTCCGTCGATATCGGTGAGTATATCCGCGGTGGACATCGTAAGCTTCCATACTCTGTCCGTAACCTCGCGGGCCGTAAATTCCGGATGAAGCGTTCTGACGTACTGACGGACGACCGCTGTCGCTCCAGCCATATTGGGCGAAGCCATACTCGTTCCGCTTGCGTAAGCATAACCGTTACCGTAATCCCAACCCGTTTCGTCGTAATAAGTCAAAGGTACGGAGGAATATATATCTCCGCCGGGAGCCGTTATATCCACGCCCATCTGAAGGTCGGGAAGAGGACCTATCGCGGAGAAGTCGGATATTTCGATATAACCGTAATCGAGACCGAATTCCATTACGGCGGTATCGGCACTTCCGAGAATCTCGGCGTAATCTATGGTTACCGTACAGGTGGGAATTGCAAGCTCCGTAACCTGAGCGTTGATGAATCCCGTCTGATTATTGAGGATAACGCAGGCAACCGCTCCCTTTCCGGCAGCTGTTTTCTGCTTTTCGGTGAAGGAAATCTCGCCTCTCGTAACGACGGCTATCTTTCCGTTTACGTCAAGACCTTCGTAATCCGATTCGCTGCCCGTACCGGGAACGATAACGAATTCCGCACGGTCGTTTTCAAGAACGTCGCAGAGAGTCGCCGCAAAAGGATACTGACTTCCGTCTTCTCTGACGGCAGGTCTGTAACCGACCTTGACTCCGTCGACAACGAAGTAATATTCTCCGCCGCCGTAACAGCTCGCGACCGTAAGCGACTGGGAATAAGAAGAAGGAGAAGCTATGACGCCGTTATCCGGATCGGTCGGAATATTGCCCGCTCCGCCGTTTGCGTAAACGCTGCTGCTGCCGTCGTTGCCGGCGGAAACGCAGAGATTGATTCCCATCATTTCGATGAGATCGTAAACCGCGTTAAGGACGTCGTATCCGTCGCCGATTTCTTCGGGAAGACCCGCGCCCGAACCCAAACTCATATTGATGACGTCTACTCCGAGAGCCGCGGCGTCACAGAGGGCTGCAAGAATATCGGTGGTATAAGCGGAACCGACATAGTCGCCGAATACCTTCATAACCGCTATCTGAGCCTTGGGAGCGGCACCCGTTATTTCTCCGCCGTCGCCCGCGGCGATACCGGCAACGTGCGTACCGTGATAGCCGCCGTAATAATTAACGTCCCATTCGTCGCCGATAATAGTCGTGTCTTTATCCGCATAATCGAAGCCGAAAGGAACTTTGGCATTGTAATAAAGGCTGTCGCGATAATAATCGAGACCGAGACTTTCGTTTATGTAAAGGCTGTCGAAAATCTCCGCGACATAATCCGCGTCGAACTTAGCGACTTCGGGATAAGTATTGAACGCGGGATGATCGGTATCGAGACCGGTATCTATAATAGCGATAACCGTACCTTCTCCGTTATAAGCCGAATCGTTGTTTAAAATACCGCCTCTGCTTATATTGCCGATAACGTCCGTTACGGTCGTCTCGGGAAGAGCGTAAGAGTCGGATACCGCAACGTTCTTAACGTAAGGGAATCCCTTGACCGTTTCGAGATCGGCAGCCTTAATAGTTGCGGAAAAACCGTTGAGAAGCGTAGTATAGCCGTATTTGAATCCGGCTTCCACCTTGCCTTCGAAACACTCCTTGACGAGAGTCTGAAGCTCGAGTTTTTCCGAAACGGAGCGTCTGCCCGCATCCGACACGATATACTCGGAAAGAGAGCCGAATCCGGCTTTTACGAATTCGTCGGCAAGCGACGAACCTTCAAGCTCGACGATCACGCGGATTTCCGTGTCGCCAGAGACCGAAGATTCGGTCTTTCCCTTCAATAAAGCAGAAAAATCGGTATACGACGACTTGCCGAAAACCGATTTTCCCTCAACGTTACCCGATTGATCCTGCATACCGCAGCCGACAAAGACCGTAAAGGTCAAAGCAAAGCATACGAGAAGCAGTACAGCCATAGTAAACTTGTGTTTTAGCATACTTTTTCCTCCTTAAGTATTTATTCAACGGCAGGATAACCCCGCGCTTTTGAATTCAATAACGAATCGCTGCGGAATAACTATCCGCAGCGGTCAAGTCGCAAACATTTACATCGCTTATATATTAACACTATACTTGAAAAAAATCAAGCGTTTTTTGGCAAAAAAACTGAACTTTTCATTGATTTTTGTCGTTCCTTCCCCCCCCCTATAAACAAACCGGAAAGAAACCGCACGTTTCGATTTCAGTAAAGTAATCGCAAAAAAGCTACTTGGTTTTTACCAATCAAAATCTTAATAATAAAAAAGTCTCCTAACGGTATAATCGGTTTTTTTTGAGTCATTTATCGCTTGCTTTTTTAGTGAAAATGTTGTAACATAGGAAAGTGCCAAGTTATTACGTATCGTCAATCGGCAGGATTCCGAGCGGAAACGCGAATTATACTTGCTTTCCGCAGAAGCCGAATTTCTTTGCGTCCGAAAAGAAACCGGACGGTCAGGGCTTGGAAAAAGAGCCCGAATCCCAACTTAACGAAAATCCCGGACGACAAGTCCGCGATTAATAAAAAATCCGGAGGAAAATTATGCGAAACTTCAAAAGAATGCTTCTCGTTTTCGTTCTTGCGATCGCTCTCGTACTGACGGTAGCCTGTCAGGCGAACGTCAGCAAGCCCGACGACGAAAAAGCAGTCAGAACAACCCTCACCCGTTTCGATTCCGACGCCGTAAGCGGCGCGTTCGAATCGGTTGAAAACACGTACTCGGAGATATCGGACGACGACGTCGTCAACGTTATCGTCGAGGTCAAAGGCGAAAGCCTTGCAGAGAGATTCCTCTCCGGCAGCAGCTTCTCCGCTCTTAAAGATTACGCCGCTTCCGAAGAAGGCAGAATCGCAAGAGAAGAAATGACCGCCGTTCAGAACTCGGTTATCGAATCCTTCGAAGCGAACGGAATATCCGCGGAATTCATAGGATCCTATACCTCTATCGTCAACGGCTTCTCCGCTTCCGTAAGATTCGGGGACATCGAAGCCATCGAAAAGCTCGCTTCCGTCGAAAGAGTAGTCGTATCCGAAGAATACGCGGTTCCCGAAACTTCGTCCGACGATATTTACGCAACGATGAACTCTCAGGGCCTTTTCAACAAGACCGAATACACCGGCACCGGTATCCTCGTTGCCGTTATCGATACGGGCGTGGATTTCAAGCACGAAGCCTTCGCTAACGATCCTTCGGTCGAAATGCTCAGAGCGGAAGATATCGAAGCGGTTATCGATTCTCTTTACGGTTCTTATTCCGGAGCGAAAAACTTCACCGTCAAGAACCTTCATTACAGCGCGAAGACTCCCTTCCAGTTCGACTATGCGAACAACGACGTGGACGCGATTCCCAGAGGCGATACGGTCAACGCTGCCGGCGGCTATCACGGAACGCACGTTGCGGGTATCGCGGTAGGTAACGGCGGCGATATCGTCGGCGCGGCTCCCGACGCTCAGCTTCTCGCCCTCAAGGTCTTCTCGGACGGCACCAGCTCTTCCTGCAAAACGACCGATATCGTCTCCGCTCTCGGCGACTGCGCCGTTCTCGGAGTAGACGTAGTTAATATGAGTCTCGGTTCTCCCGCAGGATTTTCCTACGAAAGAAGCAGCGACGCAGAGTACATAAACGAAATGTACGAGCTTCTCGAAAAACTCGGTATGACTCTTTCCGTTTCCGCAGGCAACAGCTACAGCCAGTCGGAAATCAGCATTAAGGGCGCAGCCGATCCTTCCAATCCCGATATCGGCGTCGTCGGTTCCCCCAGCGCTTACGTTTCTTCCTTCACGGTAGCAAGCGTCAACAGCTACGTCAAGAACTGGTTCGTTACCGAAGGCAGCGATTATCAGTATATGTATAATTCCGCAAGAAACGAAAACAGCGTTCCTTACGAATTTACCTCTCTCTTCCTCGGTGAAGGCGAATCCAAATCCTTCGAGGTCGTTCCCGTTCCCAACGCGGGCGAAGACGCGGACTACGAAGGTCTCGACGTTACCGGAAAAATCGCTCTCGTTCAGAGAGGCGGAATATCCTTCAGCGATAAGGTTGCTGTCGCGGCGGCACACGGCGCGGCTATCTGCCTTATTTACAACAACGTCGCAAGCACCGCTCTCGGCGCGCTCGTGACCGACCTCAGGATACCTACCGCTACCATTCTTATGGAAGACGGTCTTCAGCTCGTCGCTATGTGCGAAAAAGAAACCGTCAAGGTCGTTTTCACCGACGGCAACACCGTAATCAATATGTCCGACTTCTCCTCCTGGGGACCTCTCGGCGACCTTACCCTTAAACCGGAAATCACCGCTCCCGGCGGAAGCATTTATTCGGCCGTTCCATCCACTCTCACGAGCGCGACTGTCGGCAAGACCGGCGGCAAGTACGGTTATCTCAGCGGAACGAGTATGGCTGCTCCCAACTTCGCGGGCGTTATGGCTTCTCTCAGACAGTACGTCAAGTCCGAATTCCCCGAACTTACCAATATCGAAATCAGAGACCTTTGCTATCAGCTCATTATGAGCACCGCTATTCAGGCGGAAGACGACAATCACGTTACGGTTTCTCCCCGTAAGCAGGGCGCGGGCGTCGCCGATATAGCTTCGGCAATCGCAACTCGGGCTTACCTCAACGTTACCGGTCAGGGCAGAACCAAACTCGAACTCGGCGACGACAAGAATCGCGACGGTATCTATACCCTTAACTTCAACCTCGTCAACTTTGGCACGACTGCTCTTTCTTACGAAGCGGACGCTACCGTTATGACCGAAAGCCTTAAAGACGGTCTCATCGCTATGAGCGGACACGTCTTCACCGACCGCACTATCAGCGTTTCCGCAAAGAACGCTACCGTCGAAGGCAACGTTATTACCGTCGAAGCCGGCGAAACGGCAGTCGTCAAAATGGTTATCCGTCTTACCGACGAAGAAAAGGCTTATATCGACGACAACTTCGTCAACGGTTATTACGTCGAAGGTTTCGCGACTCTCGCAGCTCTCGACGAAGGTTCCGTAGACCTTTCCGTTCCTTTCCTCGCTTTCTACGGCGACTGGACGGACGCAAGCGCATTCGACGTTGTGAACGTCGACGGCGACGCTTTCATCAGCAATATCGTTCTCGTAGGCAGCTACAGAAGCAACGGTTATTATATGGGTTCCTATCAGTGGGCTCTTCCCGAAGGTGCGGAACATCCCGAATCTTCCGCGCAGAAGCTTGCTCTTTCCCACAGAACGGGCGCGAACAACGCTATCTATTCCGTAAGACTTCCTCTTCTCAGAAACGTTACGGAACTTCACTACATCCTTCGCGACGCGGAAACCGGTTACGTTTATGCGGATTATTACGGACTTAACGTCAGAAAAGCTTATTACAATAACGGCAAACTCGTCTTCGCTCAGCACGGTCTCGGCATCGACGTCAACGATTACGAACTTCTCAACAACCAGCAGCTCGAATTCGTCATCACGGCCGAACTCGACTACGAAGGCGCAAACAAGAATCAGGCTCTCGTTCTTCCCATAGTGGTCGACTCCGAGCTTCCCACTCTCGTTGACGCGGAAAAGAGAGAAGAAGGCGAAAAGATCTTCCTCGATCTCGAAATCTTCGACAACAGTAGCCTTATGTACTACGCGTTCTACGCAAAGAACGGCGATTCTCTCAGGTCTCTCGTCGACTATCAGATTCCCGTTTACGAATTCGTAAGAAACCAGAATAACACCTATACTTACGACGCGACCGAAATTATGGCCAAACTCGGCGAAGACGAAGAACTCGTCGTTCAGATCGCGGACGGAGCTTACAACATCGTTAACTACATCGTCGATTTCGACGGAGCTTCCGACGAAGAAACCGAAAACGACGTCGTTTCCAACGATTTCGTCAGCGGAAACGATTATTACACTTCCGAAACGACCACCCTCAGCGTGGATAAGAACGAAGTTACCGCAAACGCGGAAACCTCCGACGAACACGTCTTCACGGTCGTTAACGGCGTCCTTATTTCTTACGAAGGCCCCGGCGGAGAAATCGTTATCCCCGACGGCGTTACCTCCATCGCGGATAAGGTCTTCTACGGAAACAAGACTCTTACCAAAGTCACTATTCCCGAAGGCTGCGCTACGATAGGCAAGGAAGTATTCAATTTCTGCAGCAATATCAAGGAAATCGTTCTTCCCACCGAAACCGAAATGACTTTCGGCACAAAGGCTCTCAGCGCTCTTATCGGACTCGAAAAAATCAACACCGCAGAAGCTAAGGTTATCGATTTCGGCTCTTACGCGTTCACCGGCACGTCTCTTACGACTCTCGAAATCGGCGACGCAGGCGAAGGCAAGGTTACCACGCTCGGCGCGAACTTCGGCGCGGTAAGCATTTATCTCGAAACCGTTAAATTCAACGGCAACGTAGGCAATATCACCGGCGCGTTCGACATTTGTCTTGCGCTTAAGGAATGCTACTTCTACGGCGACGTAGGCGACTTCACCGATAAAGGCTTCTATCGCTGCGACAATCTCGAAGTTCTCGAATTCCACGGCGACGTAGGTTACATCGGCGGCAAGAACGGCGGCGTTTCCGTTATGACTCTCGGTAACAACAAGCTTAAGAAAATTGAATTCTTCGGAGACGTAAAGGGTATCACCGGCGTCGCTTTCTCCACCTGCCTCGAACTCGAAGAAGTTATCTTCCACGGCAATCTCGAAAGCTTCAAGCACGAATACGCTTTCGGCGTATGCCCCAAACTCACGAAATTCACAGTTGCGGAAGGCAATGAGTATCTCGTAGCCGACGAAGAAACCGGCGTGGTTTACAACGAAGCGAAAACCGTTATGTACGTTCCCTCCAACTGGGAATACGAGGGAATATTCGAGCTTCCCGAAACCATAAAGACTCTCGGCACGGCTCACTTCTCTCACTCCACTCACCGTCTTACTCCCGTTTCCTACGGCTACGCTTATTCCAGAACGGAAAACGGCGTTTCCTGGTCGCAGGCTTACGGAAGAGTTTACTATCAGGAAGCAAGAACGAAGCTTCAGGGCGTTAAGCTCCACGGCGGAATAACCGCAGTTCCTCAGTATACCTTCTACGATAACAGAAACCTCGTTTCGGTAGAAGGCACCGAAAACGTCAAGACCTTTAACGGAACGCAGACCTTCGGTAACTGCACGTCGCTCGAAAAATTCGACTTCTCGCAGACCAAGACTGCCGCAATCGGAACTTATATGTTCAGCAACTGCTACGCTCTCAAGGAAGTCGTTCTTCCCGAAAAGATGACCGCCCTTCCCAACTACACGTTCAATAACTGCTACGCTCTCGAATCGATTACGATTCCGAACAGCGTTACGACTATCGGAACGAGCGCGTTCAGCAAAGCATCCGCACTCGAAGAGGTCGTTTTCGGCTCGAAAGTCAAGACGATAAATCAGTTCGCATTCCAGTATTGTACGGCTCTCGAATCCGTAACTCTTCCCGCAACCGTTACGACCGTTGCAAAGAGCGCGTTCCTCAACTGTACTTCTCTTAAGAACATCAACCTCGAAAAGGTTACGACTTTCGGAATCGGCGCGTTTGCGTACTGCTCGGCTCTCGAATCGGTTACGTTCGGCGCAACCAAGGCCATTCCCGACAGTATGTTCCTCGATTGTATCTCTCTTTCGTCGGTAGACTTCGGCAAAACCGTTGAAACCATCGGCGTGAGCGCATTCGAAAACACAGCTCTCGAAGAAGTAAACCTTCCCGAATCCATCGTAAGCTTCGACGTCGCTACGTCCTTCGCTAAATGTATGAAGCTCGTTTCCTTCTCGGTTCCCGAATCCAGTACGTTATGCGCTTCTTACGACGGCGTTCTTTACTCCAAGGCTATGGATAAGGTTCTCCTTTACCCCATCGCCAAACCCGGCACGGAATACACTCTTCCCGAAACGGTAACCACCGTCGGCGAATTCGCATTCTACCTCAACAAGAATCTCGTTAAGGTTTCCGGCGTCAACGTCGAAACTATCGAAGCAGCCGCGTTCGGAGATTCCGTAATCGAAACTTTCGAAGGCTCTCCAGTATTCGTAGGAGCTAACGGATTCACAAATTCCGCTATAAGCCTTATCAACCTCGAAAAAGCAGAATATATCGACGACGAAGCCTTCCTTAACGCAAAGAACCTCAAAGAAGCCGATCTCGCTTCCCTTAAGGAAATCGGAGACAGAGCTTTTGCTGATTCTTCCGTCGGCGAAATTCTTCTTGCCGACAGCGTCGAATATATCGGATCGAAAGTTTTCGCCAACACCCCGATCGTCAGACTCGATATCGGCAACGTTGAATTCTTCGATTACTCCTTCGTATTCGAAGGCTGCAACGATATCAGAGAAATCAATATTCTCGAAAGCTGCACGAGCTTCGTTCTTAACGACGATATGCTTATGAACGCGGAAAAGACTCTCGTTCTCGACTACGTCGGCGAAAACGTTACCGAACTCGTGATTCCCGAAGGCGTTACGAAGATCGCGGCTTACGCGTTCATAAATGCGTCCGACATTAAATCCGTTATCCTTCCCGAAAGCCTTAAGATCATAAGCGACAAGGCTTTCTTCGGAATCGAAACCCTCGAAAGCGTAACCTTCAACAGCGAGACCGCTCCTATTCTCGAGTGCGCTTACGACGAAGAACGCTACTACGGCTACGCTAACTTCGTATGCTATATGGAAGACCTTGAGGACAACGGCGTCGAACTTACCGTATATCATCCCGAACACGTTTCCTACGAAAACTTCATTTACGCAACCTATTTCGCAAACTGCGTCGTTATCGGCTGATTTCCGATAATACGACCGATTGCGTTATAAAAACTCAAAGCTCCTCCGACTTCGGTCGGGGGAAGCTTTTTTTATTGTATTTGCGGATATACTTGAAAAACAAGTCGGAAAATGTTATAATACATTTGTTACGGATAATGACAAGCCGCGGCAATTCCTTACACGGAGGACTAAAATGAGCAGAATTCTTATTATCGAAACGAGTTTAAGAAACAAAAGCAACTCGGATATTCTCGCGGAAAAATTTGCGGAAGGCGCACGAGCCGCCGGAAGCGACGTCGAGGTCATATCACTCAAAGGTAAAAAAATCGCTTTCTGCGTAGGTTGCAACACCTGCCAGAAAACGAGAAAATGCGCCATAAACGACGACGCGAGAGAAATCGTATCGAAAATGCACGACGCGGACGTAATAGCTTTCGCTACGCCGATCTATTATTACGAAATGAGCGGACAGATGAAAACACTTCTCGACCGCGCGAATCCTCTGTTCGACTCGGATTATAAATTCCGGAAAATCTACTTTATCGGCACGGCCGCCGAGGACGAAGAAGAAACGCCTTCCCGCGCGATAAGCGGACTTAACGGTTGGATAGACTGCTTCGACCGCGCAGAATTCGCAGGCTCGGTTTTCGTCGGAGGAGTAACCGACCCGGAAGAGATTTCGGACAACGAAAAACTCGGAAAAGCCTACGAGGCAGGATTCAAAGCCGGATTGCTTCACTGAAAATAACCCATACGGAGAAAACAAATGATAATTTTTATAAGTATTCTCGGCGGATTGCTGCTCATTGCGGGACTCTGCCTTATATCGTTGTTCTTAATAAACAAGATGTTCTTCGCGCCGCCGCCTTTCGACAATAATTCCCGCGGCCGGAAAATCGAAGATTATCCCTGCAGAAAGGTCGCCTTCAAAAGCGGAAAAAACACGCTCGACGGATTTATTCTTAACGAAAACGGAGAAAAGGGAGTTGTTATAGTCGCTCACGGAATGGGCAAAACCGTGGATTATTATATTCCGGAGATACTCCTTTTCGCCGAAAACGGCTACGAGGTTTTCACCTTCGAATATACCGGATACAGAGGAACGAAAGGCAAATTCCTCGGCATTCCTCAGGCGACGTCCGACCTCAAAAGCGCAATCGATTTCGTCGGCGAAAAAAAGCCCGTCATTCTTTTCGGACACAGTTTGGGAGGATATTCGGTCTGCGCCGTACCTGCGATGACGGACAAAAGAATCGACAAAATCGTCGCGTACGCGCCTTTCAATTCGATAAGAACGACGCTCCGCAACTTTGCCGAGATTATGAATAAGAAACGCTCTCTCGGAGACGGAATCTTCTTCGTACAGAAACTTATTTTCGGAAAAAACACCGATATCAAAGCAAGCGACGGACTTAATTCCAGAAACATTCCCGCGCTTATCATTCATGGAAACCACGACGAGGAAGTAACCGAAAAATGCTCGCTTTACAGCGAAAAGAACGCAGTCACGAATCCTTACGTCGATTTCAGACTCGTTACGAAAGACGATAGCAACGCGCATATGACCGTCGTCAGAAAAGCCGCGGAATCCGAAGTCAATACGGACACCGTAAAGTTGGTAAAGGAATTCCTCGGGATAAACTGACGCCTCGCAACGAATCGCAGAAAAACAAATCAAATAATATACGGAAACAAAACCGCGGTCCGAAGACAATCTCTGAAACCGCGGTTTTTCGTTTATACTGAGCCAAAAGGAATATCGTCGTCTTTCCGCACCTTATCGCCCGGCGCGGATAAGGTTTTCCCGTATTCGAGAACCTTGGCGAAAAGCCTTTCCGCCTCTCCGCAACACCGGATAAGCTCTTCACGCTCCTCCGGGGAAAGCCCGCCGCAGAACCTTTTCTCCATATAATCGAAAGCAAACTCTTCCTGCTCGTTCATAATATCTCTGCCCTTCTGAGTGATGAAAATTCTTCCGACTCTTAAGTCTTCCGTATCCACGCTTCTTTCGAGAAGTCCGAGATCGGTCATCTGCTTTATGTATCGCCCTATCGACTTCTCGCTTACGGCAACGTTTTTCGCAAGACTGCATACGCCCTCTCCGTCGTGATTATTGAGATAAGCGAGAATGGTATTGACCGGCCTTTTAAGCAAGTGATATCCGACCTTCGACTCTACCGCCGCAGCCTGCATCGGACGAAGCACCGCAAGATATCTGAACATCATTTCGTCGATGGCATAGCTGATTTTCTTTATATCTTCATGTTCGTTCATTCCGTTGAACCTCCGATTCGAGAATAATTATAAAGTATTTGTATATAAATGTCAACGATTTTCCTATCCGCTTTTAATTATATTTTATAAAAAACCTCCTTATTTTACGAATTATCACTCAATGAAACAAAAAAAACGCCCCGACAGCTCTTATTTCTTTATCTTTCACTTGACAATTAACGCTATCGATGTTAATATAAGATATACGCTAAAAGCGGATTTATTAAATTTTTAGCATAAATCCGCAAATTGCGGATTATTTTCGTACTCAAGCCGATAAGGTCGGCAAGGTAAAATTCTACCCCGTCTTTAGGGGAAACAGGAGGAAAATATGAAACTCAACCGAAAACAGTTTATCGCTCTGTTCGCAGCGATACTCGCCCTTATGCTGATTTGTTCGTCGTGCAACGCGAACTCTTCCGCAACGGAGCAACGGATCTCCCGCGCATATACGGCGACGGATCCGCAAAAATATCTGTCCGACGAAAACGCCGAGCTTTCGCGACTTATCGAAGAAAACGCGCGGATAGACGTTCTCGTCGAGCTGCAGGGCGAAAATGTCCTCGACGGCTACTTCAAAAAAGGAAAAGGCAGCCTTACCGAATTCGCGGCATCGCCCGAGGCCGCGGAAATCGCAGACGCTCTTCTTTCGGAACAATCCGATTTTATCGGCGAAATCGAAGAAGCCGGAATCGATTATCGGCTCAGAAACCGAATCTCTTTCGTCGCAAACGTCGTTTCCCTTAACATTCCCGCAGCGCAGTTCGAAACGCTGTCTTCGCTTAAAGGCACGGGAATCGTGGCTATATGCGACGTTTACGAAACGACGGCGACAAATCCGGAGGACCTTGCGTTTACATACGGGAATAACGAGTACACTATGAGTTCGGATATGCTCGGAATAACCGAAATGCGCGAAAACGGATACGCTTACGACGGAAAAGGAACGATTATTGCCGTTATCGACAGCGGTATTCATACCTCTCACGAAGCCTTCACGACTATTATGCCCACGCAGCCCGTACTCACGGAAGAAGAGCTTGAAAAAATCCTTCCGTATACGACGGCCTATTCGGTAATAGGCGACCCGTCCCTCTCGGCTTCGGACTATCGCATAAACGATAAAATCGCCTTTTGTTTCGATTACGCGGATTCGGACAGAAACGTAAAGCCGAGCATCCGCGCCGTACTTAATTACGCGGGCGCACACGGAACGCACGTCGCGGGACTCGCTGCGGGAAACAGCGAAACTTTCAAAGGCACCGCTCCGGACGCTCAGATTCTCGCTCTTAAAGTTTTCGGCGACAATTCCGGAGGCGCGGCTTCCGATTCGATCCTCGCGGCTTTAAACGACGCCGTTCTTCTCGGCTCGGACGTAATCAATATGAGTCTCGGAAGTTCAGCCGGATTTTCTTCGGACGCAAGCGACGTCGTAAACGCGGTTTACGAAAGAATCCGTAAACTCGGAATAACGCTCGTAAGTTCAGCCGGAAACGCTTATTCTTCGGCGGCGTATCTGAATTCCACAAATCTTGCTTATACGAAAAATCCCGATTACTCGACCGTTTCCTCCGCATCTTCCTATAATGCGGGGTTGTCCGTCGCAAGCATAAATTCTTACGCTGCGAAATGCCTGACTTACGGCGGAAATTATAACTGCGTTTACGGCACGGCGGTAGATACCGGAAGCAACGCTTACGACAGCCTCGGAATTCTTCTCGGAGAAGAAACCGAAAGGACTCTCGAATACGCGGTCGTCGGCGGAAAAGGCGAGCCTTCGGATTATGAAGGAATAAACGTAAACGGAAAAATCGCTCTCGTTATGCGCGGAGGAATCAGCTTCTACGATAAAGCCGTTTACGCCAAAGAGGCGGGAGCAACAGCCATCATAATCTACGACAACGGCGCGAATTACGCGGTTATCGGCGCACAGATGGAAGAAATGCCGCTTCCCGTATTTACGGTAAGAATGAGAGTCGGCGAGAGTATGGCCGAATGCGAAAACAAGACCGTAACCTTCGGCAAGAATATGAGTTATTCGTATCCGTTTATGTCCGATTTCTCCTCCTGGGGAGCAACTCCCGATCTTAAACTCAAACCCGACGTAACGGCTCCCGGCGGAAACGTAATTTCGACAGTCATCGAAAACGCCGGAATGGCCGTAGATACCTACGGCTATATGAGCGGAACGTCTATGGCTTCTCCGAATCTGGCGGGACTTATGCTTAACGTCAGACAGTATCTCCGCGAAACTCAGCCCGAGCTTCCCGAACCGCTCCTCAATAAAACCGCTTATCAAATCGTTATGAGCACGGCTCTTATCGTTACCGACGAATACGGCAATCCCTACTCCCCGAGAAAACAGGGAAGCGGACTCGCAAACGGACTCGCGGCAACGACTACTCCCGCTTATATTTCGGTTTCGGGATCGGATTTCGCAAAAATCGAACTCGGCGACGACCCTCTTGAAACGGGAAGATATACGCTCGATTTCGACGTCGTAAATATGAGCGAAAAAGAAATAAGCTACGACCTTTCTTCTGTCGTTATGACGGACTACGCGTCCGCAGACGGGATTTATTCCGAACAAAGAGGCTACGTTCTCGATAAAGGAACGAGAGCCTGGTATACCGACGGAACCGAAAACGAAAACGCGGTCGTAACCGTAGCTCCGAAAGGAAGAGTTTCGGTAACGCTCGTTATAACCCTTTCCGAAGAAGAAAAAGCTTATATTTCCGATAACTTCGCAAACGGCTCTTACGTAGAAGGCTTCGTTAAATTGAATTCGGATGAAAATCCCTCTCTTTCCGTACCTTTCCTCGCGTTTTTCGGAGATTGGGGCGACGCGGAAATTTTCGACGTTATGTATTACGACGAAACTCAGCCCGATACTTTCAGAAACTATCTCGTGGGAACGGTCGGAACGAGCAACGTGTATCTCGGAGTTTATCCTTATAAACTTCCGGAAGGAACGGATTCTCCCGAGGTTACCGAAGATATGGTCGCAGTTTCGGGAAAAGAATATTCTCTTTCCACTCTTGCGGGATTGTCTTTAGGTCTTAAAAGAAACATCGGCGAACTCGGAATCTCCATAACCGATACCGTAACGGGCGAACCTATAGATTCGAGCATTCTCGAAAAAGTCAGAAAAGTCGCCGTAAGAGGAAGCACGGTTTCTCCCACGCTTCTCTCGATGTCGCTCAACGCGATAGCCGCGGATTTCCCGAACAACGGCTCTTTCACTTTAACTTTCACCGCAAAAATCGATTATGATTACACCGAAAAAACCGATTCCGTATCCTTCGTTTTCCACGTGGATTTCGAAGCACCCGTATTTAACGACATAAAAATCGAAAAGGGTCCGGACGGAAGAATTTACGTTAAGGCGGATATATTCGAAAACCGCTACCTTATGGATTTTCAGATCTATAATTACGATATTGAAAAGGGAACCGTAGGCTCTATGCTTACCGACTATATGATTCCCGTAACTTCCCCTGTATACGGAAGCAACTCCCTTCACGTTATAGACGTTACCGACGCGATCAACGCAATGGAGGGCGACTATATCGGTTTCTTCGCGGAAGATTACGCTTTCAATAAGTCCGGATTCAGCATCGAAATCGACGACCGACTTAAAGCGGCTGCCGCAGAATTCAAAACCGAAAACGAAAAGACAAACGGCTTCGCAAGTACAAGCGATATTCTCCGTACTATGAGCGTTACGACTTCCGCCGACGAAAACGGCTTCGTTATAGAAAACGGCGTTTTAATTTCATACTCCGGCTCGGACGCGGAAATCATCATTCCCTCGTCGGTTACGAAAATAGCCGACAGCGTTTTCAAGGGCAACACCGTTATAACGAAAGTAACTCTTCCCGAAAATCTCGTTTCCGTAGGAGCGCAGGCGTTTATGGGCTGCACGAAGCTTACGGAAATCTCTATGCCCGATACCGTTATCGAAATCGGCACGGAATGCTTCTCCGGCTGCAAAGCCGTCAAAACCGCGAAACTCTCCTCCGCTCTCAAGAATATATCCGATAAGGCTTTCTATAACTGCGAAGCTCTTACTTCCGTTATATGGCCCTCGGCTTACGAAAGAATCGGAGACTCCGCGTTTTACAAGTGCACTAAAATTACGTCCCTCTCTCTCCCCGAATCGGTCAGAAGAATCGAGGACAACGCTTTCTATTCCACTAAAAAGACCGCGGTAACGAAACTTGCTCTTCCCGAAAACCTTGAATACATAGGAACTAACGCATTCCGTTATCTCGGAGTCGGCGAATTGATAATTCCCGACTGCTACGAGGAAGAACTCTTCGAAAACGCGGAAGTTTCAAAATTCTCGCCCTTCTATTATTGTCAGGCGACTAAGGTCGTTATGCCTTCGGGCTGGACGAGAATCCCCGACTATCTGTGCTACTATATGACAAAACTGAAAAGCATAGAATTCCCCGACGGAATAACCGAAATCGGAGTATCTTCCTTCTTCAACTGTACGGCGATAACCGAAATCGTCATTCCGGATTCGGTCGTAACTCTCGGCAGCAACTGCTTCGCTTACTGTAAAGGCGTCAAAAAACTCGTTATTCCCGAAGGAATCGAAAATCTGCCCGACAGACTTCTCGACCAGTCGCAGATTACGACGATAACTATTCCGTCGTCGGTCGTAACCATAGGAAGTCAGTGTTTCCATAAAAGCACGAAGCTTACCGAAGTCGTTTTCGCCCAAGGAAGCAGGCTCGAAACCATAGGTGCAAACGCGTTTAACGGCTGCACCTCGCTTACCTCGTTCGTTATGCCCGATACCGTCACTTCGGTCGGAACGAGCGCACTTGCGGGAAACACCAAACTTAAAGAACTTCATATCTCCGAAAGTCTCGTCGAATTCGTCGGAATCAATCCCCTCGCAAACAGCGCGATAGAAGAAATCGTATTCCCCGAATCGTATACCGGACATATCGGAAGCTCACAGGTATGCGGAAATATGAAAAAACTTAAAAAAGCTACCTTCAGAAACAACATCATTTCCGTATCCAATACGACTTTCCTTAATTGCACCGCTCTCGAAACCGTCGTTTTCGAAAAGAACGTTCAGTACGCTCTCGCGGTAGGTTCGGGATTGACTTCGCTTCGCGAAATCGAATTCAAAGGCTCAATAAAGCAACTCTACGGACGCTCTTTCTATCAGTGCCTGAATCTTAAAAGCGTCAGCTTCAACGACGTCGAAAAAATTACGGGTTACGTCGGAAGAGAATCCGGAATCGAAAACATAACCTTTAACGGAAACGTAGGCTCTATCGAACTTTACGCCTTCCAGCATATGCCCGAACTCAAAGAAATCGTCCTCAACGGCAATCTCGGTCATATCGGAGAATACGTATTCTACGATTACGAAACCGTGAACAAAAAGAATTACGGACTCGTAGGTCCCGAATATCTCTCCACCCCCAACGTAAAATGGGTCGTCGGAGAAAACAACCCGTATCTTACACTCGACGAAAACGGCGTGCTTTACAATAAAGAAAAGACTCGTCTTTATAAACTCGCGCCCGGTATAAGCATCGAAAAATATATTATGCCGGACTCCGTAGTAACCGTAGACAACGGCGCGTTTGCCGGAAGAAGCGACATTAAGGAAATCGTTCTCGGAAAGGGCTTCACGCAGATTCCGGATTACGCTTTCAGCGCGATGAGCAACCTCCGCGGAATAGATATTTCCTCCGTAACTTCTCTCGGAAAGGGAGTTTTCAAGGATTGCATTTCTCTCGAAAGCATTTCCTTCGGCAGCGAAATCACCGTCGTCGGCTCATATCTTCTGAGTGGCTGCACTTCCCTTAAGAGCGTAACTTTTGCGTCGAAACCGACGATTATCGGAGATTACGCATTCGAAAACACTGCAATCGAAAGCTTTACCGACACGGAAAAGCTTCTGGGTATAGGCGAAGGCGCATTTATGGGCTGCAAAAAGCTCGTTGAATTCGCATTCCCGGACTCTTTGTCCATTATAGGCGACGGGGCGTTTATGGAAAGCGGAATCGTCGAAGCGATTTTAGGAAAAGAAACCTCATATATAGGCAAAATGGCTTTCGCTCACTGCAAATCGCTCGACAAAGTATTTATTCCCGAATCGACGAAAGAATTCAGATTCAGCGGCGTATTTAAGGACTGCACGAAGCTCGTGGAAGTTATCGTCGACGAAAACAATCTCTGCTTCGTTTCCGAAAACGGCGTGATTTACGACAAAGACAAAACCGTTCTTCATTTCTATCCATCGACTCTCAAGGATAAATACTTCCGCGTCCCCGAAGGCATAGTTAAAATCGACGCAAACGCCTTCTTCGGAAACGAATACCTTATTACGGTCGAACTTCCGTCTACTCTCGAAGTTATCGGCGACAAAGCATTCTTCGGCTGCTCTTCGCTCTCGACGGTTATAATCAATTCCGAAAAAGCTCCCGTACTCGAAGCTCTTTACGACGAAAACCGCAAATATTATTACTCCAACTTCGTCGGATTCATCGGAGAAATCGAAAAATCCCTCACGCTCTATTGCGTAAACGCCGAGCTTTACGATAATTACGTATGGAAATCGTTCTTCAAAAACATATACGAGCTCGGAAACTCATCGAACCGAACCGGCTCCGCGGCAAAAAAACTTTCCTTTCTTCCTGACCGCGGACGCCGCGCGGCATAACGGAGGCGAATTATGAAAAACATCGTTAAAACGACCGTCCTGACTTTACTTATAACCGCAATCGTTCTTTCTCTTTCGGGTTGTCTTTTCAGCCTCGGCACTTCCGTTATCTTTACTGTCGACGGAGAAATATGGGAAAGAAACTTCAGCTCGGATCCCGATAACGCGAAACCCGTTATCGCCCCCGAAAAAGACGAACATACTCTCGTCGGCTGGAACGTCGTCCGAATACTCGACGACGGAACTTACGTTTTTGAAGCCGTGTGGCAGCACGATCCGACCGTTTATACCGTAAAAACTTCGGTTATGAGAACGGAAACCCTTTACAGCGTTGTCTGGAATACGATCGTAACTCCGTCGCACGATACCGGAGATTACTACGACTTCGTTCGCTGGCTCGACGCGGAAACGCTCGAACCGTTTGACTTCACGAACCCGATAACCGGAAACGTTTCGGTTGTTGCGGAAGTATCGTTTAATTCCGAACGCTCCGCACGAATCTTCGGCTCCGAACTCGACGAATACCTTTCCGAAAAGTTCGGCGAAAATCCTCTTTGGCTCTATACAAAAGAAGCTGTCGAAATCTGCCGCGGAATCGTTTCCGAAGCAAAAACGGCTTTAACGGAAGCGGAAGATTTCGATTCGATGTCGGAAATACTCGAATCGACGGTTTCTTCGCTCTCTCTCGTCAGAACCTATTCCGAAACGCTGACCGAGCTCTTCGAGTCTTACGATTTAAACGAATATTACGACGAACAGGCGGAAGAGCTTAAAACGATTTACGAAAAGGCTTACGAAAGACTTGTAAATTACCGCGGAGGCTCTCCTTCGCCGACGTATATCGTCAGTCGCGCGGCAGAAGCCCTGGAAGGCGTAAACGACAAGGCTCGGGATAACGAAATAGCCGAAAATCTCAAAAGCTCTTACAAAAGAAGACTCAACGCTTTTGCGGAAAGTCTCGTTTCGGAAAACACTTCCCCGGAAATCTCGGAAAAAATCGGAATTGCCCTTAAAAACGGACTCGAAGCGATAAATTCCGCAATCGGCACGAAGGCTTTGTCCGAAGCGTACGCAAATGCCGTCGAATCCGTAAAAATCGCAGCCGAATAACGCTTTTATGGCTTAATCAAAGCTTTTTGACTATTAAAAACCCTCGCACGCCACCGTACGAGGGTTTGTTTTTTTCGTTCTCCCGACAAACACGAGTCGCTTTATTACCGACTATGCGCATAAAGCCTTTTACCCGTAATGAATCGGATAAGCCTGTTGCATTCCGTCTATACCTCACTGTTTCTTCATCTGCCTGAGGAAAAGAAGAATGGCGACAACCGTCGTTACGACAGCATAGCCCGCCACCCATAAAACGTGCGGAAGCAAGTCCGAAAAGTTTCCGTTTACGAGAGCCTTTTCGATTTCGACGGCGTGCACGAAGGGAAGAAGATTCGCTATATCGCGGAAAACGCCCCCCACAAGCTCCAGATCGAACCACACTCCCGAAAGCCACGCGGCAAGATTCGTGAAAACCGTTCCAGAAACTACGCCCGACTGCTTGGCGGTCAACACGCTTCCGAGAAGCACTCCGCAGGCTACGTAGAAAACCGAAATCGGAATTACCGCAAGAAGCGCGAAAATCAGATTTACGGAAAATCCGAGACCGAGACACAACGCAGCCGCATAGCAGATAAGGCTTTGCAGAAAAGCAACGGGAATCAGCGGAAGCATATATCCGAAGATAAAATCCGCAGGCGTCATCGGAGTCGTATACAAACGCACGAGAAACGCGCTTTCTCTGTCCCTCGAGACGAGGAGAGCCGCAAAAAGCGTTATAAAAGCAAGTCCGAACACGGCTATTCCGGGAGCAAGCTTGTTTATTTCGAAAAGAGCGACGGGAATATTCGCCTGAATCGCGCTCAGAAGAAGCAATAATATCAGCGGAAATCCCAGTCCGAGTCCGAGATTGACGGGATCCCTTACGATTTCCTTGAAATTCCTTCCGGCAAAGGACGTCATTTTCATTTTTCAGCCTCCTTTATTACGGAAATAAACGCCTGCTCGAATCTCTCCTGACCGGTCGCGGTTTTGATTTCGTCTGGCGTACCGGACGCGAGAATTTTCCCGCCTTTCATAATCGCTACTCTGTCGGAAAGACTTTCGGCTTCCTCCATATAATGAGTAGTAAGAATTACCGTTACAGAGCCTTTCATTTCGCGTATAACTTCCCAAAGCTCGGCTCGCGCAATTACGTCAAGCCCGAGAGTAGGTTCGTCCAGAAACAGAATTTCGGGCTTTCCGATGAGAGCCATAGCTATACTGAGTCTTCTCTGCCAACCGCCCGAAAGCTTTCCCGCGCTTTTTCCGAGAATCTCTCCGAGCCTGAATTTTTCGACAAGCTCTTCGATTGCCCGAAGGCTCTCCTCTTTCGAAAATCCGTGTACTCCGCACATAAGTCCGAGATTTTCCTTCACTGTAAGCTTGGGCGCGACCGCGGTTTCCTGAGGCGAAACGCCGATAATCTTTCGGACCTCGGAGGACTGACTCTTAACGCTGAATCCGCCGACGTAAGCTTCTCCCGCAGTCGGTTCGGTCAGACAGCACAACATCTTGACTGTAGTCGTTTTCCCCGCTCCGTTGACGCCGAGAAGCGAAAACAATTCCCCTTTCCTTACGGTAAGGTCGATTCCGTCGACGGCTGTAATATCCTTATATTTCTTGGTAAGACCTATGGTTTTAACGGCGTCCATCATTCTCCTCCGATTGTTTGTCTTCCTCCGCTTTTTTGGCAATAAGCCTGTTTTTAACGCCTTCGTATACGTCGGTAATCGCGGCGCTGACTATATCTTCGCTCCATTTCAGATAATTCGTAGCGGTCATCACGGCTATACCGTGGACGAAAATCCACATCTCCCCGTGAAGCCGCCGAGCCTTTTCCTCGTCGAGCTCGGTATTCTTCATAATCAGCCCGATTATCTCGGAAATATCCTCCGCTTCTTCGGCTTCGTCCGTTCTGTCGCGCATATAAAGCAGCTTGAAAAGCTCTTTTTCCTTCTCCGCAAAGCGTATATACGCGATTCCTATCGCTTTGTACGGCGGATATTTCCCTTCGGATATTCCCTTCGCGAAAAATTCCGACTGAATCCGCGAGGCTCTCGCTATCACGGAGGCGCGAACCTCCCGCATACTTCCGAATTGCCCGAAAATAGGCTTAGCCGAAGCCCCGAGTCTCGACGCAAGCTCCCGCGCGGTAAGACTTTCCATTCCTTTTTCCCTGACAAGCACTACCGCGGCGTCGGTTATTTCTTCTTTCGTAAATCTGAATTTCGGCGGCATTTTTCACCTCCTCTGAAAACGCTTGTTACGCAACCTGTGATTCTTATTTTATACCCGAAAAATCCGATTGTCAAGCTTTTTGATATAGCTTCTCCGACTTTTTATACGAAAGTTTTCGGATTTTTCGTTAAGGATTATCGGGTTTTCAAAACAAAAACCGCGCCGTAAATCCGAGGCGCGGTCTTAAAGCGTTAGCCGTTATGCCAAAAGGCGGTTATTTGCGGACGGAAAGAGCCGAAACCGCTATCGCCGACCAGCTTTCCATATCGGGAATCTTCTTTTCGGCCTCCGCAAGCGACATCCATTCGCCCGTCATCTTTTCCGTTTCGCGGACGAAAACGTCGCCGCCGAGAAGCCTTACGAGATAACAGATTCCGAAATGAACCTGACCGACTTCCGTGGAATTGTCGTTGATGCAGCCGAGAAGCTCAATCGTATACTCTCCCGTAATCCCGACCTCCTCGTCAAGCTCTCTTTTCATTCCGTGACGGATAAGCTTTTCGCCGTTTAAAGCCGACGAAGCCGCTTTTTCTTCGGTATCGGAACGGTTTATATGTCCGCCGACGCCGACGGAAAGCTTGTCGTGAAGGCGTTTTTCGGTTTGTTTTTTCGTCCTTTTCATAACGAAAATCCCTTTTTCGCCGATAATTACGGCATAGGGAATTATCTGCTTGAGCGAAAAATCGTTTTCCGCGTCGTTTCTCGGAACGAAAAAGAGATTTCCTTCTATTCTTTCGGAAAAATCGTCGGGCAATCCGAGAATTTCCGTAGCAGACTGACCTATCGGATCGATTATGCTTCTTTTCGTGACTAATACTTCTTCCATTTTACTTCGTTTCCTTTTGCTTATTTGCGTTTAAGCTGACTCAGCATTTTGTCGAGGCATTTCTTTTTCTGCTCGAAATTCGGATGAACATAGAGATTGAGCGTCGTTTTTATATCCGAATGTCCGAGAATCGAACTGACCGTTTTATAATCGCAGTTGCTTTCGATACATCTCGTCGCGAAACTGTGCCGAAGCCCGTGAAACTTTATCTCAGGCACGTCGAGCTTCTTCAGAAGAGAGGCGAAATACCTTCTCATAGTCCTCGGCTCAACGGGCGTTACGTCGTTTGAAAGCAGAAAGTTATCCGGACTCAAAACGCGGCAAAGAGGCTTGAGTATCGATAAAAGATCCCGCCCCATAGGAATATCGCGGAAAGAATTGACCGTCTTCGGAAAGCCGAAAACAAGTTCCGTTCCGTGACCTCCGCTTATCATAAGCCGCTGAAGCGTCCTTCTGATATGTATAACGCCTTCCTTTGCGTTTATATCTCCGAATTTCAACGCGCATATCTCGCCTATCCGCATACCCGTTGACAGGCAGATATAAATTCCGAGATTTCTGAAAGACATATTGTTTTTCGCGTATTCCATTATCTTCCGCTGATTCGCAACGGACAGAACGTCGAAATCGGCCTTGCGACCGGCGGGAAAAACGATATCCGTCGGAACGTACCCGCAAAGCCCTTTCTTCGCTCCGAATTTCAGAATCATACGGATAACCGCAAGAATATCCTTTACGCTTTTCAAAGACATTCCCGAATCGAGTTTTTCGTTTACGAAATCCTGAAGCTCCTTTTCGGAAAGAGTCTTTTTCCGACCGAAACGAGGCAAAATATGCCTTCTTACGCAGGCTTCGTAAACCACGTAGGTCGAACCTTTGACGAATTCTTTCCTGGATTCGAGCCAAAGAGCCATAATTTCGCGCAAAGCGACGTTGTTTTCTTTTAATTCTGTAGCCATTTTCAGTATCCCCCTTTTGGTTTTTTGGCAACAGAATCGTCTTTTCGGAAGAGAGCTTCGGAATTTATACGGAAAAACGCTGTAAAAGAATACACGCCCTGCCGAAAAGGCAAGACGTGTAACAAAAGCGTGAAATCAAAGGTCGAACGTTATATCGAAAAGCGGTGCGTGCTGCTGTGCGCCGTAAACGTCCGATTCGCAGATAGCCCCGCTGCAGTAAGGTCTTTCAATAGTGATTTTGATTGCCTTTGCGGGTTTGAATTCGACTATCGTCATAACCTTGGAAGGATCTATCTTATAAAGCTTTGCTATAAGCTCGGGCGTAATGATTTTCTTTTCGCAGACCTTGTTAAAAATATCCCAATCCTTGAAGATTATATCGAGAGTCAATTCGTAAGGACCGCTATTTTTACTTCTGATAACCGACGCTACGTCTTGAATAGAATATTTCATAATTACATCTCCTTTGTGGTTCCGTTATCGAAATATATCATAGTTCTCGGGAACTCGCTGCACGGATCATCGACTTCCATAACGTGATATACGGAAAATTCATATACGGGGCCTACCTTGAAATCGGACGGACTGTAAGGGAACGCAAGGTTGCCTGCAGTTGCCTTTCTGTCGGTATAACCGTAATGAAGCATAGTGGAACGAGTGAAGCCGCAAATGGTGTTGGCGATTTCCTGCGTGGGAGCAACACAGTCGATAACTATACCGAGCTCGTGCGGATGAGGATTCTTTACAGGCTCCAGCTCTCCCATAACGCCGTTGATTCCGTAAATCTTGAATTCAAGCTCATACTTATAGTTGGCGGACTTGAAATTATCCGCAACTCTTTCTCTTACGCCTGCGATAATCTCGTCGATTTTACTGATAAAAATAGGATCTCTTGCGCCGGCAATGGATACGGTTCTGTAACCGGTGCATTTTACGCCTTCGAGCTTGATGGTGTATTTATCGCTCTTGACAAATCTGCTTCCCGTGACCTTAACGGTGTTTTCGTCAACCTGCTCGAATTTGGTTTGGGAAAGATCAAGGTATCCTCCGGGACCGGGAAGAATATAAGGATTGGTCTTTTCGTAAAGCGTATGCGCGGCAACCGAAAGAGTGGTGGCTTTTCTGATTTTATTAAGAGGTCTGACCTTAAAGTAGTCTTCGCCCAATATACCGAGCATACAGTCGCTGCCGCTGCCCGGGGTGCAGGCTATACAAGCGCATTCGAGGATCTTACCCATATGAGTGGCAAGTCCCATATCGTATCCCTTCCATACGGGAACAGCCGAGAATACCGCGGGATCGTAGCTTCTTCCGGCTATAATGACTTCCGCGCCTGCGTCGAGAGCCGCTATATAAGGCTCAACGCCCATCTGCGCGACTATACGCTTGCTGTCGTCGATATCCTGCTGGGTAAGGACGGGCGCCGGATAGAGCGGAAGAACCTTTCCTTCAGCGTTCTTTTTGCTGACGAGATTCTTGTCGATATCGGAATGGATGACCGCGGCTTTGAAGGAAAGATTCTTTTCAGCCGAAATCTCTTTGACTATTTCAACTACTTCCGCAACGTGGGGAGCAGCTCCGCTTCCGCCAGCCGTACCGATAATAACGGGAATTTTATGGTTGACGCCCGCTTCGATCATAACGGAAAGGTCCCTTTTAACCGCGCTTCTGTCGGTAAAGCTGTAGCCTGCTCCGAGATAATACGGACCGGGGTCCGTGCTGCCCGCATCGGCTGCGATTACGTCTGGGTAATACTTCATTCCCTCTTCAAACGAACTTAAAGGGAACCCGTAGCCGAGTATTGCCGTTGTAGATAAAACCACTAATTCTTTTTTCATACTCTTGCTCCTTTATTTCTTGGCGTTCATATAAGCCAGAATACGCTGCATTTCGTTATTTACGATCATAAAGCCTTCGTCCACGCCCATACCCGGCTTAGCCAGAATGAGGTCGGGCTTAACCGCCATTGCTATATTGGTACAGATCTCCGCGCTTCTGTTGGTTTCGTTGCAAGTACCGCCCTGGTAAGCCTCCGTACCTGCTTTTTTACAGTAAAGAACGGCTTCGATGATGTTGTTTACACCGCCGAGGTCGGGCGTCTTGATCTGAATCATATCTCCTGCCTTTGCGTCGGAGAAGTCGACCACGTCTTCAAAAGTGTTGCACCATTCGTCCGCTACGATTTTAACGGGAATTCCTCTTTCTCTGTTCATTCTGCAAAGTTTACTGAGCATTTCGATCTGAGCCTGACGTTCTCCCATATCCACGGGGCCTTCGATGTAGAGATTGAGCGGCTCAGCGGCTTTGGCAAGCTTAGCAAAGAAATCCACTATCTTCTCGCAGTCGTTGTTGAAAGCAAGACCGATCGTTCCATAAACGTCGATATGAAGATTTGGTTTATAATCTACGTCGACGCCAAGCTCCTTAACCCTTGCAGTAAGCCATTTAACGTATTCGAGAAGCAGCTCCCCGTTTCTTCCGAGCTTTGTTTCAACGTTGTTGATAAGCCCGTGAGGAAGAGTCGGAGCCTGCTTAATAATCATCTTGTCGACATTTTCGTAACGGTTATCGCCCGACTGGGTAAAGATCCTTATCGGCTTATCGCTGATTCCGCCGGTTTGCCATTCTTCGGCAACGACTTCCGCCATAAGCTTATGCCGTGCCTTTGCAACCGCATCGAGAAGCGCCTGCGTGACACCGTAACGAATAGCGGTATGCATACGCTTTCCGGTTCTTTCGTCCGTGAGATTGTCAACAAGAGCAGCAAGCTCCCTGAAGCTATTGAGCTCTTTTCCTATATAGAGAGGAGCTATCTGCTTTTCGATAACGGGAATATAATCCTTTGCAAGGAAAAGCGGATCTCTTCCGCCGGCTCCGGAGTATTGAACGGCTGCGCAGTCTCCGTACGCAATCTGTCCATCGCTTAAAACAATCATCACGGAGATGGATTCGCCTGCCTGACGGATTGCCGTGAACCCGGGTGTTGCGGGCTTTCCGATATACGCTTCGCCGTCTTTTTTCGCGCCGAGCTTTATTGCCTTCTGATCGTCGAAGAAGAACCCGGTCCTTCCCGCGCTGCAAATGATTTTGCTGATTTTAGTCATAATATATATTCGCCTCCGATTATGCTTTAGCTTAGTCTTGTTTCGGTCTGCCTACGAGATGACCTTTTCCTACGGCATAAACGTCGTCGATAACCATCTGGAAGGAAACCTCTCTTTTTTCGTACTGCGCTCTCTTCTCCATCTTATTCCTGTGGAAGGCTTTGATATCTTCCGTAAAGGGAAGATTGCCGAATTCGAGGAACCTGACCGCTCCGTCATTGTCTCTTGCGGGAAGAGCGCGGCCGAGATTGAATTTACTGGGAGCGAAGGGGATATCTATAACGCCGGCCTCGAAACCTCTTATCGTTCCTACGGCAACGTCTCCCCTGCCCAACTCCAAAACCTTGTCCACGATACAGCGTGTCTCCGCACATATAAGCGCGATTTCGCTTCTGACAGCAGATGTCGGCATAAACTGATCGTTGACCATTTTGATAACCTGTTTGGTCGCCCTGAGTCCCTGAGCGTTGGCTTCCTTGGTGGGAATACCCATAGCCTCGTGGGGTGTCTTAACGATAACCTTGGTTGCGCCCGCAAGCCCCGCAAGAGCCGAGCCCCACGCGATAACGCCGAAAGCCTTCGCTTCGTCCGGCGGGAATCCTCCCATCCACTGGTGAAGAACGGTGGTGATTTTAACGTCGGTGAAGCCGAATTTGAGAAGATACTCGTTGGTGAGCATTTCAAGGCTTCGTATAGCCGCTACGTCCTGAATAAGGTTTCCGCACTGTCCGTAACCGACCGTGATGTTCTTAACGCCCTGCTCCGCGGCAAGAAGCGTTTCTATAATCGCGACCGCGTGCGAAATGCACGGGGACACGAGCGTACCCGTCAAAGGTCCGAAAGGCTCTCTGTTGATGTTGACGCCGTTCTCTTCGTAAAGACCTACGAGTCTGTCGGCATACTGCCAGTCGTATATAGTCCTTTCGAGCGAATGGTTCTTGGAATACGGGATATTGTACGAAATACCGCCGCCTTCATAAGACGTAAAACCGCCCGCAAGCGTAATCTCGGTAAGAAGCCTTGCGTCGGGCGTACCGTGTCTGACCTGAACGGGAACGCCTACGCTTTCGTTGACCTGACGGCAGACCTGAACGCCGTGATTGACCGCAGGGAAACCGTTGAGCAGCGACCTGCCCTGAGCTATACTTTCTCTTATACCGACCTCTGCCTCCTGATAACGGTTAAGTCGCGTATAACTGTCTATCGTCGATGGAAGAAGATCCGCTTCGCCCTCTTTTTCGAGGTACTGGAGAAGTTCTATGTGCTGAGCCGGCAATGCTACGCCCGCTCTGGGCTGAATAAGCGTGGTTCCTTCCTCCTGCGCTTTGAGAAGCTTCTTGGAGAAATTCTTGCTTTCGGGTATCGTATGATGATATCTGACCGCTTCTTCGAAATCCACGTCTTTACCGGTAGGCCATTCGTTAAGCACTTCCTTCCTGACAGACATGAATTCGTCCACGGTCCATTTGCGATTCTTGATTTCCATATCCTTATTCCCTTATCCGATTCTTATCGTATCTTCTTTTAATATCTTGAGTGCCGTTTCCGGATAAAGCTCCGAGAGAAGCCCCATTGCCGCAAAAACGTATTTCCGATCTATATAGTATTCCGGCTCCTTAGGCCTCAGGCTCTCAGAAACGGCAGGATCGTACTTCGCTCCGGAAAGAACTTCCGCCGCGTAATCCTTGCCGATAATCGGGCCGCCCGTACCGATAACCGTTTTGACGTTGGAAAGATCCTTACCCGTCTGCATAAACATAATGCCGTTACAGGTGTAGAAGGATTCGAGCGTACCCGCGTGACGGGTTACCGCAAGCTCCACTGCCGCACCCGCTACCGACTTATCGAAAGCGATTTCTTTTTCCGTACTCGCTATATAGGATTTGTCTTTTCTTATTTTTTCGAAGAAGCCGTTGACTTCCTCCTCCGAAAGCCCGCTCTTCAGACAGAACTTTTTCATTCCGTAAGCTTCGACGACGCTTTCCGCCGTATATCTCGCGCCGAGGTCGCCTTCGACCGTCCTCTTCGAATACGGCTCGGGAAGCCCTTTCATAACCGCGGACGCGTTGGTCGGCTTGCCTTTGCAGACGGAATAAACGTCCGTGGTCGCTCCCCCCATATCCACGAGGATAAGATCTCCTATTCCCTCGGAAATCTCCGTACCCTTGGCAAGAAGCGTAGCGGCTTTCAGCACGGCGGACGGCGTGGGCATTATAATACCCTCGATAAGACCGGCTATTTTGGTTATTCCCTTAGCCTTGATGATTCTTTCGAGGAAAACACTCCTTATAACGTCCTGAGCGGGAATTATATTGAGTTTATTGAACGCGGGCATAACGTTTTCGGTAACGTAAGCCGTTTTTCCGCTCGCCGTAATAATCTCTCCGCATTCCTTGGCGCATTTTTTATTGCCGGCAACGACTACGGGGAAGTTAAGCGGAATATCCGCAAGCATCTTTGCGTTATGGAGAATGACTTCGGTATTGCCTCCGTCGGTACCTCCCGAAAGAAGAACGATATCCGGACGAATCCCGGCGATCTCTTCGGCTTCGTCGTCGCACAACGCAAAGGAATACGACCCCGCAAGCTTCGCGCCCGCGCTTAAAGCAGCGGTCTTGGCAGCCTTTACCGTAAGCTCGGGAACGAGCCCTATCGAGATCATTTTAAGTCCGCCCGCAGCGCTGCTCGCGGCAAGACGCTTGGTCGGCTCGAAATCGCCGATCTGCTCTTTTATGAGAGCAACCGCCTTATCGAGACCTTCGTTCACGTCGGTCGCAACGGTTGTAAAAGCCCTCGCCGTCGCAAGAATCTTTTCTTCCTTCATATCGACGGCAGTCACCTTCGTAAAAGTGCTGCCTATATCGATCAAAAGTATAATCTCTTTCATAATTCGGTTTTACTCGAGACCCATATCCTCTTTCATAAGTCTGATGCATTCCGGCACGGGAATCTCCGGCGTGAAAACCCTGTCGTAACCCATCTTCCTGAATTTTTCGATGACTTCGGCGGGATCGGCTTTACCGACGACGAGATTTCCCCCGACGTAAAGAAGAATTCCTTTAAGCCCCGCTTCGTCGCACTTTTCTCTCATACCGCGGCAGTCGATTTCACCGTGACCATACAAAGAAGAGACGGCTATTGCGTGCGCATCCGTCTCTATTGCAGCCTGTATATACTCCTCCTGTGAAACCATAACGCCCAGGTTAACCACGTCAAGACCCGCCATTCTGTAGGCGTGTTCCAGAATCTTGTTACCGACGGCGTGAACGTCCGCGCCGATAACTCCCAACACTACAGTATTCTTTGCCATTTTTTCCGCTCCGAATAATATTTGTGCAGTAACCCGATTCCGACATATCGTCTCTTCGCTTCACTGCATTGTATATAATACCACATCGCAGATTTTTTTTCAATGTTTTGAGTGCAATTTCAAAGCTCTCGTAAAACGGTTTTTGCTCTGTTTTAGTAATATATTGATATAAAGCCGCGTTTTTAAGGATTTCGATACGTTTTATCGATACAAAACCCTCGTTTTTTCGGAAAAATTCCGATAAAACCGAAGAATACTTATTGTTCCCTCACCGGATAAATCTAAGTCCGACTTTCCCGCCTTTGACTCCGCGTATCAGAACGGCGGTCGGTTCGTTGTCGCCGCGGAATCTGATTTCTTTCGGCTCTATGTTGACACTCCGCATTTCGTAAAAAATCTCCGCGAGCCTTTCGAATCTGTGAACCATATAAAAGCTCCCTCCGAATTTCAGAAGCTTCGACGCGCTTTTCATCAGATCGGAAAGCGTCAGACTTCTCTCGTGACGACTTAAAGCTACCTCGGGAGTTTTACGCTGATCTCCGCTTCCGTCCTTCATATAGGGCGGATTGACCGTAACTACATCGAAACTTTCGCAGCCGAGAAGCTTATACGATTCGTTTACGTCCGCGCAGAGAGTTTCTATCCCTTTGAGTCCGTTGAGCGCAATCGTTCTTTTTGCCATATCCGATACCTGCGGCTGAATCTCGACGAGCACGGTCCGCAAAGCCTTCTGCTTATACGAAACGAGAATTCCGATTATTCCGCTCCCCGAACATAAATCGGCGACTCTCTTTCCTTTTGCGCCGCGGACGAAAGACGCGAGTTCGGTCGCATCGGAAGTAAAACGGTATCCATCGGGATTCTGTATTATCATAAGTCCGTCGAGCTGAAGGTCATCGAGCCTTTCACCCTCCTTCATATACGTCGGAGCAAGCGCAAGGATCTCTTCGGGCGAACGGACTTCCCCGCAATCGTTCCCGACGACGTTATCTTCTGATATCTTTGATGACGACGGCATAACTGCTCTTTGGAGCTTCGACGAGAACCTCTTCGTTTTTACATCTTCCGAGAACCGCTTTTCCGACGGGAGACTCGTTGCTTACTCTGTTGTTCCTGAAATCGCTTTCGGTCGTACCTACGATCTGGAATTCGGATTCGTGTCCGTTATCGACTCTTTTGACCGTAACGAAACAACCTATCGTTACCGTACTGAGGTCCTGAACGTCGGCAATGACCTTAGCCGTTCTGAGCTTCTGTTCGAGTTCGATAATCTCGCCCTCTACGGCTGCCTGTTCTTCCTTCGCGGCGTCGTATTCGGCATTCTCGGCAAGGTCGCCGAAGCCTCTTGCTTCTTTGATTTTTTCGCTGACTTCGTGTCTTTTCGTTGATTTCAGATAGGCAAGGCGTTCTTCCAGCTCCTTTTTGCCTCTTTCGGTTAATAAAACTTCTGCCATTTGTTCCTCGTTAAATACTGTTGTCTGGATTCAGCCTCTTGAGGCCGCAACATTACGTTTCTGCTAACGCACACATCATATTCTATCACAAAATCCGCCTTTTGAAAAGCGATTAAAAGCATTTTCTCTTTTGACCCAGGTCTTTTTGAATCGAGCCTTTATTATCGAAGTTCGTTTCCGAAAAACTTTACGCCAAGCAAAACGGACTCCGAATTATTTCAAAGTCCGTTTTTAAATCTTACATTATCCGATTTTAAATCTCTTAATCCGAAAATCTATCGTTTCGGTCGCTTTTCGGTCACGAATTCGCAGACGATTCGAACGCATTGGCTTCTATTTCAAAAGCCGCGCTCTCTCCCGCAACCATAAGTGAATAACTTCCTACCTCGTCGGCAACGAAAGAATCTTTTTCGCCGATTCCGAAATATCGGACGATTTCACCGCCGAAAAGAACATAAACCGCAATATTTCCCGCGGAAATCGTCGCGTTAACGTCAAGACGATATCCGAAACCTTCTTTTACGGTAAAAGAAAAGCATTTTTTGATTCCGGAGAGCTTCGCCGTCTTTAAGCCGAAAGAGATTCCGTCTTTCCCCGAAGAAAATCGCTTAATCGAACCGACTTCGAAACACAAAGGATTTTCAGCCTTTAAATCGGCTTCGGTCAACACGCAAAGCGAATAATTTTCGTCTCCGTTTTGGTCTTTTATATGACCGTAACCGCAGCCCGTAAGCGAGAAAAGCAACAGAAAAGCAAGCATTGCGTATAAAAATCTTTTCATATCGGTCTCCTTATTGTTTTACGAAAAAGTCGCCGCTCGTGGTTTCGACTTCAAGACGGATTTTTCCGTTTCCGACGACGAATTTCCTGTTTTCCACAGAATATTTATCGCAGACAAAACTTCCGCTGACCGTGGAATAGTCCGCAGTAAAGCCGTTTTCACCGAGAAGAGTAATCTTTACGTCGCCGCTGACCGTACCTACGGAAATCCTGCCGGCAGATTCCAGCCCCAAATTCACGTAGCCGCTCGTCGTCGATATACGGGCAACGCAATCTTCGGCGCCGACAAAATCGCCGACGGAAACGCTCCCGGAAACCGTATCGCAGAAGAAATCCTTTCTCGAAACGACGCTTTGCAGCGACACTTTCCCGGACGTCGTTCCGATTTCAATCGTACCGGCAGACAATTCGCCGCCGATTATTTCGCCCGAAACGCTGCCGAGTCCGATTTCGTCGCCGATAAGTTCTTTCGTCCATTTAATTTTGCCGCTCGTCGTGCTTAACGATATTTCCGCGGCTTTCATGGATACAAGCGTCAAATCCCCCGAAACCGAAGATATTTCGGCATCTTTAAGCTCGTGATTTTCCGTGCAGACCGAAGCCGAAACCGTCGAAACCACAAGTTCGATTCCGTCGGGAATCTCTATATCGAGATTCTTATCTCCTTTTTTGAGGAAAAAGTCCTTGTAAACGAATCCCGATTCGCAAAAACGCACGAAAAGCGTCTTTCCGTCGATAAGCCAACGCATTTTAAAGCCCTCGTCGCCCGAATCGTTGTTCTTTTCAATCGCGGAAAGAGTCTCTTTGTCGGAGTTCTTTATGTTCACGCTTCCTCTCGCCCAATAAATCTCGATTCTTTCGACGTCTTTTACGTTATACGTAAAGTCGCCCGCGGAATAAGCCTCGGCGTTATCGTAAAAATCACCTATAATATAGTTTGCACAGCCGCAGAACGCGCATAAAAGCACGCAAGCCGCAATAATCGGAACCATTTTCTTCATCGTTTTTTCCTTCGCGCGCGGAATAATCAGTAATGCTTGTTTTATTACGGTTGTATTATATGATCGGAACGAAGGTTTGTCAAGCGTTTACGGCAAACGAATCCCGATTTTTACGGAAAGCATAACTCCGCCAGAAAACACGCGCGGGAATTCCATTGACAAAAGTCCGGGAGTTATCGTATAATGCAGACGAGGTGAACGTATGATTGAAAAGAGATGCGGTTGGTGCGGAGATAACCCGTTATACGTAAAATATCACGACGAAGAATGGGGAAAGCCCGTACACGACGACGGAAAATTATTCGAATTCCTTATTCTCGAAACAAATCAGGCAGGACTTTCCTGGATAACCGTACTTAAAAAAGAGAGGCTATGCGAGAGGCTTATTGCGGATTCAATCCCGAAAAAGTCGCCGCTTTTACCGAAGAAGACAAGCGCAGACTTATGAGCAATCCGAATATAATACGCAACGGACGAAAAATCGACGCGGCTGTCCGCAACGCAAAAAGATTCCTCGAAATTCAGAAGGAATTCGGAAGTTTCGACCGATATATATGGGGATTTACCGATTATAAGCAAATAAAAAACCTTCCTTATACTGCCGTGTTAAGCGTCGTTGTAATTGCGTTGTTTATGGCATCCGTAACCGCTTTTTGAGACATAACCGCAGTAGTGCTTTGCCCACTCTCCTGCTTAACTTCAACTGTGCTGTTTTTCAGATATTGAATATTTTCAACGATTGCGTTGAATTGCTCTGCTGTAAGCCCCGTTTTTCGCGTGGCTTGTTCGGTCATTATGTTTTCCGGTTCCGTCCAAGCGGGTGTTTTATTCCATTGCGCCATCTGCCACTCTCCTTATGAATTGCTGTTCAGTATTTCCTTTGCGACGATTTCACGGTAATAGAAGCCGTCGTATTTGGAATTTGCCTTGATTATCTCGAAGTCGTTTCCGACCGATTCGTTACTCGTTTCAGAACTCGACGAAAGATACTTGCCTTCAAGGTCTTTGATTTTGATTCGGTCTCCCGCCCTTAGGTAACGAGTTTCACCGTCAATCTCGTATTTTCGATTGTTGATAAGGTCGAATGTCGCTATCAGCCTGTCGGTTTTATAAGCATTGATTATCTCTTGGGCTATACCGCTGAAAGATAACGACGCATTGTTTATCGGCGACTGCATCAATTCATTTGTTTGCAATTCGAGCGTTTTAGAGCCGCGGCTATCACTTCCACCCGACATAACTTCGATTTCATCTTTTGAGACAGTAAATCCGTTGACGGTAATTTCTATGGATTGCGCCTCGTAATATTGATTTGTATGGCTTGGTGCGCCAATGAAAGGATAACGCACAGTGTGCCACCCTGACGAAACTACGAAAAAGTATTTGACCTTAAACGTGTAAATGCTGTTACATGCTTCTATTACATGAGCCATCCCGATCGTTTTTATATAATAAATTCAGGCTCCGCGGAGGGAGCCTGAATTATTTGTTTGAATTTATTAAGCTTTTTCAATGCGGTTCAATCTTTTTCTCTGAAGCACACAGCGTCGAATTTAAGAGCTGCGGGCATAGTCCGGATATCCGAAGCAAAAGCCTTTCCGAGGTCGTTTTGTTCCGGTTGTTCCGCTTGTTCTTCTTCAAGACGGGCGAATACGTTGTTATACGGGCTTTCACCGGCGGTGAAGGTGTATTCGGGATTTTCGGTAACGAGAACCTCCTGCTGATTTTCATCGTAAGCGAACCAGCCGACAAAGCTGAAGCCCTCGTAAGGAATTGCTTTAACGGTGACCTGTTCGCCTTGTCTGAGATTTTCAACGGCATAATCGGGGCCTACGTTCTCGCCGTTGACCTCGAGATAAGCTTCTCCGCTTACCCATGCGCTGAAGGAGAAGGTTTGTTCTTCTTCAAGACGGGCGAATACTCTGTCATACTGGCTTTCACCGGCAGTGAAGGTGTATTCGGGATTTTCGGTAACGGGAACCTCCTGCCGATTTTCATCGTAAGCGAACCAGCCGACAAAGCGGAAGCCCTCGGCAGGAATTGCTTTAACGGTGACCTGTTCGCCTTGTCTGAGATTTTCAACGAAATAATCGGGGCCTATGTTCTCGCCGTTGACCTCGAGATAACCGTTTCCGCTTACCCATGCGCTGAAGGAGAAGGTTTGTTCTCGTTCGGTACGGGCGAATACGTTGTTATACTGGCTTTCACCGGCGGTGAAGGTGTATTCGGGATTTTCGGTAACGACAATGCTCTGCTGGTTTGGACCGATAGCATTCCAGCCCACGAATACGTAGCCCTGGTTAGCTACGGCCTTAACGGTAACGCTTTTGCCCTTGGGAAGATATTGTTCGTAACGATCGCCTACGTTCTCGCCGTTGACCTCGAGATGTCCGACTTGGTCGCCGTAGATGCAGGCAGTGAATAAGAAGGGCTCTTCTTCAAATTCAAAAATAGGCTTCAGGTAGAGTTCTATCTCCGAGTCCCAATGGGAGTTGTAATATTCGTATACTGCATCTGTGGAAATTATTTCGTCTCTACACTCGTTACGCCATCCGACAAACCGATAGCCCTCGTTGGCTTCTGCCCGGAGCCGAACACGGTATTGGTCGATATTCCGGTCGAATACCTTTGCGAAATAAAAGCCTACGTTCTCTTCTTCCGTCCAAGGATGATATTCCGGTCGATCCTGATCATACGGGTAAGAAATTGTGAAATAGCCCTTATCCCTGTCTTTTTCATCGATAAACGCTTTTAAATAATAATTTCTATACTCGTCCAGGCTTATAAACGCAGCATATATTTCGTTGTAGTCGCTTTCACCGGCGGTAAAGACGTATTCGTAATTATGGAAGAGTATATCCGAATCCTCCGGGAAGGTTTTCTCCTTATACCAGCCCGTGAAAAACTCGTAGGAAGATGATTCCATTACTTCGATCCAAGCCCTGACAACCACCTGCTCGCCCTTTCTGAGCTTAGCTCTATAGTTATCAGAGTCGTCGTATGTATAGCCGTCGACCTCTATATAACCCTGAGTGTAGGTGAGGTCAGAACTATAGTGGCCAGTTCCTTGATTTACGACGCCGGCAGTGAAATCATATAGCTTTTCCGAGATTTCTACGGTAAACGAAGCCTTGAGTTCGTTATTGTAAGGATGAGTTATCGTGACGGTATAGGTTCCTATCTCCCATGAAGAAAGTCCGCCGTCGTCGATTATATTAGCCGCATAATTCCAAGGATGAGTAGGACCGAGTTTTACCAATACTCCGTCGATATTAACGTGTTGATATATATTTATCTTGTTGAGGTCTATCCGGTCCTTATCCTCTGTTGTAAGGTGTATTATCTTATCGTCCAGAGGCTCATCGCTATTATCGAGTAAGCCCGATTCACCTGAGCTCAGCGATATCTTTTCAATATTTGTTGCGTCGAGATCAAAGAGCGCGACGATGACATAACTCATATAATCGGTCATATTCACTTCGATTACACTGTCATGTATAAGGACTTCATAATTCGAACTCCCCGCGTCTCTCGCTTTGCGCGTACAGTTATCCATATACATGTCACTGGCCTGTATTTCGAAGTCTACCTTTTCTATATACCAGCCCATGAACTTATATGCGGCATTTTTCGAGTAAGCCTCCAGCTTGACGGTTGCATTGTAGCCCGTGTACTGCTCGGGTTCGTCGGGAGAAAAGGTTTTTCCTGCGTTCGGACCCGGAATGAATTTATCTAAGGCATAGCTTTGAGGGGAATTAGGGGAAGCTTTCACGATATCCGAAATGCTGCCGTCATCGTTGATTTGTCGTATCGATCCGTAGAGTTCTGCGGTAACCATACGTCCGCGCAAAGCAGGCATGACAAAGAAATTGTTCCTGAAATAGTCATTGGTGAGGGGACGACTGAAGTGGTTCTTGGAGGGAAGAGTGGTTTCAAAAGAAAGAATACCGGTTTCTATGTCGTATGTACAGGGAATACGCTCGAGCTTGGCTCCTCCCTTATCCTGAAATACCACGAAGTCGGTATAGTAATTAGGGTTATCTTTCAGAATCTGGAAATAATATTCCGGACGAACCTCCATCCGGACTTTGTCGGAGGGGACAAAGGGTGTTTTGTCGCTCTTATGAAGGATGCTAATCGAACGGATTGCACATATTTCATTGAGCCGTTTGAGGTTATTGCGACCTTTCATAAATATCTCTTGTGCCGCTTTTTTGTATTCCTCGTCCGGGATCATATTCAGAAAATCTCTGCCTGTATCATCGGGAATATGCCGATCGTCGTCAACAAGTTCCGCGTCGGCAGGGAAAACTCCTTTGACTACCGTATGTGAAGAGGCATCTCTAAGCTCCGTTACTATAATGTCTTCAAGAGGACATCCGGCTAAAATGCCGCACGTCAATACCATAAATAAAAGTATCAATAGTATTTTATACTTTTTCATCTTATTCTCCTTTGTGCGTTCTGCACGATATTATTGAATGGTTTTCCGTAATATTCTGCGGAAAGTTTGTTAAGAATCACTAAGGTTGTGAGCCGCTGCAAGCGGCAGGTGATAAGCTCCCTCTTTTCCCTCCTTTATTTTATTTTACGTACACTACGCCTGATTTTGCATTTTGCATATATATTTTATCATAGGTGGTATGCGGTTGGGGGAGTGCCATTCGGCACCCCTTTGGCAAATTTTTTGTGTTTTTTAGAAAAAATTTTTGCAAAAACAAAACATATGTACGTATAAATTTCGAGTACCCGCATTCATACCTGTATTATATTTTCAGGATTTTGGGAAGCAATTTGGCTACTTTTTCACATATTTTTTATTCAGATGACAATAATTTTTTAAAATTAAACAACAAGAACAGTAAAAGAAATGGCGAGGTTCCACACCGCGCCGGATTCTGAAAGCCGAGTGCTTACCGAGGCTCTGTCGGAAGCGCGGTAATTCGCATCCGCTTTTTGCCGTCGGATTATTCGGATTTTCCGTTTTTTCGTCTTTGTCTTTTTTTATAAGAGCGATAAGCTTGTTCAGAATAAAATAAAGCGCTATAACGGGCGTAAGAATCGACCAGAATATCACGTACCAAGGCGCGGCGTAGCTGTTTGCCATGATGATTTCAACGATGAAGCCCGCAATTACTATAAGCGCGAGAACGCCGAGCAGAATCTCGCAAATCAGATTTTTTTTTCATTTTCATACTCCTTTGATTTTATCGTGCGATACGTTTTTCAGGCGATAACTCCGTTTTTTACGCCGAAAATCTTTCCTTTCGGAGAAATTATCGGATTTGCGGAGGTCATAATAATCTGCACCTCGCCGCCCAGCTCGAGCAGCCGTTGTTTTCTTGAATCGTCAAGCTCGGAAAGAACGTCATCGAGCAGCAGTACGGGATAGTCGCCCGTAACGTCATAAATAACTCTCGTTTCCGCGATCTTCAAAGCAAGAGATACGGTTCGCTGCTGCCCGCGCGAGCCGTAGGTCCTTATATCGAGGTTATCGTCGCCGTTCTGTCCGAAAGTCAGCCTTACGTCGTCGCGCTGCGCTCCTGCTGAGGTATACTTTACAGAAAGATCTTTTTCGCGAGAGGAGAAAAGAGCCCGTGCATAGCTTTCGGTTATTTCGGAGAGCTCGTTTCCTTCTATCTGCGTAACATATTTTACCGAAAGCCTTTCGCGGCTTCCGGAAAGCCCGTAATGAACCTCGGCGGCGAGCGGCGCAAGACGGGAAACGAATTCCCTCCGCTTTCTGATGAGCTTTGCTCCTTCCTTAGATAAAATCTGATCCCACACGAAAAGCATATCGTCTACCGAAGAGGAGGAAACAAGCCGCTTTATATTTGTTTTGCCATGCCGGAAAAATATATGAAAAAGCATGATGATATCTTCGTTTATTTTTCGCCCGACGGCAAACGCGGATATTTTCTGGCTTTTCAGGACGCGCTGAGCGGCAGAGCCGTAAGGCCGAACGTAAATTCCCTTCTGAGTGACGAGGCGCGTTATTCCTGAAGAGACGCTTTTATGATTTATCGTCCATAGGTTTTTTGACCGTATAAGCAAAAGCCTTGACAAAAACACCGGATTTTGTTATTCTCAAAAGTAAGCTATACGTTTTACGGGGAAGGACGATATTTTGAGCGAAACAAAAAAAATGAACGGATCAACCGTTGAAAATCAGCTGAGTTTTTTTGACCGTACCGAGAAGGACGATTATGATGAGGCTTATCCCGCCGGAAAAAGAGAAGGCTTTTCGTCCGGGGATACAAACTCCGCGGGAATTTACGGCTGCGGCGGGATTTTTCCATTTCCGGGAAACGGTTGGAGGTTTTTTTTCGGGACGGAGTCGAAAAAAGAATATTTCCGCCGTCTCGAGGACTTTCTGCGTTCGCGCTACGACGAAAGGGCTGTAATATATCCGCCGAAAGAAAAGGTTTTCGAGTGTTTCAGACTGACCGACAGAAAGGACG
>UQVY01000011.1 GCA_900544545.1 uncultured Eubacteriales bacterium
TATCTTCAAGGGAAGTTTCCGGCGCAAGGGGCGCGGAATAGACAAGCTCATAGTTTGCCCTGTCAACCACATTTCCCGCCGCCTGCAGGCGGTCGTAAGGCTCAAAGCGGAAATCCCTTGTTTCGTCCCCGCCTTTTATCTGGTAAATGGAAAAGGTGTCTTTGCCCTGTCCGGCGGTCTTTGCCGTTTCCTGTGCCTTTGCGTAAAGTTCTTTTACCTCTGCCTGTGTCAGTTCCCCGGCGTTCAGTTGCCCCATAAGCTCGCGGCATTTTTCGGGTGTGCCGATATACAGAACGTCGCCTATTTGGGCTTTCCCGTCCTCCTGTGGAACGTATGCTTGCAGAATAGAAAGATTTTCCCGGCTGTCGCTGCGGGGGTTCGCGTGTACTTGATAGATGTACTCCTGTGGGGGCTGCGCCTGTGCCGCTTCCTTTTGGCTGCGGATATGCGCCCGCAGTAAATCAGTGGGCTTTTCCCCGGTAAGGGGCTGAATGGATTTCACATAGTCTGCCGCATAATAGGCATTATTGGTTAGCTGCCGCTGCCATGCTTCGGCTTTGGGTGACCACCGAAAACCATTGCTTTTCAGTTCTGTCCGCGTCGCTTCGTCGGGCTTCCCGTCAAAAAAGATTTGCAGACGGTTTGCTTCGGTGTTTGCTTCCACTCTGCCGCCCTCAAACTCCCAACCGACAAAACCGATTTCTTTTGTCTGTGAGAGGGATTTAATGCGGTCTTTGACGCGCCGGATTTCTGCGTTGTTGTTGGATAACGCCCATGACGCGAAAGGCTTATCCCCCAAATGCCATTGGCTCGACATATCCGCTTTCAGCTTTTCAAGCTGCTCCGGCGGTAAATGCGGGCAACCGTCAAGGGTCTTATGCTTGCGGTAATAGGCGTTGACTGCTTTCATGGTTTCCTGTGATTTTTCCAGTCCCGCAAGTTTCTTTTGGAGTTTCTCGACTGCTTGCGGGTCGTCCGCGCTGATACCGCCCATTCCTGTACTGCGGATTTTATCAAGCAAGCCCTGTATGTCCCGGTATTCCTGCATATTCCGGTCAGTGGCGGCGTTCTGCTTTTCTTTCTTCCTTGTGGGGAAGTTGGAACCTCCGGCAATCAAGATAGAGGGAACGCGCCCCGCAATTTCATAGCCCTTGTTCATATTCGCCGCCAGTTTCCGGGCATAAGTGTCAAGCAGACTGTCAATCTTTTCATGGTACATAGGGTCAACACGTTTTTTCTGCCGTTCTGCGATTTGTACGGCTTCGTCAATGTAGCTGCGGTATTCTGCCGTTGCGCTGCCCGGTTTGTAATCGTAAAAGCTGCTCATATCCTTTGCGTGGCGGGCGGCGGTTTCGTTGATAGAATAGTAGGGGGCGGCGGCTTGCTGCGTTTCCTGTGCTGTGGCGGTTTCCTGTGGGGCTTCGCTGCGGGTTTCCTGTGCTGTGTCCGCTTGTTTCTGCGGGGCTGCTTCGGGCTGCTCCGGCGCGGGGGTTTCCGGCGGCTCTGTTACTGCTTCGGGCTGCGCCTGTGCCTGTCCTTTTGCCTGTTCCTTTTGGATTTCCGCAAAATGTCCGTCAATGGCTTCAATCAGCTTTGCAGCGGTGCTTTTGATGATTTCAAGAGAGCTTTTCAGCTCGGCAAGTTCCCGTCCGCTGCTCCACCCGGCGACATAGCCGAAAGAATAGTCCGACGTGTCAAGCCCGTAATGTTGGCAGACGGTAAAGGCGATACTTTCAGCCTGTACCTCGCGGGTGCGGCGGTCGGGGCGTTCCGGCGCGTCGATAGCGGTATCATGCAGCGTCGCATGGGCGATTTCATGGATAGCGGTCTTGATATTCTGTAATTCGCTCATGCCCTCGTTGATAATGATTTTTCTTTCCTCATAGTTGCAACGTCCCTTTATGCTGCCTGTCAGTTCGTCAAAGCCAACGGCAAAGGGCGACGTTTTTTCAAGGGCGGCGAAAAAATCCGGGTACTGTTCCACATTGCCCGTCAACTCGGCGGCAAGGGTGGGCAGCTCTTTTCCCTCGGTCTGCGCCACGTCAAAGACGGAAACGACAATAAACTTTGGTATCTTGATTTCCTGTACTTCGGTGACAGGCTTTCCGTCTGTGCCGATTATGGGCTGCTGCGTGTCCGGGTCAAGTTTTTCTACCCGCTTCCGTATGGTCTTTTCGGTAGGGGCGATAATCCGTATTCCCTTTTCATCTGCCTTTACATGGCGGTTGATAAGCGGGTCTTTCCATGCGTTGAAGCCCATGACATGGGTAGCGTCGGGGGCTTGCATGGCGATTAAGACAGTGTTCCGCAAGCTGTACGTCGGAAACTTTGACATGACGCGCAGATAGTCCGCATAGCGTTCACTGTCAAACAGTTCCGTAATGCCGCGTTCCAGGTGGGCGGCAATCTCTTTCAGCTTCCCGTCGGAAGTGTCGGCGGTAGGGATAATCGGGATAACCGGGCGCGGCTCGGCGGCAAGGGCGGGCTGCATTGCGGCAGCGTCAAAATCTTCTTTTTCCGGGTCGGGGCGTTCTGGCTGCGGGGGCTGTGGCGTTACCCGGTATTCCTGTGGAACGTCGCGCCCGTCGTACCATTCTGTAAAGGTGTTGCGGTTGTTGTAGATATAGCCCTTTTCGGTAAACATACCGTCGTCGTTAATGGAAGCGTCCCGCCCGTATTCCTCATACATGAAATACCGTTTCACTTCGTCGGATAGCTCCGGTTCTTCCAGTTCGTCAACCAGATAATGCCCGTATTCTTCTTCACTGTGGACGGACGGATAAAGCCAGTAGCAGTCAAGGTTTTGTGCAAGGTTGATGATGTCCTGTAAGCTGTCGGCATGGTCGCCGTATTCAATGGCTGCAATGAATTTCTCCCGGTCGTCGTCAAACTGCATTTCCAAGAGCTTCCCTAAATAGTTCAGCTCGTCGGGGTGGGAATACTCGCTTAAATGTTCCGTCAAGCCGGGGATAGGGGATTGAAATTCTGTGAAATGCCATTCCTCGTAGTGCTTGAAGTCAATCCCGATACGGTCAAAGACTTCTTTCAGATGTTCGGCAGTCGTGGGGAACGTCACCCATTCGCCCGCGGGTCTGCCCTCGGTGTACTTCCCAAGATTGGAAAGATAGCCGCTTAAAATCGGTTCTGCCATTTGTTCGCTCCTTTCTTCGTTCATCATGCGGTGCATAAGCTCAAAATCTTCAATGCTCATGCTCCCGTCAAATACATAGGGGTCAAAATCCTCTCCGTCCCGGTAGGGCTTTTCGGAAAAGGGAAGCCCCGCTTCATGGGCGGCGGCTCTCGCTTCCTCGATAACCTCCGGGGGAAGCCTGTCGTCATGCGCCCCGATAAAACCGTCAATGTCGTTCATGCTGTTTTCGTAGTGGTAGCGCACTCCGGCGGTCAGCTCGTCAAGGCTCATGTCCTCGCCTAAATGCCCGCAATAGTAGCCGTTTAGGATAACGGCGGCGGGGTCGGTGCTTTTGATTTCCTCTAACCGGCTCCTGTCCTCCGGGTAGAGGGTGTCGTCCATATCAAGATGAAAATATTCCGCGTTCCATGAACGCCCCTGTTTCCAGAACGCTACCCACGCGATACCGTCCCTAAGCTCGTCTTGATAGTCCTTTACGGTGTCCCGTAAACTTGCCATAAATGAAAACCTCCTTTCTCTGCGTCAGCGTCATAAGCTGCATTTTTTGGCTGCATAGCCTACTACGGTACACCCGCATTTCTGCCAAAGATTTATGAAAATTTTCAGAGGGTGAAGCCCTCCGCAAAAAGAGGGTTTGGGAAACTTCCCAACAAGCAAAATCCCCGTCCGGCGCGTCAGCGGCAGGACAGGGATTTACGGAAGTGGGTACCCGCTTCCTATGCTTGCTATTCAAGTTTTTAGTTCTTCTGTACTTCGATACGGTAGTTGACGTATTTCCCGCCAGTGTCAGCCAAAACGATAGTTCCGTCGTAGGTCTTGCCTGTTTTCGGGGAGTAGAGCTTCTTCACATTCGCCTTGCCGGATTTAAGGAGCGCGGCGGCAATCTTCGCGGAAAAAGCGGTCTTGCGTTCCTCGAAAAAGCGGTCATTCTTCCACATGGCAAAGGCACATTCTTTGTTGCTGCAATAATAGTTTTTCTTCCCCTCATGGACGGGAGAGCCGCAACGGGGGCATTTGCCGACAGAGGGCTTTTCCTCCCGGAACAAATCCTTTTTTCCGTCAAGTGCTGCGGCGTGTGTCCGCACAAGCTCCCGCGCCATAGCTTCAATGCCGGACAGAAATTCGCCGGGGTCTGCGGCTCCCTTTGCTATCTGCGTCAGATTGTTTTCCCATTCTGCGGTAAGCTGCGGGGAAGTGAGCATATCCGGCAGCACTGATATAAGGGCGGCTCCGTTCTGCGTGGGGATAAGCTGCTTCCCCTTGCGCTCTGCAAAGCCGCCCTTTACCAGTTTTTCAATGACGGCGGCGCGGGTGGCGGGAGTGCCAAGCCCCCGGCGTTCCGCGTCCGGGTCGGTGTCCCCGTTCCCGGCTCGCTCCATAGCAGAGAGAAGCGACGCTTCGCTGTGGGGCTTCGGCGGCGTTGTGGTATGCTCCGTTATTTTTGCGGGGGGATTTTCAAAGCCCTGTCCCTCGGAAAGCTCCGGCAGCGTTGCGTCTGCATTTTCTCCGTCCTCTGCTTCGGGCTTATCTTTCAGCGTCGCCCGGTATCTGCGTTCAAGCTCTTTCCAACCGTCCGCAAGTACGGTCTTTCCCCTTGCGGTGAAGTCTGTCCCGGCGCATGAGAAAACCGCCGTAACCGCTTCAAAGATATGCGGCTCGGCGGTGGCAAGGAGCAGACGCGCCCCCGCAAGGGTAAGGATATTTTTCTCGCTTTCCGGCAGCGCGTCTGGGTCAGCCTTTGCAAGCTCCATAGTGGGAATGATTGCGTGGTGGTCTGATACTTTTTTACTGTCTAATACCTTTGCAACCTCCGGCGTGAAATTTACGCCCGCCATAAAGGGGAGCTTGTCACAAAGCAGCGTGATAATGCCCGCTGCGGTGCCGCCCATGTCGTCAGTAAGAAAGCTGCTGTCCGTCCTCGGATAAGTAAGAAGCCGCTTTTCATAAAGGGATTGTGCAAGGTCAAGGGTCTGCTTTGCGGTGTAGCCGAAAATGCGGTTCGCTTCCCGCTGCAAAGAGGTAAGGTCAAAGAGCTTTGGCGGGGCTGCGGTTTTCTTCTCTCTGGTAAGGGAAACGCATACCGCCTTTCCCGCTTCGCAAGCCCCTTTCAGCGCGTCGGCTTCTGCCTTGTCCGAAATCCTTTCGCTTGCCGCGTCCGCGCCGGATAAATCAAGGCGCACATGATAATATTTTTCTTTCTGGAAATGGGAGATAGCCGCGTCCCGGTCGGTGAGCATTTTTAAGGTCGGGGTCTGGACGCGCCCCACGTTCAAGGTTTTTCCATACAGGCAGGAGAAAAGCCGGGTGGCGTTAATGCCGATAAGCCAGTCAGCCTTTGCGCGGCAGAGGGCAGACGCAAAGAGCGCGTCATAGTCCCGCCCGTCTTTGAGGGAAGCAAAGCCCGCCTTAATCGCCCCGTCCTCCATTGAGGAAATCCACAAGCGGCGCATGGGCTTCTTGCAGCCCGCCGCTTCATAGACGAAGCGGAAAATCAATTCACCCTCGCGCCCCGCGTCACACGCATTTATCACTTCGGAAACGTCGGCGCGGTGCATAAGCTCTTTTAGGGTTTTGAATTGCTTCCCCTTGTCCGGGTCAACGGTGTACTGCCATTCCTCCGGCAGAATGGGTAAGCTCTCAAAACTCCATTTTTTATATTGCTCCCCGTAGGCGGCAGCTTCCGCAAGCTGTACCAAATGCCCGACGCACCATGAAATGAGGTAGCCGCCGCCCTCGATATATCCGTCTTTCTTTTCCTTAACGCCAAGCGCGGCGGAGATAGTCTGCGCCACGCTCGGCTTTTCTGCAATCACAAGTCTAAGTGCCATGAAAAAAATCCTCCTTTCATCGTTCCGGCTCGCTTGCCTTTTTCTTCTGTACCTGTTTCAGACAGTAGCCCACACAAGGGAGCTGCCCTTTGTACGGGCAGGAAGCGCAAGCCGGGGAATGGGGAACGGGCGGCGCATTGTCACGCCGCCCGCCCTGTCTTTGTATCATCATCTTTTCAAAGGGATTGTCGGTAAACAGGGTCATGCTTCCTCGTCCTCCTGTTCTTCATCAGAAAGCCCGTCCCCCTCGTCCTCGTCGTAATCGTCAAAATCGAAATCTTCAAGGTCGGTGTCGCCCTTGACGCTCTGCTTCGGTTTCATAAACTTAAAATAGTAGAGTGCGCCCCCGCCGCCAAGAAGTGCCACGACAAGGAAAAACATAAGCCCGCCTGTATTGCCTTTTTCTTTGGGCGGCTCCGTCGGTTCCTCGGTTTCCGGCTCCGCTTCCTTGCCGCTGCAAGCGGTCATGTTGTCCTTGCAGACGGGGCAGCTCACATTTACTTTCCCGGCTTCGCATTTATCGGTGCAACTGCAAACGGCGGGCGGGGCTGCTTCGGTGCTTCCGTCCTCCATAAGTGCTAAGAGGTCGGCTTCGTCCACTTGATTAAGGAAATGTACGGTGTCCTCGCCCTCGTCGTCCCGGTCAATGAGGATATAGAAGTAATTGCCGTTTTTGGTCGTTACGGTGATAAGCTGCTTGTTGCCGCCGAAATCGTCTACAAGGGTCGCGTTCCCGTCCGGGGTAAGGGGTTCTTCCTTTTGGGGTTCCTCGTAGACAACGCCGCTGTCGTTGGTGTCGTCCTCTCCCTCCGGGGTCTGTGCAAAAGCGGTGACGGAAAAGCCGCCCATAAGTACAAGGGCGGCGCAAAGTGCGGTCAAGGTTCTAATGATTTTCTTATTCATTCTCGGTGTCCTCCATTTCTTCGTTGTCATGGTCTGCGGGTTCTGCGGGGTAGCCCGGCGCGGCTTCCATGCCCGGAATACCGCCCCCGGAAAGCATAGCGGAAAGCTCATGCGGGGAAAGGCGCATGGAGCGCACAAGCTGTACGATTTGCAGGTTTTCCGCTTCGGTTTTCTGCGCTTCAAGCCCCCTTAATCTGTTCTGGTACTCGGTGATTTTCTCGCGGGTCTTTGCAATCTCTTTGTCGATACGTTCAATCTTGTTCATAGCCATAAATAAATTTCTCCTTTCAGATTTTCAGTGTTATGTTTGTTTTTAGTTCCAGTTCATCAGCCCGTAGCCCTTGATACAGGAGTAATTGACGGGGTAGCTCTTTATCTTGCAGGCGTCGCCGGAATTGCCCTCGACGGTATAGACGCGCTCCCCGTCCGTTCCGATAACAAGCCCCACATGGTCTGCGCTCCCGTCCCCGTCCCAGTCGAAAAAGATAGCGTCGCCGGGGGCGATATTCTCATAGCCCCTCGCGCCCCATTGCCCGCGTGACTGGAACCAGGGTACGCCCTGTGACTGGCACCCGGCAAAGCGCGGCTCGCTCTTTCCGGCTTGATTGTAGCACCATGAAACGAAACAGGCGCACCATTCCACGCGGCTGTTAAATCCGTACCAACTCCAAAAGGGTCGCCCGCCCACGTTGCCGACTTGCCGCTTCGCAAGGTCTACAACGGCGGTGTTGCCGGGGCGTGTGCCGTTTACAAGCTGTACGCCGCTTAAATCCTCGGACGCGCCCATATCGGGGGAGCCGCCGCCAAAAATCAGCGGCTTGTTTCCGCTTGTTTCCAGATAGACGCGGTACATTTCAAGCTGCTGTGGCGTTAGAAGTTCCTCCGCAATCTCGGAAATGGGCTTGTTCGTCAGCTTCACGTTGAGGATATGGTACTCGTAGGGTACTTCCTCGGTGGTCGTTTCCCCTGTTTCCGGGTCGGTGCTTGTTTCTGTGCGGTAGCGGATTTCCGTTTCTTCCGTCAGCGTCAAGGTGTACTGCATGGCAAAGACGCGGTTTAGTTCTGCCTGTGCGCTCTGCGGGGTGTAGGTCTGTAAAAGGGCGGTGAGGTAGGACGCTAACTCATGGGGGTTATGCCCGATACTGTCAAGGTCATAGCGGTATTCGTCATAGCCGGGGTGGGTGCTTTCGATATTGTCAATCTGCTGCTGAAGCTCGTTTTCCTTTGCGGCGTAATTGTTCTCCGTCGCCACAAGGTCGCTGTCCTCCGACGTGTAGGAAGTCCCAAGTATGCCGTTCATCAAGCCGGAGAACATGGAACCGCAAGAGGAAAGCCCCGCCGATACCATGATGAATAAGAGCAGCGCGGCAACGGCGATACATACGCCCGCCGGGTGCCGCCCTACAAAAGCGATTGCCTTTTTTGTTTCCTCGGCGGTCTTTTTTGCCGCCTTGCGGGTGTTCTCTGCGGCTTTCTGCGCCGTTTTTGCGCCGCCTTTCCTTGCTGCCTTTGCATACTGCCGCTTGATTTGCTGCTTCTGCATGAAGCGGGAAAGGGGATTGTTCGCAATCTGCGGATTGTCATGCAGGGCTTTATGGTACTGGAAATCCACATTCGCCTTGAACGCCGCTTTCTCTGCCTTTGCCGCCGCCCGGTAGGGTTTCAGCTTGTGGCTGCGGTAGCCCTCCTTGACTTTCCGCGCCCCGTACTTTGCGCCGCGCTCCGCCAGTTCTTCGGATTTGTGCGCCCCCTCAACGCCGGAATTGTCCTTTTCAACGGAATGTATCTTGTTGTGGACGAAAATACCCGCTTCCTGTGCGGGGCGGGATAGCGGGTTATTGTGGGGCTTATTCTTTCCTATGGGCTTTTCCCGTTCCTCAAAGCGTAGGCGGGTCTTGCCTTTCCCGGTAGCTTCGTCAAAGGTGCGCTCCCGTACAAGTTTCTTTTCTTTGGGGATAGCCGCCTTTGCCGCGTCCAGACGGTCGGCTGCTTTGTCCGATTTTCGGATATACTTTTCAAGCTCCGGTGTTGCCCGTTCCTCGTCGGTAAACTGCAAGCGGGAAGATTTTTCTTTTGCTGTGGCTTCTGCCTGTGCTTTCCTTGCCGCCTTTTTGCTCGCCTTTCTGGTACGCGCCCCGTCGATACGCTCCAAGACGCGCTCGGCTGCTGCGGTGTCCTGTTCCCGTTCTGCCCCCGGCGCATGGGGAAGCGGCGGCGTGTCGGTTAAGGGCGGGGGAGCTGTGCCGCCCGGTAGGGGCTGCGCTGCCTGTTCCGGCTGCTGCGGTGCTTCGGTCTTTGCAAAGTCCGCGTCCCTTATCCGCTTGCTGATACGTTTCTTTTTCCCGGTGGCGGCGTTTACCTCGACAGCCCCCTCGCGGGTCATTTTCTGCGTGACTTTCTCACGCGCTTTATACTGTTTTATTTTTCTGTCCCTCCAATCCGCGCCCTTGCAAGGGCGCAATACTCGGTGTTTATCTCAATGCCTATATAATGCCTGTGAAGCTGCCTTGCGGCTGCCCCCGTCGTGCCGCTGCCGAAAAAGGGGTCAAGCACAATGCCGCCTTTCGGACAGCCCGCCTTGATACAGGTTTCGGCTAACTTCGGCGGGAACGCGGCGAAATGCCCGCCCTTGTAGGGAACGGTATTGATAAGCCACACGTCCCGCCTGTTCCGCATGGTCGGCATGAGGGCTTCGTCGTAGTAGCTGCCGCTTCGCGCCCGGTTCAATCCTTGTACGTTCCCCTGTCCGGGTACTTCGTCCGCATATTTCTGTCCCGCGCTGCGCCCGGTGCGGTACCGCGCCGCCGTTGTGGGGGCTAACGGCTCGGCTATGGCGGCTGCGTCATAGAAATATTTCTTTGACTTCGTAAGCAGAAAGATATGTTCATAGCAACGGGTAGGGCGGTCTTTCACGCTCTCCGGCATGGGGTTTTCTTTCTGCCAGATAATGTCGCTCCGTAAATACCACCCGTCAGCGCGTAGGGCAAAAGCTAAAAGCCAAGGGATACCGATTAAGTCCTTTTGTTTGCAGCCGGAAACGCGGTTGTTTCTTGCAATCTGCTGTCCGTTTCTGCCTTTCGGGTTCTTCGGGTCTGCATGGTAGCCTTTATTTCCTGTGCCGCAGTAGGTGTCCGCGATATTCAGCCAGAGCGTACCGTCAGAACGCAGTACCCGGCGCAGTTCGCGGAAAACCTCGGTCAGCCTGTCAATGTACTGCTCCGGCGTGTCCTCCCGCCCAATCTGCATATCAAGCCCGTAATCCCTAAGCGCATAGTAGGGCGGGCTTGTGACGCAACAGTGTACGCTTTCCTCTGGAAGCTCCCGCAAGGCATAGAGCGCGTCCCGGTTGATGATTGTGTCAGTTTTCAGCCCGTTCATGCTTCGCCCACTTCCTCCGGCTTCGTCGTCATTACCCGGTATAGCTCGGTGTCTTTCGGGAAGCGGTCTACAAAGGGCAGCACCACGTTCCCGTAGAAGATAAGCCCCTCGCCCGCTTCGGTGTGGGTGACATACTTCATCTGCTGCGGGGAGATATTGAGCTGCTTCGCAAGGATAGCCCGGTCGCCCGCCGCCTGATTGAGCATGAGGACAAAATCAGAGTTTTCAAAGATATTTTCCACTTCGCGGGAAGCAAGCAAATCGTAGGGTAGGGTAAAGGCGCCTTGCCGCCGCTGGCGGTAGGTTTCCTACACCCTCCCTCGGAACCGGACTTACTCCTCTCAAAGTATCCGGCTCCCCATTAGTAATTGACGTATTGATTAGTGTCTGTGTATTCTTTCATGGCACTTGCTGCAAACGACAAGCGTTTTTCTCCGCTTCTTTTTCATCACGGTTTCCCAATCAGAATTACCCAATTCGTTTAAGTTCCGTATAACGTGAACCTCATACAAATCGGCTTCTTTACACCCACATAATTCACAAACTCTGGCATTGAGCCGCTGTCTGATAGTGGTTTTCCAGCTAAATTTCTTTCTCTGATAGATGATGTCACTCGCTTCGCCACGCTTACAGTCAGCGATTTTAACGGGGCGCACACGCTTTGTCCCTGTTTTGGTTTCATAAGGAACAGACCATGTTTTCCCGTCTTTATACTGGCGAATGATTTTGCGGATACTGGTTTTATGCTTATTAGCAATCGTTTTTAAGCAACTGTACTCCATGAGATAGCAGAAGTAGTCCAACGTGTGATAATCACAAGCCAGATTGTAATAGTTGCATAACCCTCTTGCTTCGGCATTGTACTGTTCCACAATTTCATAATCCGCAAGGTTGAGAAGTCCGGCTCGGTGTATCGGCTGAAACTCCCCGTTTTCCTTTTGGCGAATGACTTTCTTTGCAAACATGAATTTTTCAATCTTTTCCGTATGGGGAATAGACAAGGCAACTTTCATGTGCAGGGTACGGGATTTTCTCCACGTTCCGTTTTTCATTCTGTGACCTTTGACTTCCTGATTTCTGCGGACACAAATATCATAGCCAATGAAGCGGACTTTTTCGGAGCTGTGCGTTATCAGCGTCTTTTCCTCGCTCAGAGTTAATTTCAGCTCTGTGCTTAGAAATTCAGCGATTTCGGCTTTCAATTCCTCACATTCCGTTTTTGTGCCACACACGCCTGCCAGCCAATCGTCCGCATAACGGACAAAAGTAAACTTCTTGTTGTCGGCAGGTTTGCAGGGCAGATTTCTCATAGCTTTCTTCTGCGCCCTATGCTGGTCAATCAGTTCTTGTCTTGCCGCTTCATCAGAGGTATGGTCAATCCAGTAAGACAGTCTTTTTAATTCTTTGCTTGCCGCATGATATTCCAGTGTCTGATATGCAGACCTCGGCTTATCAAAGAGTTCTGCGATTTCCCGAAACTTCTTGTCCAGCTCATTCAGATAGATATTTGCAAGTATCGGGGAACAGATACCACCCTGCGGAGAACCGCTGTAAGTGGCGTTGTACTTCCAATTCTCGATATACCCAGCTTTCAAAAACTGGCGAATGATGTTCAGAAAACGACTGTCCTTGATTTTCCTGCTCAAAATCTCAATCAATTTTTCGTGATTGATGTTATCAAAACAACCTTGTATATCGCCCTCGATAAACCAGACCACGCCTGTGAAGTCAGAAGAAATCTGACGCAGTGCGGTATGACAGCTTTTGCCCGGTCTGAAACCGTGGGAATGACTGTCAAAGACAGGTTCATAGATAGCTTCCAAAATCATTCTGACAACTTCTTGCAGGAGCTTGTCACGGAAAGACGGGATACCCAGCGGACGGAGTTTTCCATTTTTCTTTGGAATATACTCACGCCTTACAGGATTAGCCTTGTAGGTTCCGTCCTTTAGTGACTGGATTAACTCTTTTATATAGAAGTCACTGAAACCGTCTGCGGTATCGTCGTCGATACCCTGTGTTGTTGCACCTTTGTTTGCATAAAGTTTCTGATAGGCGGCGTAGTAAATATCTTCACGAAGCAAGTATCTGTAAAGTCTTGTGAATACGCCGTCTTTGTGTTCGCTGGAACACTTTTCAATACGCTCTAAAATTTCAGATGTTGGTTTCATTGAGGTTTCTCCTCCCTTTCATTCTTACATTTTAGATGTTACTAACTGGCTCCCTTCGCCATGTAAGGGTCATTACCCCTCTCGGACTACTATGGAGCCTCCGTTACCATATCCGGCAAATGAGCCGGACTTAGGCAATCCCCAGTTAGCACTGTGCATAGGTTAGTGAAGATTGTCGGATATGCTTTCGGTTCGTTGTGACGTGTTCTCACGCCTGTTTCATAACGTGTTGGCAGTTATCCCGCCGTGAAAGATGACGTGACAGCGTTATGACATGGGTTTCAGGACTTTTCCCACACCTGCAAAAAACAGGAACTGGAACCTTACATTCGATAAACCCAATCTTATCCTCATATCTTCTTAACATTAGGAAACAGTCGCACCTAAGTCCTTTGGTGACTATTCCTTTTTCTGCCATGCGCTGTTCCCGTAAAGGATTTCTCCTTAGTCGGTAAGGCAGATTGTTTCGCACACTGCCGTGTGCGGCAGTACCTTAGACTGCTTTGCACAGCGCCCTATCTGGGCGCACTTTGACGTTCTGCGTAATGGCTGTGGGTATGCCGCCCCATTTGCGGAAACGCTTCCAGATTTCAACGGAATAGGCGGCGGTCTGTTCCTCTTTCAAGAGAAGATGAAATTCGTCCATAAAATACCGGGTGGATTTCCTTTCTGCCCGGTTGACGGTGACGCGGTTCCATACCTGGTCCTGCACAATGAGCATACCTAACTTTTTGAGCTGCTTCCCAAGCTGCCTGATGTCAAAGCAGACAAGGCGGTTTGAAAGCTCTACATTCGTCCTGTGGTTAAAGACGTTAAGGCTCCCGGAAACATACAGCTCCAACGCCGCCGCGATACGCGCCGCTTCCGGCTCCGGCTGCTTCAAAAGCTCGTCGTAGAGGTCGCCCAAAATCGGCATTTTCTCCGGGGCGGGGTCTGCAAGGAAAGGGCGGTACACGTTCCTAACGGCGCGGTCAATGACGGTCTTATCGACGGGCTGCAAGCCCTCCTTGCCGCCTATGACAAGCTCGCAGAGGGAGAGGATAAAGTCGGATTTCAGCGCAAGGGGGCTGTCGTCCTCGCTGTAATTAAGGTTAATATCCATAGGGTTCACATACTGGGGCTTCCCGTCAATGCCCTTGCCCGTAGGCGACAAGCGTATCACTTGCCCGTCAAGCCGCTGCACAAGGGAAAAATACTCTGCTTCCGGGTCGCAGATGATTATGTCGTCGTCGGTAATGAGGAAAGCGTTTGTCATTTCCCGTTTGGCTGCAAAGGATTTCCCGCTTCCCGGCGTACCCAAGATTAAGCCGTTGGGGTTCTTTAGCTGCTTGCGGTCGCAGAGTATCATATTGTTAGACAGGGCGTTTAAGCCGTAGTACAAAGCCGCGCCCGTCTGGAAAAGCTCCTGTGTGATAAAGGGGATAAAGATAGCGGTGCTTGACGTGGTAAGCCCCCTTTGAATGGGGATAAGGTTCTCCCCAAGCGGTACAGAGGACATAAGCCCCGCTTCCTGTTGGTAGTCAAGGCGGGTTAGGGCGCAGTTGTTCTTCTGTGCTATGCCCGCCGCCGCGAACACGTCATTTTCCAGTTTCCTTTTTGTGTCTGCCATGTTCACCACAAGGAACGTCAAGAGGAACATTCTTTCATTCCGGCTCTGCAAGTCCTGTAAGAGATTTTTTGCTTCGCTGCCGAAAGTGGCAAGGTCGGACGGGATAATATCCATGTCATAGCCGCTGCGCACCGCTTTTTTCTGTTCCTCGATTTTCATTTTGTCAAGGTCGGTTATCTTCCGCTTGATTGTCTTTATGGCTTCGGTCTGGTCGATACTGTGGATATGCAGATTGACGATAACGCCCGTTTCCAAATCCAGAATATCCGATAAGATACGGTCGTTTAATTCCGGCGCAAGGATTTCAAGGAATGAAACCGCGCCGATTTTGCGCCCCATGCGGAAATAACGCCCCTCGCCAAAACGGAAAGAGGACGGGGCGATAAAGTCCTTTGTGGAAAGCCCGGACGGGGCAAGCCATGAAAAATCAAAGGCAAACTGCCCGCCCTCCGGGTGGAAAATGCCATGCAGCATTTTAAGGCGTTCATAGCCTGTCATGGGGCGGGCAGCTACGCCCAAGAGCTTAAAGTTGTTCAGTACGTCCGTTTCGATACGGGCAAGGCGGGATTTCGCCGCGCCCAGACTGTCGGCTTCAATGGCAAAGGTGATATATTTTGCCTTGACAAGCCCGTTGTTGCCCTTTGCAAGCTGGTTTTTCAGCATATCCCGGTATTCTGTGCGGATAGAGTTGAAAGCGTCCTCCTGTGCCGGGATATTGACCGCTTTTTCCGCTTCGCCCCGCTGCGTCCCCTGATTGATGAAAGAGAGCTGCACCGAAACGGAAGCGTCAAAGTAGTTGAGGAAATCGCACCAGTTCTCAAAAATGGCGGTCTTGTCGTCCGCCTGTGCAAGCTGATAGTTAATATCTTCAAAGGCGACGGTCTTTGAGTATTTGCGCTCCGTAACCTTGCAGATACCGTCCGGGTACATCTGGATATAGGGGATTGTCTGCTGCGCGGTGTGGGCTTTCCCGTCGCCCTTTGCCTGTCTGATGATTTCCGCAATCTGCTTTTTCTCGGCGCGGGTGAGCTTGCGGGGCGGGTTAGGCTTTGCGCTTCCCGCCGCGCTGTTTCTTCGTGTTTCCTTTTGCAATCGCTGATACCTCCTTTTCAAGTTTTCTCTGCCGTTCTAAGACGGAATAAAGGTTGTCTGTCCTGTATGGTCGTTCTTTGGGGGCTATGAATTTCGTCTGAATGATGTTCTTCACCACCACTTCAAGGGGCTGTCCATGCTTTTCATACATGGCGAACAGGAAACAGGGCAGCATGACGGCAATCATAGCCATAGACGCAAGGCTTGTGCCTGTGCTGTCTTTGAGCAGAAAGAAAAGCGGCAAGCCGAACAGGAGAGCCGCCGCAAAACATACAATCTGCCGTTTGGTAAGGTTGAACGCTACTTTTGTCTTGACTTTGGATAAGTCTTTGGGTACGGGTACATACGCCAAGTGAAAACCTCCTTTCTCTGGGTTTGGTGTTGCTGTAACTTCCCATAAAGGGTAATCAAGGCAAAGGTCAATCTATGCCCTTTGCCCGCCCGTATTATATGGGGGTTATCCGCGTCAAGGTCGGGTCGTATTTTCGCCGCTTCGCTCTGAAAATCTCCACCCTCCCCTTGACACGCCGCTAATGCGCGGAGAATATCGACTTCGCCAGTGCGCCGGATTTGAACAGGGAAAAACAGAGGATAACGGTATAGGCTGCAAGGGAGAATATCGCGCTGTGCAGGTTGTCCGCTATTACCATGTTGTTCACCAGTACGGCGTAAATGCCGACGCATATCATTATGAGGAAGCCTTGAAAACCGATAGCGAACAGGGATTTTAGGTAGTTGTTTCCTATCTGCCCCCATTCCCGGTTCGTCATTGTTGCAAACGGGATAGGCGATACCGAACAGTAAAGGTAAATCTCTATCATGCGCCCGTAGAGAATAACGGTTATCAGTACGGACATGATTTTCATGCACAAGCTCACAAGGCTTGTTTCCATGACAAGTAAGAGCAGTTCGGGGATTTCCATAGCGTCAAGCCCGCTCTGCATGGAAGCAAGGGCGGCGGCAACATCAATCTCTGTGCTGCCGCCGATTACCCCCGCCGCGCCGGAAACAACGTGCTGCGCCATATCGAACACCGCCATAGTGATGTCAAAGGTGTGAGTCACAAGGTAGACTGCCACAAACGCCTTGAACACCCACTTGAAGAACATGGAAGTGTCAACGTCGTGCATATTGTTCTTTTCCGTTACCATGCTGATAAGCTCATAGCATAGGACGTAGGTAATGACAAGCCCCGCAATGGGTACGATTACATTCTCACTAAGCGTCTGTATCATGGAGAATATATTTGCGTTCCACCCTTGCGGGGTCTGCCCTACCTCTGCGGCGATAGTGCCGACTTTTTCGTTCACGTCCCCGAACATAGTTGACAGATTACCGTTTATGGCTCCTATGAGGATTTCCTTTATCCATTCGTTAATCGCGTCAAGTATGCTCTGCATAAGCCTTTACCCGCGCTTCTTAACCGAACAGCCCGGAAAGCAGCGGTACAAGGGTCATGCCGATAAGGGCAACGCCGCCGCCCGCCATAAGCTGCTTCATGCCCTGGCTTTTCGCGCCCGGATTGTCGTTGCCGTAGCCCTCCATAAGGTTAATCACGCCCCAGATACCAAGCCCGGCTCCAAGTGCTACAACAAGGGTCTGCAAAACGTCTACTGCGCTATTGAAAAATGCCATAAATATATCCTTTCTGCCGCGTCTGCGGCTGTCCGGCAAGCGGACAAAAGGCGGTCAGCGTATGCCGCCGCACAAAAAAACCGCCCTCTGGTAAAGGCGGCTGTCCCCGCGCTGCGTAAGCTCTGCGGCGCGGCGGTATTCAGTTGTAGGGGGTGCGGCTCCTGCCGCTGTGTACTGCGCCGGAAAGTAGGGGCGCGTATCATGTAGCCGATATTGATATATGTGATTGCTTCCATTCCTCCTTTCGGTGTCCCGCTGTGCTGCCGGACGGGTATTATTCAGACTTGCGGGAAGTGAATAGCTTGCATAGCAAGGTGTTCGCTTCCCGCAAGTTCACAAAGGGGTAGCTGCCGCAAGGCAGCGTAGGGGAAGTGTAGCTTCCCCTGTCCCGGCGGTCTGCCATGCTGTCACTGTTGCGGGATAAGCCCCCGGCGCGTGACATACTCCGTTGCAAAACAGCGGTGTTCCGCTTCCTTTTCCCGCCAATACTCCCATAATGCAGCGTCGGCGGCTTCCGCAACATTCATTAAAAACCGTTCAAGCTGCTTTTGTTTTTCCTCTGCTCTACGTTTCCTCATAGTCTGCGTCCTCCTGTAAGTCTGCTGCGTCAATCTCGTAATAGTCAAAAACCTCGTCGGGCTTGACAATGGCGGGGCGGCGTTTAAGGTGCTTTTCCATGTCAAAGACGTTCTTCGGGTCTGCGTCGGACAGGTACTTGTATTTCGGGTGCTTCGTTATGTCGAATTTGTCCGAAAAGAACGGGCGCACCCCGCGTAGCTGCAAGATACATTTCCCTCCGTCCATGACTGCGATTTCATCTTCCGTCATAAGCTGCTTTCCCAATTTCTGATAGTTCAGCCCATGCGAAAGCTCCCGCCCTCTGGTTTCGGAAGTGTTGAAGCTGTCAATGGTTTCTTTGCCTAAAATCTCCGATATTTCTTTGAGCGTCGTTTTTTCCTTGCCGCCCAAGAAAAGCGTGGTGTCGCAGTTGCCGACTATGGTATCGGCGTTGTCCTTGTAGATTGCCTTTAGCTGTGACTGGCTCTGCAAGATGATTGACGCGGAGATTTCCCGGCTCCGTATGGTTGCGATTAGCTTCTCAAATTTGGGGATTTGCCCAATATTCGCAAATTCATCTAACAGGCAGCGCACATGGACGGGAAGCCGCCCGCCGTATTCATCATCTGCTTTGTCGCACAAAAGGTTGAATAGCTGTGTGTAGAGAATACTCACGACAAAGTTAAAGGTGTCGTCGGTGTCGCTGATAATGACGAAAAGGGCGGTCTTTCTGTCCCCTATGGTGTCAAGCTCCATTTCGTCGGTTTCCATAAGCTCGCGCAGCTCCTTAATGTCGAATGGGGCTAACCTCGCGCCGCATGAGATAAGTATACTTTTTGCGGTCTTGCCCGCCGCAAGTTTGTATTTTTTGTACTGCTTGACTGCAAAATGTTCCGGGTCTTTTTCTTCCAGACGTTCAAACATAAGGTCAACCGGGTTCTGGAAATCCTCGTCGTCCTCGCGGGCTTCCGACGCATTTATCATTTCAAGCAGCGTCGTGAAGTTCTTCTCGTCCTCCGGGGCTTCATACCAGATATAGCCGATTAGCGCGGTGTAGTAGAGCTTTTCCGCTTTCACCCAGAAATCCTCGCCGGATTTTTCCCCGTCGCCTTTGGTATTGGCGATAATGGTATTGACTAACTTCAAAATGTCCTTTTCGCTCCGCAAATAGGCAAAGGGATTGTATTTCATGGATTTTTTGAAGTTAATCGTATTTAACACTTTGATACGGTATTTGTACCGCTGTAACATTTTCCCGGTTTCCAAAATCAGTGTTCCTTTCGGGTCTGTGACAATATACGAAGTCGGAAAATCCTTTGACGTACATTGCATGAGCGACGGTTTCACAAAGAACCGGGTCTTGCCGCTGCCAGAACCGCCGATTACAAGGATATTTTTGTTTCTTGCGTATTTCGGCTGCTTCGGGCGGCTGTTCATGGTAAGCCGTTCCGTCTGTGTTAAAGGGATATTGTTTTCAAATACCGGGTCTGTGTACGGCTTTATATCGTCAGCTCCGCCCCAACGCGCCGAACCGTATTCTGTCCCGCGGCGGTATTTCTTCGCGTTCTTGCCTTTGGTGTAGATAATCAGCCGGACAATGACCGCCCCCGCAATGCCGATAAGTAAATCTGCCGGGTGGAAGCTCGGTGCGATATTGGAAAAGGCGGCGGTAAAACCGTCCCTAAGATGTAGCAGCTTTGCGCTTGCGTCCGCGCCGGGGGAGAGCCGGACAGCCGCGCCCACTTTATCAAAGAGCCAGACAAAGAGCAGATACGGGAGATTTAGGATAAGCAGCTTCTTGATTTCCGGCTTCATAGCGATACCTCCCTGTCCTTGTTCTTGACTTTCGCCCGTTCCGCGTTTCTGCCTTGTGCAGCTTCTTTGAGCGTAGAGAGCAGTTTTCGGATTGAGGGCTTTTTCTCCTGTGTCAGCTTCTTTGCGGAAAACTCCTTAAAGGCTGCGGTCAGCACGTCCGCGTCCCGTCCCTTGAAGAAAACCAGATAGCGGGGCGGGCTTTCCGTCGCGTCCTTTTTCAGCGCAAAGTCGATACCGTACTTTTTCGCCGTACCCTCAAAGGCTTTGATATTGCCCTCGGTAATCTCAATGTTGGAAACGCCCGCGTTCTGCTTCATAAGCTGCTTTAGGCTCTGCTTGCCCTGTGGCTGTTTCGTAAGCTGCTTTTTGCCCTTTGACAGAATGGCTTTCATTGCCTTTTGGAGCGTCTGCGCGGTCAGCTTCCCGGTCTTGATGTAAAGGGCTATGGTCTTTTCGTTTACTTCGTCCTGCAATTTCTCGCGTCCTCCTTTCGCGTTTCTTTATGGGGCGGCGGTCAGATACGCACCCGCAAGCCGTTCAAGTCCTCGGCTCTGATACCCACAAGATACCAGTTATCGCCGTATTCAATCCGGGTAGGCTTCCACTTGCCCCGCACGAACACGTCAAAGCACTCTCCGCAATGCAGCCCGCCATAGTAGCTGTTTAAGTCAAAGCGAATGTCGTAGCGGTCGGTGCGCTCGTCAAATACCAATGCTCCTGTCATTTTCTGTGCCATAATAAAATCCTCCTTTTGTTGTTTTACAGGCTTTCGCCCTCGTTGTATGAATAATAGTCCGGGTCGCCGTACTGCGGCTTTTTCGGTGACAGTGCGCCGCTTGCCATGTCATGGGCGACAAGGGAAGTGTAGTAGTTGCCGATTGTGGACGGGGCATTGAAAAGGGCGGCTTTCAGATATTGCTTGATGTTGCGGATTTTCGTTGTGTTCTCCCGCATACAGTCAAGCACAAAGCGGATATGTTCGCCGTCCAGTTTCATAAACTTTGACTTCACAAGCTCTGCCGGGTAGTCGTCCCCCGCAATCCGTACCCGCTTTCTGGCGGTGCATACGGTTTCAAGCATGAGGTCTACAATCTCGTCCAGCCTGTCCCCGTCAAACTTCATGTCCTGTTTGAGAATGTGGTAGTCGATATTGTCCTTGATGATTTCCCGGTATATCTCTACTGCGCTCTGTGCTGCCGCTTCCGTTCCTTTCCGTTCCGGCGGCGTAGCCGCTTCACCGCAAGGAGAGGGGTTAGGGGAAAGGATAGGAATGGAATGGGTACTTGATAAATCTGTATTTGATTTTTCTTTTTTTGGTAAGTCAGTTCTTTGTATATCTTTATTTAATTGCGTTGGATTTTCCAACGTAGGTTTTTCCAATGTTGGTTTTTCCTGCGTTGGATTATCCAATGTTGGATTTTCCAATGTAGGTAAATCCGGCGTAGGCGGCTGCGGCTGCTCGAATATCACATAGTCCGCGCCCCGCAAGCGTCCTTTCTCGTCGCGCTCCCTTGACCGGACGATATACCCGGCACGTTCAAGCTCCTTAATGGCTTCGCGGATAGCGTCTATCTTCTCCCGGTTGATAAGGGATAAGCCTTTCAAGGTGTAGTCCCAATCTTCGGGGAGTGACAGCATTTGCGACAACAGCCCTTTTGCTTTTAGGGATAGCTCCTTGTTGCGTAGGTGGTGGTTGCTCATAACGGTGTAGCCCTTGTTTCGTTCCACCCGGAAAACTGCCATAGTAAATCACTCCTTTTGCTGTGGATTTTGTTACGCAGTAGAAGCGCGGTTTCGGGGGATAAGGTATAAATCCCTTGCCGCGCCATATACGCACCCGGAAAACCGCTTGTAGCAAGGCTTTTTCTGCCCCTACTGCGTAACAAAGGGCATGAAAAAAGCGGCGTTCCTGTTCTCCCGTATAGAGAGTAAGAAACGCCGCTTCTGCGTCGTATTCAGTTTTTAGTACAATACCCTGCTTGTCCGTCGCTCGAAAAACCTTGATTTTCCAGTGTTTTCAAAAGTATCGTTATCTAACGTCAGCTTTCAATCGTCCGGATTTTCAGAGAATGATGTCCGACGTAGACGAAGGAAAAGTGAAAACGATTATCGTAAAGGATATGTCAAGGCTCGGAAGAGATTATCTGAAAGTCGGCTATCTTACGGAATTTACGTTTGCCGAAAAAGATATTCATTTTATAGCGATAAACGATAACGTGGATAGCGAAAACGGCTCGGATAACGAATTGATACCGTTCAAAAACGTTTTCAACGAATGGCTTGCGAGAGATACGAGCAAAAAAATACGCGCGGTGATAAGGAATAAAGGCGAATCGGGAAAACCGCTGACAAACACGCCGCCGCTCGGATATATGAAAGATCCGAACGACAAAAACAAGTGGCTGATAGACGAAAGATGCGCGCCGACAATCCGGGAGATATTCAGACTATGCGTAAACGGCTATAACGCGCTTGCGATAGCGAAAATACTGACCGAAAAGGGCTACGACACCCCGAAAGCGTTTTATCTGAAACAGGGCAGGAATATGTATCGGAACGACACGACCGAACCGTATTTATGGCACAGAAGCACGGTTTATAAAATCTTGCGTAATCCGAATTACATCGGAAATCTCGTAAATTTCAAAACGACGAGAAAATCGTATAAAAACAAACGGTTTGTCTATCGCGATCCGTCGGAATGGAAGATAATCGAAAATCATCACGAAGCGATTGTCGATAAGGAAACGTTTGATCTGGCGCAGAAGTTGACGCAGGTGAAAAGGGTTGTAAAAAATCACTTTGACGATATCAATATTTTCGCCGGGCTGTTATATTGTGCCGATTGCGGATTTCCTATCACTTTAAGACGTGTTGCAAAAAACAGAAACTATGATTTTTACGCTTGTTCAAAATACAACAGACGGACGAAGATTCAGTGTACGGCGCATTCGATTCTGAAGAGGGTGCTGAACGAATTGGTTCTGGAAGATATCAAACGGGTGATGAACGAAGTGAAAACGCACGAGTCGGAGTTTATCGAAAAGTATCGTAAATGTTCGGTAAAAGAAATGCAGAGCGTGCGACTCTCGGCGCAAACGAAAATTACCAAAGCGGAAAATCGTATAAAAATGCTTGACGATATCATCGCAAACCTGTATGAAGACAACGTAACCGGTAAAATTTCAGACGAACGCTTTGATTTGTTGGCGAAAAAATACGAGGCGGAACAAACGGCGTTAAAGAGCGAAATCGTTGAGTTGAAAAAGGCGTTAGACGTTGTAAACGACGAAGAGAGCAATATTCGTGAGTTTCTGAAGGTTGTCAATAGTTATACGGAAATCAAGGAACTTACTCCCGAAATACTGAATAATTTCATCGACAGGATTTATATAGGTGAGAAGTATTCCGACGGAAGCGCACACAAACAGGAAATCAGAATTATTTATAAATTTATCGGTGCGGAAAGCACGCACGGGTATAAAGTAAAAGGAAGTCGTGTAGCCGAAATCTTTTAACGGCTGCATATTCTCCCTGTCGTTTACTCATCCGAACACGAAGCGCAGTTGGCTGCGTTGGAAAATCAAATGCAATGGTATGACGATCAAGCAAACAGTCATAATAATTGGATAGTGTTAAAAAAGGATATCGACGAAGGTATTACGGGAACGCAAGCAAAAAAACGACCTGCGTTTCTGCAAATGGTGCAAGACGCGAAACAGAAGAAATTTGACCTGATTGTAACGCGCGAAGTATGTCGTTTTGCAAGAAATACGGTTGACACGCTTGTTGTTACAAGAGAATTAAAAAACTATGGCGTCGAAGTTTACTTTGTCGTTGATAACATTTGGACGATGGACGGAGACGGCGAACTGCGGCTTACGATTATGGCAACGCTTGCACAGGAAGAGAGCCGAAGAACTTCGGAACGCGTGCGCGCGGGACAAAAAATTAGTCGAGATAAAGGCGTTTTATACGGGAACGGAAATATTTTAGGGTATGACCGCGATAAAAACACAGGAACTTATGTAATTAACCCCGAACAGGCGGAAACCGTAAGAATGATTTACGATTTATACTCGGCGGGGAAAGGTATTTCGCAAATTCGTGACGAAATGATTAGGCGAGGTCGCAAAGATAGTTCAGGCTTGGTGCGTTGGGAAAATACAAAAATTTCTCGTATTTTGCATAATGCAACATATAAAGGCTATCAAGGTTATCTAAAATCTCACAGGAATAATTTTCTTGACCAAAAAATTATAAAGAATTACGATGAGGATACTTATCTTTATATTAAAGGAAACTATGAACCAATCATCAGCGATGAACAGTGGGATAGATGTAAAGAAATACGGGAACAAAAGAAGCGGCATTGTCATTATCTGACACAAAACGGAGAAGTGCGTAAAGAAAGTGGTATATATTCAAGTAAAGATATATGGAGTAAAAAGTTAAGGTGCCGTTGTGGTTATCGAATGCGTAGGAATAAATGGCATAAAAACAAAAGTGGCGAAATGATTTATGGTTATAAGTGCTATAATCAATTAAATAACGGTTCAAAGACCGTGCGAGAACAGGCAGGGGTTGATTCAAGCGGCGCGTGTGATTTGCGAGAAGTTTGCGATTGGAAGTTTGAAATGATGGCTCGTCATATTTTTTCAGGACTATGGGGAAGTAGAAAAGATATTTTGGGAGAAGTTTCTTCATTGTATCGTGTTAATGCACGTGAAGGAAAAATGGAAAACGATAAAAGAAAAGGCGAGTTAGATCAGCAAATCGCGACAATAGATGCAAAAATGAGGCGATTAACGCAAATGCGCATAGATGACGAACTGCCGAAGTCGGAGTATTTGGAATTCAAATCCGATTTAGAAAAGAAAAAAGAAGAGTTGGTTGGACAACGCTCTACGCTTGATTCAAAAGCCGAAACCGATCCGGATTGTTTAACGGAGAGAATATAAGACTTTTTGTTGGAAAAGATGGATTTTACCGCGCATTGTATAGATAGGGATGTAATTTCTAAATTTGTGGTTGTAAATAAAAAATAAGGGAAACAGTTTCTTAACTCCTTGCCGATAAAATAGATTTCATCGATTCCGTATTAATTTTATTGCCATTATTAAACAAAAACAGAATAATATAAAATTTATTGACTACAACAATTTAATTTGCTTGACTGTATTGTTTTTCTGTGTTATTATGTATGTGACAATAATAAGAAATATTATATATGTGACAATAATAAGAGATATTTGTTCCATTTGGCGGATGAGAATATAAAAAAAGGAGATGAAATCATATGAAGCACAAAATTTTACTTCTGTTGTCGTTGATATAACTATTGGTGAAGATGGTTCTACTTCTTCCGATGTAGCTTATGGCCATAATGTAATAGTGTATGGTTACAAAAATGGGGTATATAAAATTTACGATGTTAACGGAATGAGCAATAAAGCAGTTAGCAGTTTTTTATTGGGAGATTATCTTACATTTCGTTATATTGGAGAACATAATCATTTATCGGAACTTCGTTTTAAGAATAAAGGATGTGTGGGAAGTTGGTGTCCCTGCGGACAGTATACCGTATGCGAACATAACGTCGTTAACGACGATTGCAGTTGTGCATCCTGCGGAATTTACTTACACGATTTTCATATTAATTTGTTACACTTTACGTCTACCTATCATTACAAAGTCTGCTCAAAATGTAACTATTCCGTAGCAGAAGAACATATAATGAGGCCTAAGCCTTCAGGATTATACTGTGAAATCTGCGGATATGATACTACATCCTCCGGCGAGATTACTTTAGGCACCGGAGAACATACCCATTAAAAGGAGGGGATAACTATGAAAAAAGGCATAGCGAAACATTTATTACTTGTCATAACGATTGTTTTTTGTCTGTCTGTTTTAGTGGCTTGTAATGAGTATGGTGAATTTATAGGTTTGCGTCATTGTTGTGATGATACCTGGCATTACGGAGGCGTACTTGTTGCCCGGGGTGTGTGTATTAACGGTAGCGATGTACAAGGGTTTATTGAACAATACGTTACTCGTCGTCATGCGTATACTGTAGATCTTCCTGAGAGTTATTCCGATTTAGTGAATGTCTCTCACACTTTTCGTGCAGGTAATTATAAACAGATTTTTACTCCGGACGATTTTCTTCTCAGCGAAACAATAATTAGTTTTGAATTTAATGTTGACGGTACAAAGATAGGTGTTTTTTTTAGTATCAGTAGCGGTACTAATGGGAAAATAAAAGAGATTGTGCCAGGATATGGAAAGAGAAAAGAAGAAGGCGACGAACTGAAGGTTATGCAGGATACTCCTTTTGCCAATCCAGACAATTTAGCTCCGCTCGATTATGATTTTGAAGCAAACCATGCGAAAAAGACGTATATGGCATTGATGAGTTTGCAAAAAGAGCTTATGCTGTATCTTGAAGGCTATAAGCCGAGCGGTATTTTCCTTGAGTTGTACAATAACAGGAGGGATGAAAATTACATCACGGAAGTATATTCTGAGGATGGAAAATACGTTGAAAAAGATGCGAGGTTTTTCTTCCACGACCCCCGCGACATCTCCGCCGAAGAGAAGCAGGCTTGGCAGATGCAGGTGATAAAGGACATTCTTGCAAATATGAAATGCTACTATTGGGCGGCGCCCGAAGCGTAGACGACATTCATCACGGGTTGTTTTCCCCACGTATATATATTCTTAAAAAACCCCGATGATTCTCGGGGCTTTTTCGTTGTGTTTTAATAGTTTTTTATAGATTCAAGGTCTTATTCAATCGGCTCGAAGTCTACCGCGCCGTGCTTACAAAGCGGACAGATATAATCCTCCGGAAGCTCGTCGCCTTCGTAAATATAACCGCAGACCTTGCAGACAAAACCTTTCTTTCCCTCGGTCTGAGGCTTGGGCTTGACGTTTTTCTGATAATACGTATACGTCATGGTTTCTCTGTCGGAAATAACCCGGGCTTCGGTGATTTCGCAAATGAACATTCCGTGTGTTCCGAGGTCTATGTAATTTTCTACTTTGAGCGACATGAAAGAATTGATGTATTTAGGAAGAAAAACCAATCCGTTATCGCTTCTCAGGGGCTTGCAGTCGGCAAATTTATCTACACTTCTGCCGCTCTGGAATCCGAATACTTCAAAGACCTTGAAGGGAGCGTCTATGCTCAGACAGTTAACGTTCATAATTCCCGTTTGCCTGATGACATGGTGGGAATAGTTCTGCTTATTGATGACAACGGCAACTCTATTAGGCTCGTTCGTGACCTGTGTGACGGTGTTGACGATAAGACCGTTATCTTTTTTACCGTCGTTGCTCGTAACGACGTAAAGACCGTATCCGAGATTAAAGAGGGCGGAGAGGTCGTTTTTATTGGCGACTTCACCGCGGTGGGCAATATATTCCATCGAAAGCTCGTCGGAAAGCGCCTTAAGCTCTGCCGAGCTTTCCTCGTTCAACGCCGATAAAATTCTGACGGTTGCGTTCGTGTAGGTGATACCCTTGGTAGTGCCGGGATAAACCTTAAGGAAGCTGTCTATATTAGCCGAATGGTCAGGCTCCATATGCTGGACTATAAGATAATCCGGTTTTCTTCCGTCGAGAGCGCGGTCGAGATTATCCAGCCATTCGTGCGCGAAGTGTGCGTCGACGGTATCCATTACGGCGATTTTTTCGTCGAGGATAACGTAAGAATTATACGATACTCCGTTGGGTACCGTATACTGACTTTCAAATATGTCTATTTTGCGATCGTTAACGCCTATATATCTGATACTGCTTGATATTTCCATTTTTTTAATCAGCCGCCGGCGATACGGTCGGCTGCTCCTTATTAGTTTTTATGAAGGTTGTTTTATTTGCCGAGGAGATAATCGAGAACCTCCTGCGGGTTGGAGTCGGGCTTTACTTTTGGCATAGCCTTTTCTATGAATCCTTTTTCGTCGATAATATACGTGCTTCTAACTACGCCGAAAGACGTTTTACCGTAAAGCTTTTTCTCTTGCCAGACGTCGTAGGCCTTGATCGCATCGAGAGCGACGTCTGAAAGCAGAACGAAAGGCAGAGAGTATTTTTCGGCAAATTTTTCGTGAGAAGCGGGCGTATCTTTACTTACTCCCACGACGACGGCATTGATTTCGGAAAAAGAAGCGTGCTTTTCAGCAAATGCGCATGCCTGCCGCGTACAGCCGGGAGTGTTATCCTTGGGATAAAAATAAAGAACGACTTTTTTCCCGAGAAAACCGCTTAGCTTTATAAGCTTTCCGTCTTTATCTGGAAGCGCAAAATCCGGCGCTTTAATTCCTGTTTCGAGCATTTTTTCCTCCGGCGATGACAAACGATTTCAAAATTGTCTTGTTTCAGGCTTTCCAAAGCCCGTGAAGATTGCAGTAAGCGTAAACGGCTTGGACTTCATCGTCCGGACAAACGGAAAAGCATACCTCGGGCTTATCTCCGGGGCGGAGCTCTTTACGCTGATTGCCGAGCCTGGTCTGAAGAGATACCCATTCGATATAGTGTTCTTCGGTCATAGGGTGAGGCACGGAGCCGATTTTAACGTTGACCGTGTTGTTTTCGACGGTGTAAACGGGGACATGTTTTTCCTGCGACGCGTCGACCGAGCCGGGAACGATTTCCTCCATTTTCTGTCCGCAGCACATAACAGGAACGCCCGTATTTTTAATGAAAGCGATGATATTGCCGCAATGTCTGCAAATATAAAATCTCTGTTTCATAATTCTGTCTCCTTAAAAATTCTCCGTCGGTTTATCCTGAAATCAATAGTTTTCCGCGTGAAGCTCGAAATAGGCTTGAGGGTGTGCGCATACGGGGCAGATTTCAGGCGCCTTTATGCCTACGACAATATGACCGCAATTGCGGCATTCCCAGATCTTAACGTCGCTTTTTTTGAAAACCTCATTTCGGTAAAAGAAGTTGCCGAAGCCGCCGAGGTGAACCGCGCGACTTTTTATTCTCATTTTTCCGATTGCTACGACCTTTTGGAGAGCATAGAAAACGACCTTCTCAACGATTTCAGGAATTCTCTTAAGCACGTGAGTTTTTTTGATGTAGCCTTTCTTGTTTCAGCAATATACGATATGATTGAAAGGAACAGCGAAATATGCCGTATTCTTGTTTTCAAGAATACGAATCCGTCGATTATCAAAAAAATGATAGATCTTGCGCGCGAGCAAAGTATGGAGCTATGGCGAAAGGAATTGAAAAAAGCATCCCAAAATGAGCTGGGAATGCTGTATATCCACCTCTCCCACGGTCTTATGCAGGTAGTTGCGGAGGGCTATTATAAATACGATAAAAAAGAGGTTATCAGCTTTGTCAATCGTATAGTTTTAAGCAGCATAGCCTCTTTCCGCTGACGCAAAGCGAGAGCTACGGCAGCGGTAATTTTATTTATTGCCGTAAAAAAGGCGCCTTTTAGATGGCGCCTTTCGGAAAAAGACAAAAAACTAATACGGATACGACAAAAAAATCAAAAACACGATATAGCCATAAAGATTAAAGAAGAAGCTCATTATAATAAACTACCCTTAAACTATAATACTTTATTATTGAAGCGTCAAGTGTTTTTAAGAAGCGCAAACAATCCCGAAAATCCACATGGATACGGAATAGTCAATGGCGACGAAAATTTAGAGAGCTTCTTTAACGTAACGTCGATGGTAACCTCAGCGCTTGCTTCGTCGATTTTCCTTTCTTCGATGTAACGCATCTCGAAGTCCATAGGTTTCAGACGGCAATTTTTCTTCCGATTTATATTCGTTTTTTTATAAAAAACGAGAGCCGCAAAATTGCGGCTCTTTTTCATTGATTAAAACCGATTACATATTCCTTGGCCTTTCTCCGTTAAAAAAAACAGTTTGGGTTTTCACTCTTTCCTTTCCAAAAAGCAGTCGTGTTCGTGAGAGTAGATAACGCCGACGGCTTGGAGATAGGAGTAAACTATCGTCGTTCCGACAAATTTCATGCCGCGTTTTTTGAGGTCTTTTGAAAGTGCGTCGCTGAGCGCGGAACTTGTTTTCCCTTGCTCAAAGATAACTTTGCCGTTCGTCCGACCCCACAAATATGCCGAAAAACTGCCGAATTCGTGCCTGATTTCGCAAAAAACCCGTGCGTTGGTGACGGCTGCCCGTATTTTCAGACGGTTTCGGATAATCTCCGGATTGTTTCGTAGCTCACTCAGCTTATCCTCGTCGTAGTTACTTATCTTTTCGTAATCGAAACCGTCGAACGCCGTGCGGAAGGCGTTCCTTTTATTGAGAACGCACTCCCACGACAGACCTGCCTGAAAATACTCCAAAAGCAGCAACTCAAATAGCTTTTCGTCGTCATGGACGGGAACGCCCCATTCTTCGTCGTGATAGCGGATATACCGTTCGCTTCCGGTATTTGCCCAACCGCAACGCGTCTTTCCGTCCGGCATAGTAAGTTACATCTTCTTCTTTTTCTTGCAGGCGACTGCGATAAACGCTGCCGCTGCGGGAAGGGTAATCAGCGCGGCTAAGCTTCCGAAACTTCCGCCGCAGCTTGAAATGCTTCCAAATAAGCTTTTGATTACGGTGTTTTCGTTGCGTTTACGTCCGCACACCGAACATCCTTCGTGCTTTATTCCGTTGCTGAACATCGTTGCGGGTTTGTCTATAACCCATTCGAAGGTATGTTCGTTTTGAGCAACGGCGTCGCCTTCCACGCATTCCAGCCAATGGAAGTTCCCGTCCGATTTCCAACCGTCTTTAAGTTCGTGATTTTTGACGGAAGAATCGCTCTGAGCGGAGTTGGCTTTTGCCGAAACGACCATAAGCAGGCTTCCTCTGTAGACGTTTGGTAAGTGCGCGTGCCAATCGTTTCTGCCGTCGCTGAAATAGGAAACGACGGTATGAATTCCGCCCCAAAGCTGATTGCCGTACTTATAACCTTCGTCGTTCTTCTTCCATGTGAGGTGGCTTGCGTCCTTTCCGCTGAACATCGCGCAGCAAACGTAATAATACCAGAGGCTGCCCGAAGTCTTGGACTGTGTCCAGACGTTGCTGGAAACGAAGTTGCAGCTTTCGTCAAAACGATCCTTGCCTTCCGAATCCGTAAGCCGCGTGAAGTTGCCGTGCTGTTCGCCGAAGAAGATGTCGTAAAGACTTACGTGCGTCGTCGAACCTTTGGGGTTGTAGTCGTCGTAAATGTTCTGATATTCGGAAGCGGTGATACCCACCTTTCCTTTGAGAGCGCCGGAAGCTACGGTGTAAATGGGTTCCCAGTACTTATTTACGGTGGTTTCGCTCGAACTTCTGTAATTCTCGTGTCTGCCGGCTTTCTGGAATTGCTGTCCGAGATTCTGATTGACTACTTCCGTGTACATAACGGCCTCGTGTCCCGGAACCTGATAGTGGCGGAGGTTATCGGGAAGACGTTTAACCGACGTGGATTCGATATATTCGTTTATCTTAGCGAGCTGAGAAGTAAGTTTATTAAGCGTGCTTCTGAGAATGTTAGGATCGTTTTCGGGATTATCGCGAACGTATTCTTCCATTCTTTCAACGAGAGAAGTCTGCATAAGACTTGCCGAGGAAATATAAAGATTTATAAGAGAATTCCAGTATTCTTCACGCATAGTGTAACCTTGATGTTCCCACTTATTTACGCGCAAATCGTATTTATTCATAAGATTCAGGGAAATACATTCGGTTTTGTCAAGAAGATAGTTATTGGAAAGAAGTTTGTTGCCCAGTTCGAGAACGGCGTCGTCGTAGGTGCTTATTCCGTTGGCGTTAAGTTCGGAAGCTTTGGAAGTTCCACCGATAGCCCACAAAAGAACCTGTTTTCTTCCGTTTTCTTCCTTTCCTTCCGCAACGTTTACGAGTGCGTCGAGATAAATGGACGTTCTGTTATAGAGAGAACCTTCGCCGAGATCCATCATTTTTGCGATTGCGTCGAGCGTGGATTTATCTTCGAGCATATTCTTTATTTCGTTGATTTTGTGTAAAGTTTCGTCCTGTTTCTTTTCCACTTCGGCAATAGCGTTCAGAATCTTTTCGGTGTCGCTTTCTTCCGTTCCGAAGATAAGTCCCATAAATTCCTTGCTCGCCCAGTTGGTGATTTTGGTCTGGCTTTTGTTAAGAACGGAATTGAAAGTCTTTTTCAGAAGATTCATAACGACGTCGCTTGCAAGCCCATTGGTTTGCGAACTTAAAAAATCGTTTTCTGCAGCTCTTTCGAGAATTTCCGCGTTGATAATTTCGAGTTCGGGGTCGCTTGATGCGTCCGCAGATTCTTCCGCATAAACGACGGTTTCAGCCAAATTTTCGTCGCTTAAAACCGCCGCGCCCGAAAGCGGAGCCGTAACGAACAGCAAACTTAACGCTACGAGCAAAAATGCCGATAAGTACGCAATCTTATGTTTCATAGTAGTTTCCTCCTTTTTGTTGTGAGTCGAGTATGTTTTTTTGAGTATGTTTTTGTTTTAAGTTTTTTTAGTTTGTGCGTGTGTTTGTGTCCGTTACATATGTCGGTAGTTTTTGTGGTTATTATAAACGTTTGTGTTTATTTGTAATTATTATTTATACTTACATGTCCTGAATTTACCGTCGATCCAGAAGGTTGCTTCGATAGTGTGGAATTTCGGCAGACGGAACTTCGGATCGTCCAGTCCCTTTGGAAAGAAGGGGCGGTGTTCTTCGCTCCATATGCGCTCCTGCTTATTGCGGTCGGTTATAAATTCCACGTTGCCTATAAGCGTTACGCTGTTCCTCTCTGAAAAATAACAAACGCTCGCCTTCGGATTATGCTCGAAATGCGTGGCTTTTCCGCTTAAAGCCGAGCGCTTGGACGTAATGAAATAAATGTCTTTGAATCCGTCGTTCTCTGCCTTACCCATCACGCAGGTGCGCGGATAGCCTTTTTCGTTTATTGACGTCAACGTCGCAACGTTATCTTTCGTAGAAGCCCGTATGATCCGTGAGCAGATAAATGGGGGTAATTCCTTTGGACTTCATATCTTCCATGACCATATCGAGCAGATGGCCCGCAATTCCTTTGCAACGATAGTCTTTTTCAGTATAAACTGTGCAAACGTTTGGCGTAAAGTCTTTTCGGTCGTGGAAGTCGTTTTCAATAACGCCCATACCGCCTATAATTTTATCGTTATCCAAGCAAAGATAGCAACCGTATTCTGTTTCTCCTACGAGATAGGCGTTCATACAGTCAAGATACGCCTTAGTCGAAACGCTCCATTTGCTGTGAAAACACTCGGCGGCGGTTTGTTTCGGTTCCGGACGCTCCCTTATTAATATACGTATAGTTTTCCATATTCCTCTCCGCAAATTGCTTAGCCTCGGTTTCTTTGCTCGAGTTCCGAACCCTGACGAACGGTTGCAGCAATTAAAATCAAGCCAAAGCCCGGCGTAATGATACCCGTATCGTCAAATCCGTTTCAATCCGAAAGATTATTTTTTAGCAGATACCGTCTGTAATTGCCGCAGATACGACAGCCGAAACAATTTGCGTAATTCCGAGCCGCTTTATTCCGTCTGCACCTGCGTTTGTAAAAGGTGTTCCTTCTTTTAGTTACGGTAATTGGCTATAAAGAACGTAATGCGATTTATATAGCTTTATGCCTAAATAATATAGCACATGTTCGTGTATCTGTCAAGTAAAACCTGACAGATTAAAGTAATTGGTATATACTTGACTTGTTCCGGATTTTTGCGGACATTTTTTGCTTGCGACAATTCCGCGGACAGAGTAATTACGATAATGTTTTATATGGAGAAAGAAATGCACGATTTACTTTGGACTCCGTTGAAAGAATCGAAAAGACGGAAACGTATGCTTTTATGCAGTATGTAAACGAAAAGAAAGTATATATAAATAACGAACAAAGACGGGTGAGCGAAAATTTCTCGGTCGCCCGTTTACGAACTCGCTGTTTACTCTGTTTTGATTTAATATTCTTGAAATTACCCAAGAGTATCTAACATTTGTCGCTTTTTTTTTGACGGAAAGAGTCGTAGTTTTATAATTTACTAAAATTTTCCACGAAAAAACACTTGACAAAGGTTAAAAATAGTTGTAAAATTATAACTGTAATAAAAATACATTTACATAAGATGCGGCGGAGTTCGAATAATTCGGCTGTATAAGGAGGTTGTTAATTGGATAAAGAGTTTTATGAAAAATTAGATTGGAATGTTGAATCTATGAGAACGATACTTATCCGAAAGTATCAAAGGGTATTCAACCTGAAGGAACAGTCCGAATGCGTAGAAATCATGTCGTTGACTCCCGCAGAGCGCAAGACTATCGCGTCATTATTTTATGAAGGCGGACAAACCGTTCAGATGCTTTCAAAGCTGACATTTATGGAAAAAGCCAATGCGTCGAAGATTATCTCTTCGCTTGAGAATAAAGGATTTGTTGAGCGCAGTGTAGATAAAAAAGACAGGCGTTATACGCTTGTGACGATCAGCAAGCAAGGGAGAGAGCTTATAGATAAATTTAACGAAGAAGGCTTGAGCAGAATAAAGAAAGTGTTGGAAGCAAATCTTACGGACAACGAAATCGTCGAAATCAACGATTGCGCCGCAAGAATTTACGAAATCTTCAAAAAGATAAAAATCGATTAAAAAATAAAAATCGATTAAAAAATAATATGAATAATTTACTATACCATTCTAAAAATTGGAATGGCTTTGTTTTTGTATGATTTTTCAGTCGATTAAAATGAACAAATATAAGCAGATATAATTTTAAGATACTTTCCTCTGAGAAAAAGAGGAGTATATATAACAATAAAAAGGAGTGAAAAGAAGATGAAAACGAAAGTGAAAGGGATTCGTTGTTTAGTGATTTTGTTGGCTTGTCTTATTCTTGTTTTGTCGCTTGCGGCGTGCGGAAACAGGAATGCAAACCGGACGACACAAAACAATAGGTTAAGCTTCACACAGAACAGATCCGGTTTTTCAATCGAAACCTTCGATGAAGAAAACACGGTCGAACGTAAAGGGTATTCCGACGGTGATATAGTTAACGCCATAGTTTTGGTCAATGAAAAATCGCTTGCGGAATCTTGTTTGGAAAGAAAAAACACTTGCTCGCTGAGCGAATATGCAAAAAGTGCCGAAGGACAGACGCTGGTAGAGGCTATGCTTTCCGAGCAGGATACGGTTATCGATAATCTGTGCAAAAGCGAAACGGAATGCAAGATAAAGCAAAGATACACAACGCTTTTTAACGGATTTTGCATACAGGTGAGATACGGAAGCACCGAAAGAATTCGCCGCATGGAAGGTGTGTCGGAGGTTTTGATATGCGAAACGTTCGAGATCCCCACAACGTATCAGACCGAAGTTTTTGTGAATGCCGTAACCGGTATGCTTAAAAACAAATCGAGTTATCAGGGGGAAGGAATGGTCGCGGCGGTTATCGATTCCGGTCTTGACTATACCCACAGTGCATTTATGACCATGCCGGAATGCGGTGAAATGCTGAAGAGCGATATATCCGATATATCGGAATATCTGATGGCAAATTATGGCTACGGCAACGATTTTGGCGGCGAAGATTTGTATATGAACCCGAAAATCGTATATGCTTTTGATTACGCCGATAATGATACGGATGTTAAAGTTGCTGTCGAAGATTCTATGGGTTTGATGAAGATGGATAGTTCCAGTTTATATCACGGAACGCACGTTGCAGGAATACTGGTCGGTAACGACGAGGTGATTCGGGCAGCGGCTCCCGAAGCGCAGCTTGCATTTATGAAGGTTGCAAGCGACAAGACTGGAAGCATGGCTATGAACGATATTCTGGCAGCCGTTTCGGACGCGTGTATGTTGGGCGTAGACGTAATCAATATGAGCTTGGGCAGCGATTGCGGACCGGTCGAATACGTCAACCCGGCATATGATATTGTTAACAGGGTATATGCCGTTACAGAAAAACTCGGTATTGCTCTTTGTGTTTCTGCCGGAAACGCGTCCTTTGCGCCCAACAGTTATGGTGCAACAAGACAACACTCTTCGGCGTCCGCTCCCGATAACGGAGTAATAGGTTTTCCGTCAAGCTCTCCCGCTGCGCTGAGCGTAGGGTCCTCGATGCACATTTCCGCGCCGGTGGTTGTTCTTAACGGAGAAAGAGTTCCCGTTTATAACGTGGGCTTCGAAGAGGGCGGCGTACAGTGGCATTCGGATATTTTGTCCAAGCTTGACGGTATGTTCGACTATGAGCTTGTTCCGGAGTACGGAAGTCTGGAATCAGATTACGAAGGTCTTAATCTTCGCGGTAAAATTGCGGTTGTAAATAACGAAAAAAATGTAAATGAAACAGAGATAAACAAAAAAGTAGAGCTTGTGAAAAATGCAGGCGCAGTAGGAGTTATATTCTTTTTCTCCGAAGGTAGTATTAAAAACATCATTCTGGATACCGATTATCCTGCGGCTGTTCTTCCGTCCGAATTCATAGATAGAATAACGGAAAACCCCGTCGGAAAAATCGTTTTCAACAAAAAAGACGCCATTTATAATATGTCGGAATTCTCTTCATGGGGACCTACCTCGGATTTGGATATAGGAATCGACATCTCCGCCCCCGGAAGCGATATCTGGTCGTCTATGCCGACGGCATATGTCGATATAGGAGGACAGCCGTATCCGTATGCGTACCTGTCGGGTACAAGCATGGCCTCCCCCAACGTTTCGTCCGCATATATTGTCGTATCTCAGTACGTTAAAGAAAAATATCCGGAGCTTACGAACAGAGAAAGAGTCGAGCTTGTAAACAGACTTATAATGAGTACTGCGGAAGAAATGGTAAAGCTTGACGGAACGCCGTTTTCTCCCAGGCATCAGGGAGCCGGTGTCGTTAATATTGAAAATGCCGTTAAAACCAAGGCATATCTTTCCGTAATCGGAAGCAATCGCGTTAAACTCAATCTCGGCAGCGACATCCAAAAAGAAGGAATATACACGCTGAGCTTTAATCTTGTGAATACGAGCGACAGCAGCCTGCGTTACAGGATAGACGTAAAAGCTATAACCGAACAGATTTTAGACGGTTGTATGATGAATAATTCATATGCGCTCAGGGGCACGGAGTTCAGGATAACGGTAAAAAACGGAAGTCTTGACGGAGATGTCGTAACGGTTGACGGAAAAGAAACGGCAAAAATCAAGGTCGTTGTTGTTCTTTCGGAAGAAGATAAAGCGTATATGAACGAAAATTTCGCAAACGGTATTTATGTGGAAGGATTCGTTAAGCTTTATGCTTTGGAGGACGGAATAGACCTTTCCATTCCGTACATAGCCTTTTTCGGCGATTGGGACAGAGTTCCTTTGGTAGAGGAAAATGGTATAGAGATTTTTTTGAGGTCGCTTAATCCGAATGGCAATTACGGAAAATTTCCCATCCATCCCCGCAACGTAGAAAACGGCTTCGAAATTCCCGAGGTAGATAATGAGCACATGGCATTGGGAAATGGCTTCCTGGTTTATTCCGATGAACAGAGTGTTAAAAATATAGGCTTTGACTCGATAGTCCTTCGGCTCAGAAGAAATGTGGAATATATGACGCTTTCGCTGGTTGATCCCGAAAATGATACGCTCTTTTTTGCGATGCAGGGGTACGATTTAAGAAAAGCTCCGTATAATCCTTCCATTAGTTTGGTAGATATATCGGTTTTAGGCGATAATATGCTTATGGCAAACAACCAGACAATGGTGTTCAAAGTAAGGATATATCAAAATCTTAAAAAAGATATTTATACTGAGGAAGAATTCCCGATCTTTATAGATATGGACGCACCCACGCTGATTGATGCGGCTTACCGTGAGGAGAATGGAAGAAAGTATCTCGATTTTGAGCTTTTTGATAATCATTTTCTCTGTTATATGCGTGTGTTTGACGGAAATATGAAAAAACAAAAGGCGTTGAGCAAATGTATTCCGATTTATAATGCGCAGAAAAATACAGTTAACAACGTTACTCTCGATATAACCGATTACTATGAAAGCAGAACGAACGACACGCTGACAATCAGATTCTGCGATTACGCGGGAAATCCCATCGAATACGATTTCCGTTTCGGTGAGTCCGAAGAAACGGTGAACAGCAATAATCGGTATCAGGATTCAGTACAGAATATTGCAAAAAACGATCAATATGCGGTGATGACTTCCACGATGAAGTTTTCTGCAGGTAACGTTAAACCGTTATCGGAGGACGAACCCGAATTCGTAGTGGAAGACGGCGTTTTGAAGAAGTATAACGGTAAAGGCGGAGAGGTTGTTATTCCGGACGATGTTTCGGTCATTGCGGAAAACGTGTTCTACGGCAATAAAACGATAACGAAGCTTATCCTTTCGGAAGGCGTTACGGAAATCTCGAAAAATGCTTTCGCGTTTTGCAGCGAATTAACGGAGATTGTTTTTAACGGCAATCTGAAAAAAATCGGCGAAGCGTCGTTTGCTATGACGCAAAAACTTGAAAAGGTCAATTTTGAAGCCCTTGAAAAAATCGAATCGATTAAATCGAAAGCATTTTTGGCGGCAGGCTTGAAGGAGCTTACCATTCCCGAAAATTTCGGAAGTATTACACTGGAGTATCTGTCGTTTTCTCTGATGCAGAAGCTTCAGAGGCTTACGATAAACGCGCCCATAAAGCTTCAGGGAACGTTTATTTATCTGCCCGAATTGCTGACAGTAGATTTCAACGAGCAGATTTCAAGCGATTTTTCATGGAGCAATCCGTTTGCTCAGAAGTTGGATTTCATAGCTCTCGATAAACTGATTACGGTCAACGTGAACGTAGACGTCAAAGAGTTCGGATTAAACAATACATCGGACTCCGTCGCTTCGATGTTCGTAAGTTGTCCTGCACTCAGGGAAGTTAATTTTTACGGAGAGGTAGAAAAATTCGGCAGCAAACCGCACTCCTTTTATGTGGAAAGCATTTTTTCGGATTGCGCCGCGCTTGAATCAGTGGTTTTCCATAAAAAGCTCGGAATGGTTCAGCAGAAGATAGCGCCCGCTTCGTTGTCTGCAAAATTCGTAGTTCCCGAAACCAATTCTTTCAATACGGTCGATGAAAGCGGAGTGCTGTACGATAAGGATAAAACATGGATGATAATGCCTCCCGCATGGGATTATGAAGGCACGTTCGTCGTTCCCGAAAGTGTATGTAAGCTTGCCGACGCACAGTTTTCCGACGGATTGTATGCGAAAGCAGAATATACGTGTTCCGTAACCGAAGAGGAGTACTCCGTATCTGTGAAGCTGAATTATGAGCTTCCCGATAGGGAAATACATCTTACGGGAGTAAAGCTCAACGACAATATTACGGTTATACCTAAGTACTGCTTTATGAACTGTACCGGCTTAAAGAGTATGGACAGCATAGATTGGAACGGGGCAAAGATTAATTACTACGGTGAGAACGCTTTCTATAATTCTATTCGCAATTTGGTGTTCCCCGATGACGGAGATGAAATATACGTTGCCGGTTATTTTGACGGCGACGCCAACCTTGAAAGCGTTGTATTCCCGAGAAAAACAAAATTTGCGACCTCGTGGGAGGATGTACGGGAGCCGTCTTTTGCTGAATGCATCAATCTGAAATATGTGGATTATCCGCTTAATTACGACGTAATTGGTCGCGACAATTTCAAAAACTGCTATAACCTCGAAAAGATAAGATTCAACGGTATTATAATCAGTAGCGGAAGCTTTGTTAACTGTTACAACTTAAAGGAGATAGAGGATTGGGGCGATCTTGACAAGAGATATATTTCTCCGACAAGACCGGTGCCCGGCTACGGAATGTTCGATAATCCTTACGTATTGGAGATGGGATCTTTTAGTGATTGCTATGCTCTCGAAAGCTTCAAGCTCCCCGGTACTATAATGAGCAGGTACGGTTATGACAGTATGGAATATCTGGTAAACTGTACGTCTCTCAGAACGATTGAGATCGGACGCGATTTTGAAGGAGTAGGTTACTATTTTATGGGTAATATCGGTTTAAAGGAGTTTTCAATTGACAGATTATTCCCGGGTTGCCCTATTGAAGACTTTATTATAGAGGAGGGCAATGCGTATTACTCGAGTATCGACGGATCTATTTATAATGCGGATGGCAGTGAGCTGCTGTACTATTCGCCGTATAAGAAGGCGGAGGAGCTGATTCTTCCGGAATCGTGCCTGTCAATTGCTTCCGAATCGGAAACTCTTAGATTGTCATGGGAAAATATAGCAAAGCAGGGCAAAAACTACAGAGGTATATTCGAGGATAATACGAGCCTGAAGAAGGTAACTGCCTTATCGGTAACAAGCATCGGTGCTTATGCTTTCCGTAATTCCGTGATAGAAAAAATCGAAATGCCGTTGCTCGACGTTATAGGAGTAGCTGCTTTCGAGAATTGCACAAGACTCGTAAGCTTCGATTTAAATAATCTGCACGAAATCGATGAAAACGCATTTAGAAACAGCGGTTTGCGTGAAGTAAATCTCAATAACGTGGCGTATGTTTTCAGTTACGCTTTCCGTGGCTGCAGTCAGCTTGAAAGGGTTACCTTAGGAAACTGTGAAGGCTTTAATTTTGCGCAGGCATTCTATCAGTGCGACAATATTGAAGAAATCGTTCTTACCGATGAATGCAGAGCGTTTGTTATAACGGACGGAATCCTTTATAATGCCGAGCAGACCATACTTTACAGGAGCATCAGAGATAAGAACGCCGAAAAATACGACCTGATTATTCCCGACGACGTAAAGATCGTAAGTCAGGAAGCTTTCAAAAACGATAATAGTTTAAGAAGCGTTACTTTCGGAAAAGGAGTCGGGGTTATCGGAGAAAAGGCATTCTGGGGATGTGAAAATATAGAAAAACTTGTCTTTACGGCAGAAAAAGCACCTGTGCTTCAAAGCCGTTATGAAAAAGGACGCAGATACAGTTACGACCAGTTTATCAGGAGCATAAGCGATGAACAACTCGATATAGAGATCGTTATTCCCGAGGACGCTTCGTACAGGACGTTTATTTGGCAGCTGTATTTCGGTATAACAAATTGATACCTTTCGCAATCAGCGGCACTGTAAGTTGCATTACGGTCGCATAGTACCTTCCTTGAAAGACTCCGGGAAACCGGAGTCTTTGCTATAAAAAACGCCGGCATTTTATCGTTCGGAACAAGTAATATTCGTCGTTTTATTTTTTTGTTTTCCGCGGACTTGAATAATTCTCAGAAAATATGTATAATTTAATGGCTTTTTAGTGCAGGGTATTTGAATTTATAGGAGAAAAAAGAAATGATCGGAAGGGAAAAAACGTTTACAGACGCAAAAATACATAATATTTCGCCGATTTTTGATAAAAACAGCAGGACTCTTATTCTCGGAAGCTTTCCCTCGGAGGTGTCGAGGGATGCGGTTTTTTATTACGCTCATCCGCAAAACAGATTCTGGAAAGTTCTGGCGGCTGTTTACAATTTGTATCCTCCGCAAACGAATGAGGAAAAAATCAGGCTGATTTTGAATAACAATTTGGCACTGTTCGACGTTATAGGGCAGTGTGAGATCACAGGAAGCTCTGACGCGTCGGTAAAAAACGTTGCGGTAAACGATTTGAGCGTAATAACCGATGTCGCGGATATAAAACGTGTTTTTTTGAACGGAAAGGTCGCGTGGAGATTCTTCAACCGCTTTTATCCGGGCTACGCAATCGAAAGCTCATATCTGCCTTCTACAAGTGCGGCAAATGCCGTTTGGACGCTCGAAAGACTGATCGAAAAATGGCAGATTATTAAATCGGACCGGAATGGAGAGTGACACGGAGAGCCGTCGGAAGATTTTTATATTATAAAAAAACAAACCTCACGAAAAAATAAAAAAGTCAAGAAGGTAGTGACAGGATCGTTGAAATTACGGTAAATACCAAAGACGGGCAGTCCTTCAAATATAACAGCCAAGCCGAGACAATCAGAAAGTTAAAGCTCGCAGCGGGGCTGTCACAAGAGCAAGCCGCCGAAAAGGCGGAAATTAAGGCGCAGGCTGGCAAAAATACGAATGCAGCGAGCGGAGCGCACGCCGAAAGACGATATACTGAAACGCATAGCGGGCGTATTGCAAGTCGATATTAATGTTTTAACGAGTTTTTCGGGTATTTAAGCACCGAATCGGCAAAAAGGCGGAATATCCTCCGTCTTTTTGCTATACCAGAAAAACGACGTATTCACGCCAGTTTCCGGCAAGAACCGCAGCCATTGAAAATTCCGTGCGTAAGCTATAAAAGTACAAATAAACGATTGTATGTAAACCTGCTTGCGGTAGCTAATATCCTTTTAGATATAAGGCTAATTAAGCGTAAAATCCGAGTCGGATTCAATGCGGCGGAAGTTTAGCCGTTCACATGATAAAATCTATTTGTAGTAAAAAGAACAGGCTCCTTTTTAGTGGAAAAACTATAATCTATATGCCCGACAAAAGCAACAGCCGTTTACGGCAAGGGAAAGGGCGATTCTGCGCGGAAACGATTTTGCAAAAAAGACGTTTTTTTGTATAGCGGAGCGGAATGCCCGAAGCAAGACGGTTGCGGCTTATTTAAGCTTGGTAAGAATAGTTTTGAGCTTCATCAGGCAGTCGTTGAGAGTATTCAGCTCTTCCCCGGTCAATACGCTTAAGGAATCTGCTACGTATTCGTCCAAGCGGCTGTTATATGAGTCGGATACACGGTCCAGCTTTTCGGTTGTGCACACTTTGATGATGCGACGGTTGTTCTCGTCAAAAATACGACGTAAGTATCCGGCGGTCACAAGCTTGTTGACCGGGCGGGTTAAACGTTGATTCGATACGCCCAGTTGATGGGCAAGCTGCGTCATCGTCAACTGCTTATGACCTTCAAGCGCCACAAAAATAAGCGTATCCAACGCGGTGAAATTGAAATAAACCTCCGATCTGCTGTCGTTATGTAAGGCAGTAGGACGTACAAGCTTGGTCTGAAGCAAGATCAATACATTATTCGATACGTCGCCTAACCCGGCAATAAACTCTTTATTGATTATCATTATCAGCATCCTCTGTTATTTTAGCATACGATGAACCCGGTTAACTGACAGCCGACAGAGCGTCGAAACATACTACAGAACCCCCTAAAGCTCTGTTTACGGTCTCTCTCGGGGTAAAGATACCCTTAATCGCACTAAAACAATCATAACAGTAACATAATTTTTTCATTGATGAAATTGATGGATATTATATACTTTCTGTCCGATATTGTCAAGTGAATAAAAGTAATTAGGCTATAATAATTTCAAAAAAATTGATATTAAATTACTTGACATATTAAAACTCTGATGATATTATATAAAATATCACAACTGTTGAATATAAACTTTGTTTAATATTTTGTTGCATTTGGGGCGCAGGTTCTCGGGCGCAGAGAATCGTTTGACATTAACGGTCGGGTATTGCCGCTATGACTGACAGCCGGGACGTCGGATCGTTTGAAAAGACTTTAATCGTAAAGATTTACCGCGGACGCAATCGGGATGCGTTTGCCGGCGGTGGAGCAAACAATATAATTTTTTAGGAGGAAATGAAAATGAATTCGAGAAGCAAGCTAAGCTTTACCGGACTTTTTATGATAATTATATTATTGATTATCGCGATGAATTGCCCGGTAGCCTTTGCGGCGGATTGCGAGGATGAAATCCTTGTGGTCGGTAACGCGTTAACCTCTTCGACAGTGCGCGGAATAACCGAAATCGATGAAGATCAATTGGTTTGGGTTATCGTGAAGGTGGACGAAAGGTCGCTTGTCGACGCAAATCAAACCGGCATACAATGGAGAGATTTTTTGGCTTCGGAGCAGGGGCGTTTGTTCAGATTCGAGCTTGAAAAGTCTCAGGACGATATACTATGCAAAATCCGTGAGTCCGGCTTGGATTATCGGTTGGGTTATAGTTATTATACCTTATTTAACGGTTTTTCTTTGAAAATCAGATACGGGGACCTCGGTGCGATCAGAAACATTAAGGGCGTTTCCGATACTGTGCTTTCCGACTGGTATGCTGCGCCTACAGCCGAGCAAAGCATTATGCACGCAAGATATTTTGCGGAATCGGTTCGGAAGTATACGGGCAAGGGAATGTCCGTAGCGGTGCTCGATACCGGTGTAAACTATGAACACACCGCTTTTGCGAAAGCTCCCGAATACGTTGCGTATACGGAAAGTCAGATTTTGGATCTTATCGATGAATTGGGACTCCGCGGTTCTTACGTAAGTCCCAAGATTCCCTACGCATTCGATTATGCGGACGGAGATTCCGACGTTTATCCGGACAATCAGCACGGTACGCACGTATCCGGTATTTCCGTAGGTTCGGACGACGTTATCTGCGGAGCGGCGCCGGACGCTCAGCTTATCGCCATGAAAGTATTTGCCAACGGTACGGGAAACGCATATCAGACCGATATAGTCAAGGCGGTCGAGGACGCCGTGCTTCTCGGTGTCGATGCTATCAATCTCAGCTTGGGTTCCAACGCGGGCTTTACTGTTGAGCGTGACAGCAGCGCTCAGTTCATCGACGCCGTTTACAATATGGCGGGAAGGAGCGGCGTATTCGTATGCTGCTCGGCAGGTAACGGTTACAGCAGTGCGTTCGGTATAGAAGGCGGCGGAGCTTTTCCTCAAAATCCCGATTACGGAATTCTTGCTTCTCCTTCGACATATACCGGCTCGTTCTCCGTTGCAAGCATAGATACATATGAGATTTTCTCTCTGGAAGCAAGAGGCGAAAAGTTTACTTATACCGAGACCGTTAACGAGGATCGCGTTAAGAATATGCTGATGGACGTGTTCCTGAAGGAGTGCGGATACGGCGATTACGATTACGTAACCGTAGGCGGATACGGCGAGGAAGGCGATTATGAAGGTCTGGACGTAAAAGGAAAGGTTACGTTGGTCAAGCGCGGCGAAATATCCTTTGAAGAAAAAGCAAGAATCGCGTCCGAGAACGGAGCTGTATTCTGTTTGGTCTGGAATAATGAGAACACAGGAATCAACCCTATGGTCACAAATATAACCATACCGGTAGTTATCATCGATAAATACATCGGCGAATATCTTGCCGGAGCGGACGGAGGCGTTCTTTCTTTTTCGGAATCAAACAGAACGATCGGTATGTCCGATTTTTCGTCGTGGGGTACTACGGCAGACCTTGACCTGAAGCCCGATTTAACGGCACCCGGTGGCGGAATTTACAGCGCATACGGCGATTCTTACACTTCGATGAGCGGAACGAGTATGGCTTCTCCTTACGTTGCAGGCGCAGCGGTCAGTGCGAAGCAGTACGTTCGCGAGGTGTTCGGTTACGGCCTGACTCCCAAAGAGGAGCAAGGATTGGTTTACAGCTTACTTATGAGTACCGCGGATATTGTATACGACGCATACGGTAATCCTTATCCGGTCAGAAAACAGGGGGCGGGGCTGATAAATCCCGAAGCGGCATATTCCACGAAGGTTATGCTTGCCGTCCGCGGATCGGAAAGAGCAAAGATACGGCTCGGTGACGATAAGGACAGAGTCGGCGCCTATAACATAGCTTTCGATGCAGTCAATTTCTCCGACGAAGATGTCGAATATACAGTTGACGTTCTGACTTTATACGAAAGGATCCGTTTCGATAACATTTTGTCCGGTTATGCAGGCACATTGTCTCCCGAGATCAGGGTTATCTGTAACAACGACATTACCGACGGCGTCGTACGTATCGGAGCAAACAGCGTTGCTTCGATAATCATTTCCGTAGTTCTTTCCGAGGAAAGCAAGCTGTTTCTTAATGAGAACTATGTCAACGGAGCGTTTATCGAGGGCTTTGCAAGACTCAGCGCCGACGGTGAACCGGCATTAAGTATTCCCTATCTGACTTTTTACGGAGACTTTGCCGCAATACCGGCGTTTGACTCCGACGTATACGATGATGAGAAATGTCAGGTTTATGAAACGCGTTTGCTGGGGCTTCTCGGCAATACTAATGTCGTTCAGATGGGCAGATACTGCTATGAGCTTCCCGAAGGATATGAGATGCCCGAGGACGACCCCGATAAAATCGCTCTTTCTTATTTCAACGGCGCGGTGAACACGTTTTACCAGATTCAGGCGGGATTGTTAAAGAATATATCCAGATTGGAATATACGGTTACCGATAAGTATACCGGTGAAGCCGTTTGGTCCGGAGAAACCTACAACGTAAAGAAGAGCTACTTCAGTGTTGAACAGAATGCGCTTTACGTTGCGCCCGTTAACGCGGATCTGAAGGTTTCGAAGATGAATCTTTCCAACAATCAGGAATTGCTTCTGACGCTCAGAGCATATTCCTGTTACGATGAAAGCGTTTACGATCAGGTTGAATATCCCATTACCGTTGATTTCGAGTATCCCCGTCTTATGGGACACTCTTTCAGGCAGGAGGACGGGAGGATCATTCTTGACCTGCAGGTCTTTGACAACCAGTATCTGCAGGACATTCAGATTTACACCTATAATAGCAACAAGCAGTACGAAATTATTGATTCATACGCTATTCCCGTTTACGGCTTCAGGAAGGGACATACAAACTCTTTCAGCTTGGACGTGACAAGGTATATGGAGCTTGTTCAGAACAACATTCTCGGCATCAAGCTTGAGGACTATGCTTTTAACTACGGCATTTACGGAATAGATATCTCCGGCGTGGTGCCCGATCCGGAGGAACCAAACAAAGATTTTGTTATAGAAAACGGAATTCTTAAGAGCTACAAAGGAACGGAAAAAGTAATCGTGATACCCGAAAGCGTAACGGAAATCGACGAAAGCGTATTCCGCGGAACGGATATCGAAAAGGTAATATTCAACAGGGCTCTTAAGAAGATAGGGGCGTTTGCTTTCTGGAGCTGCAAGTCTCTTAAGGAAATAGTTTTCCCTGAGGACAATGAATTGGTAACCATAGGCTCCAATGCGTTTCAGGCAACGGAATCTCTGAAGCTCGCTAACCTCGAGGCGCTTAGCGTATGGCAGGCTACAGCTGCCGAAAGCTACCAGTTCCACGGAACGGGACTTGAAAAAGTAGTGCTTCCCGCAAGTATGGTAAAGCTCGAATCACAGTTTATATTCGCAAGCTGCGGTTCTCTTATCGAGCTTGTGCTTCCCGAAGGGCTTGAAGAAATCGCAGCGCACGCATTCAGGAACGGAGGAGCTCTTGAGGAGCTGAATATCCCGTCCAGTGTAAAAGTTATAGGATCTTTGAGCTTTTTCAGAAGCGGTATAAAGAGAATTAACTCTCTTGCCGCGGAGCCTCCCGCACTTACCGATGTCAATGTATTCTTCCCCATAGGCGACGTGACTAAAGTGGTCGTACCCGCAGCAAGCATAGATAGCTATAAAAAAGCAAAGGTATGGTCCTCGTTGGCAAGCGTCATCGTAGGAGCGGAGGAACCGGATAAGCTTTACGGCAAAATTTCGGTTTCCGAAATGCCGTCGCCTTCAGACGATTTCATAATTGAGAACGGAGTATTGATTAAATATGTAGGTCCCGGCGGAGACGTGGTGCTTCCCGAAGGAATCACAAGGATTGCGGATAACGCCTTCAGATCCAATCAGACTGTTACGTCAGTCGTTATGCAGAGCGGTATTACCGAGATGGGAATGTGTGTATTTTGGGATTGCCACTACATTAAACGTATCGTATTTTCCGATACCATTAAGGTTATCCCCACATCGACGTGTTACCTGAACTGGGCTCTTGAGGAAGTAATTCTTCCGCGTGACGTTGAGGAGATCCAGTCTACCGCATTTATTAATTGCTATGCGTTAACGTCCCTTGATTTCAGTAAGTACAATATTAGAATTTTCGGTGAACAGTCCTTCATGGGATCGGGTTTGCAGGAAGTTTATTTCTCCAAAAACGTCAAAGTAATAGGCAGACAGGCGTTCTTGCAGTGTTACAGACTGAAAAACGTGACGTTTGAAGAAGGAATAGAGCTTGAGTTTCTCGGTGCTTCCGTTTTCTCCGCTTGCATTATGCTGGAGGAAGTAGACCTGAGTATGCTTGATATGAAAGAGCTGCCATCAGAGATATTCAGATTATGCAGTGCTCTGACAAAAGTAAAGCTTCCGTCACAGCTTACCTCTATTCCGTGGGGATTGTTTAACTCCTGTACATCGCTCAGAGAAATCGATTTGTCCGATACGAAGATCACCGTTCTGAACAACTATGTATTCTATAAATGCACTTCACTGGAAAGAGTGATTCTTCCGGAGAGGCTGACCGAGATTATGAAAGGAACTTTTTCGGATACTGCGTCTCTTGAATATATCGTCATTCCCGAAAGCGTTACGAAGATAGGAAACGACGCGTTCAAGGGCTCCGGCCTTAAAGCCATAGTGTTCAATAGCCCGGTTCCGCCCGCCTTAGGCTCCGGCATATTCTTGAAGCATAATGATGAGCTCAGGGTATTCGTTCCTTCGGATAGCGCGGAAGCATACAAAAAAGCTTTGGGCGAGTATTCTGATCTCGTAAACAGCAGCAGCGAATTCGATATTCGCGACGGTGTTCTTTATAAGTATTTTGGTTGCAGTGAGGAAGTTACCGTACCTTACGAGGTAAAAAGCATCGCAGCCGGTGCTTTCAAAGGCAACGCGACGTTGCGGTCCGTATATATCGGCGGGATTACCGCAGGAATAGGCACGGAAGCGTTCGAGGGTTGTTCTTCATTGAGTTACGTTTATCTTTCTCAAAGCGTAAAAACGATTAAAGACCGCGCTTTCGGAGGCTGCGGCTCGCTCGCGAGGGTGGTAATTGATGCGTCCGTTCCTCCCAAGACGGGAAAGGAAGTTTTCCCCTTAAACGACGGTTTGGTTATCGAAGTAATCGACGGCGCCAGGGAGGTATACGCCCGGGAATGGAAGCGGTATGAAAAGCTTATCGTTGAAAACGGCTTTACCGTTGTAGACGGAGTGCTTGTATGTTATAAGGGAATCGCTAAGGACGTAATCGTTCCGGAAGGCGTGACGGAGCTCGGTAAATATGTTTTCCAAGGCTGCGCTTATATGGAAACTCTTACGCTGCCCGAAGGTCTGATAAAGCTCGGCGACGGCGCGATCAACTCCTGCAATAGCCTCAGAAGCATTAAATTTCCCGACAGTCTGTCGGATATAGGGACAGACTCCCTTTCCTTCAACAAATCTCTTGAATGTCTGGATATACCCGTGAACGTCACGAGGATCAGGCAGAATGCAGTCAGATTTAACGATTCTATGACAAGACTTAACGTTTACTGTAATCTTAACCTTACAGGAATTGCGTTCGTATCGCTCAACAATCTCAGCGAGATCCATTTTTACGGAGTAATTGAAAATATTTCCAATCTGAACTTTACCTGTATGCCCCGTCTGAGCAAGGTGGTATTTTATAATACGGTACTTTCCTTGGGCGGCGAAGAAGAGAAAAACTTCGATGCTCCGTTCGCATTCAACGCAAAGCTTACTACCGTCGAATTCAGAGATACGGTCATAGCTCTCGGCGGAAAAGCATTCAGTAACTGTATCAGCCTGTCTGAGGTAACGTTATACGGCAATCTAATGAATCTGGGCAGATCGGCATTTTCCGCCTGCACGAAGCTTAAGGGAATAGTCGCTTCCGTGGATAATCTGTTTTTGTCCAACGACGAATACGGCTTGCTTTACAATAAAGATAAAACCCATCTGTTCCGCGCTATGGAGGGCTGGGATTTCGACGGCGAATACATTATGCCCGACAGCGTGGTGATAATGGACGATTATGCATTCTCCGTCCCGGAGGTATATGTAGTAGAGGTTCAGAACATTATCGATATGATGTTTTCCGGCTTGGGTGAATGGAATATAAACAATTTCAGATTCACCGGGATCAAAATCTCCGATAAGCTTGTTTCGATAGGTGCGGGCGCGTTCTGCGGCTGTAAAAATCTTAAGAACGTAACGTTCGGAAGCGAGGGCAACCTGAAATATATTATGAGTTACGCATTTGCTTCTACCGGAGTCGTTAACATTGAGCTGCCCGAAGGACTTCAGCTGCTTGAGGAACGTGCGTTCTATAAATGCTCCGATCTGACGAGAGTTGTCGTTCCCGTAGGCGTAAGCGCGTTTAACTTCAATATGGTTTTTGAAGGCTGCGATTCTCTTACCGACTTTGTGGTCGACGAGAACACCGACATTTTCAGGATCATTGACGGCGTTATGTTCAACAAGGAAATGACTGTACTGTACTTCTATCCTTCCGATAAGGAGGATAAGGAATATGTCGTTCCCGAAGGAGTCGTTAAAATTGCAGCCAATGCGTTCTATAATAACAGATTCCTGAGCAAGGTGACTCTTCCGGAATCGCTTGCCGTCATCGGTGATAAAGCGTTCTTCGGAACGGAGAATCTTACGATATACGTAATGAAGAGCAAGAAGCCGCCCGTTCTTGAAGGAAGATTCGTCAGCGATAAGACAGATTATTACGCCAATTTTTATTGCTATATCGAAGATATCGGAAGCAGGGATATGACGCTGTACTATCCAGCAAATGCCGAATATAACGACAGAATATGGGAAACCTATTTCAGGAACAGATATAAAATCGGAAGGGAGAGGGAAATCAACGATTCCGGATATATCGTTGCTCCGGAAAGGGTAACGGAAGACAGGTATTCATTGACCTTAGGATTGCTTTCCGCAAATGAAAAGCAGAACGTTATCTCAAGGGAAACGGAGCCTGTATTTCGGAACGAAACCGAAACGGCTCGATACGATACAGCGCGGGATTCCGCGGTTCTGACCGACTGTCCGGCAACAGCCGTTTCGGACAGGTCAACGGCGGAGCTTGTAGCCGGCGTATTGTTGCTTGCCGCTTTATCCTGCGTATTCAAGAAGAGGAGGTAAAAATCATGAAAGCAAAAAAGATAATCATAGCGTTGCTGTTGGTTGCTTTGGTTTTGAGTCTGGCTTCGTGTCTTCTCAGAGAACAGGTTATGGTTAAGATTTACGTTAACGGACAACTCTTTGACGCATTTCTGATTGCCGAGGGCGATTCGCTCGGTCGGATAGTACCGCCCGAGCTTCCCGGATACATATTCTCGCATTGGGAGGTTAACGGTAAGATCTTCGATACGGACACGCCGCTGGAGCACAGTATATCCGTTTACGCTGTTTACGAAATCGATGAACCGGATACGTTTGCGGTTACTTTTATCGACAGAGAAAATAAATATACAGTTATCACCGACAACGGAGCTTGCGTTAAAGCTCCCGATGTCGAATGGCAGTGGCACATATTCAAGGGCTGGTATACGGAGCAGGGAGAGAAATATGATTTTACTCTTTCCGTAAAGGGCGATTTCACTCTCGTTGCCAAATGGAATGAAGACGTTGAAGCGTATGTAAATTACGTTTGTGAGCTGTATTCCGCCGCTTTTAACGTATTCGCTTATACGCAGGAGAATATGGCTGAGGCGATCGAGCTGTTTGAAGGCGGGTTAAAATCCATTAAGGGTGCGCTTTCTCTCGCTCAGGCAGACGAGTTTTATGCTTCGGCTTTATCTGGCTTAAAACAGATACCGTCTCTTCCGGATATGATAGAAGAGGCTATGGAATCCTTGGGAAAGGATAACTATTTCGAGGAGCAGTGGAAGGAAATCCTTACGATTTTTGATCTGGCGAAGGAATACATTCAGAACTATAAGCAGGGAGTACCTACCCCCGAGGCTTATACGCTGAATGCAATTGAAAAAGCCCGTGAGGTCTTAACGAAGGAGCAGGATATAAAGCTGGCTCAAAGCTATAAAAACAGTTATATCCGCCGTATCGAAAACTATGCGGCGTATGTGTGCTCGGATGCGACCGAAGCTCAGACTAAGGCAGTAGAGGAAATTGTTTCGGGCGCTTCCGCGAGAATTGAAAAAGCAGTCGGGACAGCTGAGCTGGCAAGAGCTTTTGCCGGAATTATAGCTGAAATTGATGTCGCGCTCAGGACTGCCTATTAAAGCTTACCCGTAACAAAATCGGTCTTATACCGGTTCCGTTACATAAATGAATAAAAAATGCTTTGCGCCCTCCCTGTGAATGAGCTCGGGGAGGGCTTTTTATTATATCGAAAACCGTTTGATTACTCCGAAACGGTCTCCGCTTAACAGAAAAGCAGCGGCGACGGATGAATTAAGTAAAAAATCGATTAAGGTATGAAATACACGGTGTCTTATAAACGTCGATTATACACACAAGCTATCGCTTTTGCAATTTATTAAAGTTTTGCGGTGAAAAGTATAGCCAAATCGGCTTTGCTATGGTAAAATAAAAACGAGAAGCAAACAGGTAGGCGTATTGAAATGAAGCAAGCGTTATGGAACAAAGAAAATACGCTCAATACGAAGCAAGCGAAGAATTGAAAGCACAGGTTCTTTCGGAGATTGCCCGTGCAAAAACCCTTACAAAAAGACTATGAAATAGCGCAGGCTCTCGGAAAGACGAAGCAAGGCTATTCGGCTATGGTTATCAATAATCTCACGAAGTTGGGAAGTATTGAAGCGATAGCGAACGCTCTTGGCTTTGATGTAGAAATAAAATTCGTCAAAAGGAGACAGGACGATGGACAAAAATGAAGCGATATGCGTTCTCGGAAAAATGAAGTCGATGCTTGCGAAAAAACCTTCTTGGTATGAATCGGCTTCCGCCGAAGATAAGGCAAAACACGACGAGTGGGCAACTCAAAGAGCGGAAGCCATTGATATTGCAATTCGCACAATGAAAGCCGAAACAAAGTTGCTTCGTCTGCAAACAATGTCGCACGAAATCAGCGGCTTTATTGATAAACTGATAGCGGGGGAATTGGATAATGAAGAGTAAGATTGAAGACATAAAGCAAATTCGCTCAAAAACAGAAAATTATTTCAGCATAGCGGAATGCAAAGAACTATACGAGAAAAACGGTTGTGATGTTGAAAAAACGGTCGAGATTCTAAAAACAAGAATGCCTGCTACGGTTGAGCCGACAGCAGAAGAAAGAGCGGAGATTGAATCGCGCCGGGCAAAGTCGGATAAAAAAGCCCACAAAGCGGCAGGCAAAAAGACGGAAAGAGTGATTGCAGCAAAGGTCTATTGTGTTTTGGCTTGGTTTTGCCTGATAATGTTCATCGCTTCCATAATCACAGGCTTAATTATCGGAGATTTTTCGTCTTTTGTTTTTCCTGTTGTCTTATTTCTTCTTTTGAGTATAGTCCTTGCTGTTGTTAGCGGCTCTCTAAACGGAATGACGGAAGAAGAATATAGTGAAGCGAAAAAAGTCGTTCCTAACGAGATAACCTATAACGACGGAGATGAAATCGTTTGCCCGTATTGTGGTCCAACACATGTAACCTTCCACAAGAAAGGTTTTAGCGAGGGCAAGGCGTTACTTGGCGTTGCCCTTATCGGATATTGGGGTGCGTTTTGGGGCGTTCCGGGCAAAAATAAAATTAAAGGGACTTGCTTGAAGTGCGGGCATTCTTGGACTGTTAAGCGCAAGTAACCCGTTCTGAAACAATCAAATAAACCGAAATCAGTGCATAGACACATTCCATTTATCGGGGTAGATCTATGCGCTTTTTTATTGGGGTGAAAAATGATAAATTGCAAAGAAATCACAGCAGAAGAAAATATCAGACTGAACACATACATAAACGCCCTTGAAGGCTCGCCGAAACTTCTTGATTGCGAGAAGCTTTTCGAGTATCTTCGTATTTTACAGGCGAAATACGGCAAAGCCGTTACGAAGCGTGCATTATGTCGCAAAGTTCATTCGGACAACAATTACATCGCTGCTTACGGGCGTAATCGTGCTTGACGTTATAAAATATCCGACGTGGGCGACTTTTGCGGCGTGCTGTGTGATACTCAATGGCTTTATGGGGTATCAAATGGGCTACGAAAACATAACTGTCGATACGGTCAACTATATGCAAGACAAGAAAGACCTTATGCAGCAGCTCATAGAATACGCCTCTACGACGCCAGAGCCACAGCCTGAGCAAGTAGCAGAGGACAAGGTTATTGCCGCTCCTGAGGGCACTGTGGCGGTAAAAACAATATAATAATGTAAAAAGAAACAGGGCACAGATATACTCAGTGTCCTGTTCTTATTTGGTAACGGCACCAAACTCCGAAATAGTCCTTACGGACAAATATTCGAGGGTTCGTATTATTCACTTTTGGCGGAGCGTTAGTAACGTAAATCGAATTTTATTTAATATTTTTGATTTTAGTTATATCGCCATCACACAATAATTCAATGTTTGCGAATATTTTTTCGACAGACCAATTCCACCATTGCAGTTGTAATAAAAACTCTATTGTTTCGTCGTCAAAACGTTTACGTATGATTTTTATGGGATTACCCCCGACAATGCAGTACGGCGGCACATCTTTTGATACGACGGAATTTGCGCCGATTATTGAACCGTCGCCAATTTTAACACCGGCAAGAACAGTTACATTTTGTCCTATCCAAACATCGTTGCCAACAACCGTATCGCCTTTTAAGGGCAAATCTTCCAATTTAGGCGTAGTTTTTTCCCAGCCACCACCCATTATATTGAAAGGGTACGTCGTAACCGATCTCATACGGTGATTAGCCCCGTTCATAATAAATTCAACACCTTTGGCGATAGCGCAAAATTTCCCGATAATCAATTTATCGCCAATAAAGTCATAGTGATGAGTAACGTGTTCTTCAAATTTGTCTGCACCGTCGATATCGTCGTAGTATGTATAGTCACCGACAATTATATTCGGTCTTGTAATCACATTTTTAATATAACAAAGACTCGGAATTTTTTTATTCGGAAATATTTCATTTGGGTTAGGACCGAACTTTTGCATGCAATTACCACCTTTTTGAAGCATAAAAATATTATACTGATTTTACACCTAAAAAGCAAGCAAAATACCGTATAAATGACTTTATGACACTTTAGCGGGTGCTTGACCTATAACAAGTGCGCCGCTTCGCGTCGCGGTCAAGCACCCGCCAAACAACTCGCTTAAACTCGGTAAAAAGACTAAACTCAAAGCCGAGCGGATCGGGGCGTTCGCCGCTAAACCGCTTTGCGATTCGCCCCGTAATCTCCGCACGGCGGCATATTTGAGTTTCAGCATCTTTTTTACACCTATGTTTTATCGCTCCGTATTGTTTCGGGCGGCGTTTTTTTGGCGCCGTCTTTTTTTTGTTACTCCAAACCCATTTTTCAACTCCTTTACAGTTCCTTTTTCACCTAACAAAAACCATTGAAAATAGCAAAAATACCCTGAAACTACCTTTTAACCCATTCACGCTTTTTTTGTGAAGTGTTGTAGGCTGTAATTGAGTGAAAAAAACGGTAAGAAATTTTTCAAACAGGAAAAAAACCTTCCTATTTGAGTTTTAGAATACCGATTGTATTTTGAAAGATGCGTTTACCGGTACAGATATTTTTACGCTTCTTTCATGAACATTTTCATAGTCGCAAAAAACTTGCGAGTTTGAAGTTTACACTCAACAAAAAAAATATTAAAAGGAGCTAAAACAATGAACAACTTACAAAGCGCAAAAATTTATCACGACGGCAGTCATTTTATCGCCATACCGCAAGGAGCGTATCCGAGCGGAAAAGGCTGTAAAAGACGTGTTGTCAAAGCAATGCAGCAATTATCTCTAACGAGTGAATCTCCGCCTGAAACACCGAAAGAACGCTTTGAAAAGGCATACAAAGAAAGTCAATCGTTACCGAAACGAGAACGCAAAGCATACATTAAAGAGTCTTTGGCGACAGATTTTTCGAGCAAAGACGAGTTGAACGCTTTTGTTGCTAAGCACACAGAGCGAATGAAAACCAATGCCATAAAGCGACGAACTCGACTGATGCGGAAACTTAATCTGCAAACTTGGGACTATTTCGTAACTTTTACCTAAAAAATCTTGTAATGATAAAAGAAAGCGAGAAACAGAAATATTTACCTATGCAAATAGTGAACAAAATGAAGGAAGAGGGCTATACCAAATTTTCCATAAATATTCATACAGAACTATGGAAAAACAACGGTCGGTCAATGAAAACTCCTCAATATGGGAGTTATGTCGCAGGAAAGACTTGGTATTGGTATGAAAGTTGGCTTAACTATGTCAGAGAATACTGTCGAAATAATGGTATTCACTTGGGGAAGGAGGACAGCAATGAATGAGGCTCAATTAGAACTGTCGGTAATGGAATTGTTCCAGAACGAAGGGTACGAGTATATTGCGGGCGAGTCTATCTTACGGGAAGCATCGGATGTGCTGCTTAAGGACGATTTGCGTATGTACTTGATGACCAAATACGCAGATGATGGGATTACCGCAAGTGAAGTGGAATCTATTATACTCGGTTTAATTCGCTCTTCTTACGATCCGCTTTATGATGCCAACAAAGAGGTATTGACAAAGATTATCAGTGGTTTTGTCTTTCGGAGAGAAGATAAAACAAAAAAGGATTTATTCATCCGTTTAATCGACTTTGATAAAGTTGATGCTAATATTTTTAAGGTCGTCAATCAAGTCGAAATACAGGGCAAAAGTGAACTTCGCATTCCCGATGCCGTTGTATACATTAACGGATTACCGATAGTCGTTATTGAATTTAAAAGCGCAACGGGAGAGAAAGCGACAATACATAATGCATATGAACAATTAACGATAAGATATACGAGAGATATACCCGACTTGATGCGTTGGATGCGATTTTTTATCAATTTGATTCTTCCGCATTCTTTAAAGGAACACCGCTTGAACAGTTGGAATGTCTTAATCATGCGGTCGAATATGTGCAAGTCACGCATGATATGGGAGAGCGTTTTATGGCTTGCGTTAAGAGGATGAAAGACGCATATAACCTTTGTAGCGGTGGAGACGAACTTGCGGATAAAGAAAGAGATAAGATTCATTTTTATCTTGCTGTCCGTTCGGTTCTTCGCAAACTCACAAAAGGTGACGCTCCGGACACACGGCACAGATGAACGCACGAGTTGCAAAGATGGTTGAAGAAGCAATTCAAGCGGACGGTGTAACAGAGATTTTTACGCTTGAAAAAGAGACGGAACGTCTCGAACAAGATGTTTTCAGCGATGAGTATCTTGAGCGCATAAATCGCATTCCTATGGTAAACACCAAAATTAAAATTTTGCAAAGATTGTTGAAAAATGCAATTTCCAACGAAGAACTGCGTTTACGTGAGTTGGATAACATTCAAGAACTTCGGAAAGATTGCCAGACATTGCTTAATCAGGCAGAGGCAGAGATCGAAAAATATGAGTATCCGCTTCCGAGAGGAGCGATTGCGCACTTATCGGGATCTATTTTTATACCTTCGGCCTGAGAGTCGGTCTGATTGAAGTTTACCATACCGACGGGAAGTTCGTTTCCGCTCCAATATCCCCAAAGAATGCCGTACCAGGTGGAAACCTTATCCGCGTCGTCGCCGTAGCTCGTGTAGTCGAATTTCGGAGAGACCGTCCAGTCGCCGAAATATCCGAGATAAGGAACGCTCATAGTTTCGGTTTCGGAAGAAAGGATAATAAAGCCGTCCACGTAGTTTCCGCCGATAATATCCGCGTATTCGGAAAGATATTCTCTTGCCTTTTCGCCGAGAGTCAATGTCAGCGTAACCGAAACGCGTTCTCCCGCGTGGACGGTAAAGACGCCGTCCGAGTAATTTTCGCCGGTTACGACGAAAGAGCAGTCGTCGGTGAGATCGTACGCGCGAGGCATATGATAGCCTTCGTATATCGTCGAGGTCATCGTGCGGACGTCTATTTCGTAAGAAAGGTCGGCTTTGCCGAAATTAACGACGGTGAAGGGCATTTCATAGACGCCGATCATATCGGGATCGTCGGAAAGTTCGATTTTCGTGCGTTCCTGATCGGGAACTTCTATGTAAGCAGTGGCTTTAAGCGTTTCGGAAAGAGCGATTTCGCCCGCGCCCTGCTGACGGGGAGAGAAGGGAGTTTCGTCGTCGTAAAGAATTTCGGCGTTGCTCATAATGATCTTATAGACGGTATTTACGACTTCTTCGGGAGTATAATCGGGGAAAATCTCGGAAATGTACTGCTTAACGAGAGCAAGCGCGCCGGTTATATAGGGGGAAGCCATACTCGTTCCGCTCCATTTTTCGTAGAGATCGGTTTGCGTCGTGGAACCAACCGCGGAAAGAACGAATCCGCCGGGAGCGGTTATTTCGGGTTTGAGTTCGAGAGTGCTGAGCGGTCCCCAGCTTGAAAACGCGCTGACTTCTCTCTGTTTACAGACGTAAGATGAATCGAAGTCTATCGTGGTATTTTCGGATTGAACGAGTTTAAGTCCGTTTTCGAGAGAAACGTAGCATACGGGGATACGTGCGTTTCCGATAACCATATTCAACCCTGGGTTGACGGTATTGTCGTAGATAACGATTCCGCCGGCACCGTGTTTCTGCGCGTTGCTGACCTTGTCCGCGAAGCTTATTCCGCCTCTCTGAACGACGACGATGCAGCCGTTGAGGTCCCATTCGTCGAAAGCTTCGGGGATTTTACTTAAATCGAGATTGTCATAGTCGCTGTCTTCGCCCGTTCCCGAAAGAACTACGAAACGACGGGAGCCGCTCGATTCGAATCCGAATTCCGCCATGGTTTTTTCGTATTCTTCGTAGAAATTGTATGAATACTGAGCGTTGCTGTCTTTTACGGCGTTGCTGAAATAGATTTTTTCGCCGTTAAGCATAAAGTAATAGTTTTCCGACTCATAGGTGTTGCTCGAAGCCACGCAGAGAGTCTGCTCGTAAGTGGCGGGGGAGGAAATTGCGCCGTAGTCAACGTCTTCGACCGTGGAAAGACTGTTTCCGAGAAGACTGTAACGTCCGCTGTAATAATCGTTGCCTGCTGCGACAGCAACCATAATTCCTTCGTCGACTGCCGCCTGATAGAAATCGTTAAGGTCGTATTCTTCGGCAAATCCCGCGGATACGGAACCGAGAGAGATGTTTATCGAGTCGACTCCGAGAAGAACGGAATCGTTGACCGCGGCGAGAATATCGATCGTGCTGATAGTCGTAGCGGCGGAAGACGCTGCCTTATAGCCCTTTACGACTTTCATAACGACGATTTCGGCGTTTCTCGCAACTCCGAAGAAGTCTTTGCCGTTATTGCCCGCGGCTATGCCTGCAACGTGAGTTCCGTGGGAGCTTTCTGCGTATATTTCTTCGACGCCGAAATAGCTTTCGTATCTATCGACGAGAGTTCTGTAATAAGGATCCGTATCTACGTTTCCGTAGTCGAAACCGAAGGGAATTTTACCCGAGATATAAGTGTCTTCGTATTCGAAGCCTTCGGTAAGATATTCGCGACTGTCCTCTCCGGCAGTTATTTTTGCCGTAAAGCTTCCCATAGCGAGAAGTTTATCCTTAACGGAGTCGAAAAGCTCTTTCGTGATCCTGTTTTCGGGCGCGTCAACGCTGAAGGCTTCGTGATTGTAATCTATACCGGTGTCGATTATCGCGACTACCGAACCCGTACCGTCGTAATCGTATTCTTCCGACGCGGAGTAAGCCGTAGTTAATCCGTAAGTTTCCGAATCGGCGTCCGGAAGGTCGTAAAGAGTGGAAAGAGAAACGTTGACTATGTTCCCGACGCTTCCGAGCGTTTCCATATCGGAATACCTGACCGACGCGCCGATTGCGTTTATTACGGACGTAAAGCCGTATTTATATTCGATTTCGGTTCCGGAAGCCTTGATTTCTTCGAGAACTTCCGACTGACGGGCGATAAGCTCTTCGTAATACGTCTCTCCGTCGGGAGAAAACGTATAATCCCTGAGAGTCATACCCGCTTTCTTCGCTTTGTCGTAAAGGCTGTCGCCTTTGACTTCGATTATAACGTCAACGTCGTCGTCGGGCGCAAAAAAAACCGCCTGAGTCGCCGAGGACGTGGATACGAGGTTCTGAGCGAAACTTTCGACGTCGATTTTCCTGAAACTTAACGTCGTTTCCGCATTTGCTCCGCCGGCCGATACGGTCGTAACGCAAAACATTGCGATAACGATCAGAAACGCCGCAAGAAGCATTGTTTTCGGATAGTGTTTCATATTGGTCTCCTTAATCTTCCTGAAATTATATAGAGAGGCTGCAGAATTTCCGCAGCCTCGTGTTTTACGCGGATTTTATCCGTGTTTATTTAAGAGTAGGATAAACGCCCTTTTCAATATCGATATTATCGAAATTCCAGACGTCTTCGCTCCAGCCGTGCGCGACGAAGAATTCCTTGTTAAGCTCGGCTGCGTCGTAGAGGAATATCATTCCCTTATCCTGTGCGGAATTGTTTTTTCCGAACGCTCCTTCGGGTGCGCCGGTAATCGCATATCCGCTGTAAACGAAGTTGTTTTCGCCGTATGCTCTTGACGCAACGAGTTTATCTACGGCAAGACCTAAGTTTTCGAAGTTATCGTCGGTCAGGCCCGAAACGGTCATACTTCCGCCGATAACGCCGCAGTTTTCAAGGAAAGAGTCTTCGCCGTTGCCGAGGAATCCGCCCAATTCCAGCCACGCAAGCGAGCCCTGCGGTAAAATAAGACCTTCGGCAACGTTGACGGTTACCGTCATTTCGGTTGCGGTATAGCAATTAATCATATTAGCCATTGCCATTCCTGCAAAGCCGCCGAGAGTAACGTTATATCCTGTGGAATCGGCGGGAATACCGAAGGTTACGTTGAACTTATTGTTTGCCGTGTAGCAATCTTTGATTGTGGGACATTCGGGATAACCCGCAAACGAACCTGCGGAGATGTTAGCGGCATTGTTGCAGACTAAATCCACGTTGACTTCGCATACGCATTTTTCGATGACGGATTCGTCCCGGTCCTCACAGAAATCGAGACCGTACATTCCGCCGACGTTGATTCTCGAGCGGGTGGCTTTACTTGCGTCGACCTTTATCGAACCGTTTGCGCGGCAGTTAACGAGGCTGCAGCCGCCGAGGTTGCCGGCAAACGCGCCTACGCCTACCCAATCCTGATAATCGCTTCTGAGAACGACGTCGATATTAACGTCCGTGAGTTCGAGATTCTTGATTTCGGACGCGTCGCAGCTGCTGATCTCGTAATTCATCGTAACTCCGAAGAGACCTATGTAATTCCGTTCCGCTTCGGTAATCATAAGGTTTTTAATCTTATGGCCGTTGCCGTCGAAACTTCCGTAGAAGGGGAATATCTGCTGAAGTCTCGAATCGGAAATTCCGATGGGAGTCCATTCCGCATATTCGAGGTCGATATCTCTTTCGAGCTTATAATAGTAATAACCGCTGTTACCTGCCTGAATGAAGACGTTGATATAAGCGAGCTGACTTGCCGTCGCGATAATGAAAGGATCTTCTTCCGTACCCGTTCCGGATTTGAAGGAAGAAGCCGCGTTGATGACGATTCTTTCCCAACCGGCGTAAAGAGTGATATCGGATTTAACTTCGGTGCCGAATTCGAATTCTTCGGTGAGTTCTTCGTCGGTAAACCATTTCGTGAAGTCGTAGCCGACTCTTTCGGGCATTTCGGGTTCTTCGAGAACGACGCCGTCGAGAACCACGAGTTCTTCGTTAGCCTGACCGTTATTGAAAACGAAAACGACCGTATGTCTGACTATGGGAGTCGCTTCGAATTCAGCCGTTATTTCGAGATTTTCCGTTACGGACGCGAATTCCTTGTCCCAACCCTTGAAAGAGTAAGTATAATCTTCGTCGGCTGCTCTCGAAGGATTCTCGGGAGCGGTTGCGGCTTTGCCTTCTTCGACCTGTTCGGTTTTAAGAACGGTACCGTCCCAGTTTTTGAAAACGACCGTGAAATATTTAACGGTTTTTACGAATTCGACTACGACTTGCGCTTCGCCCTCGGGCATCGTAAAAGAAGTACCGGTTATTGCGCTTCCGTTAACCGTGATGCTTTTAAGTTCGTAACCTTCGGCTGGAGTCGCCGCGATATCGATCGTCGCGCCTGCGGCAGCCTGCGTAGCCGAAGCCGTCGCGGTTCCCTCTCCGATGACTTCAACGTTGATCGCAAAGCTTTTCGTGCAGCCGGCAAGAGCCAGAATGCAAAAGAAGTTACGGAATAAAAATAAAAATGGATAAAAAAACTCTCTATGAAATCGTTGCCGCGGGAACGGAAGACGATATCGTTTCCCGCATCAATATCGCTATCAGTAAACTTATGCTCGATCTTCGGGTCAACGTCGTTATCGCAAATTCCGACGCCTGTAAGAGCGGGGATTATTTATTCGGAAGCGGCTGTAAGATTGCGGCTTATAACAATATCGTGAACGCGCTGTTTTCTTACGGCGATCTGAGCGTGGGAAATCTGGCTTATTATGCGGGTATCAATATCAAAAACATTCATCGTTATCTCAATACGCTCGAAGACGACGGATATATCAAGCGCAGATATTCTCCTTCGGATAAGAAAGTAACGATTATCTCTCCGACGAAGAAACTCGTGAAGCTCTACCAGAAATATTCGGTAGAATCGCGTAATTTTACGGAGAAGCTGTATAATTCCCGTCTTTCGGCGGAAGAGCAGAATAAGATGTACGGGCTTATATGCGAGCTTTCCTCTTACATAGACAGGCTTGCTCCCGAGTCGAAGGGAAGCTCGTACAATTCCGAAGAAAATTCGTCCGCAAAAAGCGATTCCTCCAATTTCGATCCTTCGGAGGATTTTAATTACTTTTACGCAGACGATTCCGACGGAACCGCAAAGGCAGATTCCGAGCCCGAAAAACGGAAGTGATTTTTCGGAAGCCGAAGAGTATTACGTTCGGACGGACGAAAAATCGGGTATTTCCCGAACCCTTGTTATTCGGTAGTTTATTAAGCTACCACAATACCGCAGCAGAAAAAGTTTTGTATTTTTATGTAAAAAAACGCTTGACTTTTTCGTTGCAATTGCTATAATGAACGCATAAATAAGATTTCGCGTCGGATTTTATCCGCATAACTGAATATTTGGCAAAACCGTCGTGAGGCGGTGACGCAAAGCCAAGGAGCTTACGGAAGTGAGCGCGCCCGGTTGCAATTAACGTATGTACGCATACGATTTTTGCAGCCGTTTTTTTATGCCTTCAATACGGCAGACTTGCCGTTTTGATGAATAAAAACTATTGTTTCAGGAGGAAATTATGAAACAGACAGAGAAGAAAGAAAACAAGAGAAGAAAGGGTTTAATATTCGTTATGCTTCTCGCCCTCGTAGTTGCGCTCGCATTCGGCGGCTACACGTTCTCCAAGTATATTACTACGAAACAGCAGTCAGGTCAGGCTCAGGTTGCGAAATGGGGCTTCAAAATTTCTGTTAACGCGGCAGATCTTTTCGGTAAGAATTACATTTGGGACAATGGCAAAAACGGTTCCATTGTTACGAACGAAACCGACAAGACCAAAGTTACGGTTAAGGCGGATGGTGATTACAACGTAGTTGCTCCCGGAACGAAAGGCTCTATGACTTTCAAAGTTGAAGGAAAGGCGGAAGTTCTCGCTCAGCTTGAGCTCAAATTGTCCGATGTGAAGGACATCGTTCTCAAGATTGCCAAAGGCGGAACTACTTATGAATATTATCCCGTAAAGTGGACGCTTATGCAAGGTGCGAACAAGCTTGTTGACGGCGGTAAGCTTTCCGACGTTGAGACAAAGCTTAATGGTACTGGTAATGACAAGCCTTGGAATAGCAAAATCGAGGTAAACACTGAAATAACGCATGACTTCACATTAAGTTGGGAATGGGCGTTTGACGGCTCTGCTGTTCCTGCCGATTTGACAGCTCTCGGTCTTAAAGCAGATCAGCTCGATACCATTCTCGGTTATCTTATGAACGGAACCACCGTCGATGATATTTATACTCAGCTTGGTTTGAATAGCACCGAATATACGATAAACAAAACTGATTCCGTTTTGCAGACTGAATTCAAGCTCGATATCGAAGTAGTACAGCTTCAGAAGCACTAATAACTTTCCCTCCTTAATGCCCGATTGCGTCCGATTTTTCGGCGTAATCGGGTATCGAACCCCAAACGCACGGAATTCCGCGAAGAGCCGAGGAGCGACTTATGAAAATAAACCGAATTTTGACGAAAGATCCTCTTAACGGCAACGCAAACCGTCCGCGCGGATCGAAATTGGTGTTCGACGCCGAAAACAAGCTTATCGGTTTCTACAAAAAAGGGAAACTTTTCGACCTGAACGGTATGCTCGTTTCGGATTGTCCGTGGGCAAGAAAGAGAGATTTGTCCGCGGAAGAGGGAGTTTATCGGCATAACGGAGGCTTCGTTTATTCGGGCGGGATAAAGTTCGGACGAATCGAAGAGGATATAAGATTTGCGATAGTTTTATTGCTTTTTCTTATATTTGCGGCAGCCTCAGTCATTTTCGTTATGATTAACTCGCGCGCGGTCAAGCCTATACCCGTGTTTACGGTCGAGGACAAGGACGGATATTGGACGGCTTCGGGCGATATCGATATTTTCGGCAGTCAGAAACTTCGTCCGGGAGCCAAGGGAGAATACGTCTTTTCCGTGAACAATCCCAACGATTTCGATCTGGATATGGATATAGAGATTCGTTTCGTTTACGACGGAAAGGAGCTGAGAATTCCGTTGAGGTATCTTCTTTCGAGCGACGGGAAAATCATAGATATGAAAGACCGCGACGACGGATACGACGTTTACGGACTTTTATTGGAAAAAGAAACTTTAAGAACCTACAATCTGTCGTGGGAGTGGCTTTTCGACGGTAAAAAAGACTTCGAGGACACTCTGATAGGCATAACGGGCGGGAAATATACCTGCACGATAACGATAAAGGCAACTATGCGCACCGTATAAGGAGGACAAAACAATGAGCGAAAAAGAATTCCCGAAATTTTCGGCGTCGAGAGTAATTCCGATAATCGGAAAGGTCGTATCGATCCTTCTTATAGCGGTTCTGGTTTTTACCGCAGGCATCCTGATGTACGACCGTTTCATAAAGAAATCCGCGGTACCGTCGTTTTTCGGATATTCGCTTCTCGTTATAGCAACGCCTTCCATGGCTGATTCGATAGACGCGGGCGACGCCATAATCATAAAAAATCAGACCTCGTATTCGGTCGGAGACGTTATTACGTATCTGCCGGCGGGCGAATCGGTAACGGTTACTCACAGAGTAGTAAGAATCGAAGCGGACAGATTCTATACGAAGGGCGACGCCAATCCCACGGAGGATCCCGATCCGGTTTTCATCGGACAAATCGTCGGAAAGGTTCAGAAGCGCATTCCGAAACTGGGTGTGTTCATAGAATGGGCTAAGTCTGCGGAAGGGATTTTCTTCATTGCGTTAATAGCCGTTATAATAACTTTGATAATCGTATTCGGGAAGAGAAAAGTCGTCGTATCGGAGGATGAAAACGATGAAGAGCCGAAAGAAAATTAAAGCTTTGCTTTTGAGCGGAATACTTTTCGGATTTTTGGCGGCAACCGTTCTGTGTGCGACGGTAACTCTCGGAAAATTCAGCGAAACGTTTGCTCCGAAGCAGCAGGCGCAGGTAGCCTCGGCGAGACTCAAAATCAGGTTTTCGGAGCTTAAACGGACGGACACGAACGGAGTTTCGACTCAGATTCCTCCCGACGTAAGCGGTAATAAGGTAGTCGTAGAAGATCTGGAGCCGCAGGATACGGTTGAATGTCGTTTCGCCGTTGCGGACGTAAAAGAGAACGAGGTAAAACTTAAGGTTACGCTTACGATTATAGCGAAGGTTACTTTTTACAGAATCAACGAACAGGGACGGTTGGAAGCCGATCCCGATAAGACCTTTCGTTTCGAAGCGTGGAAAAATTACGATAATGACGGAAACGGATATCTGCAGTTCAAGTACAACGCCGGATCCGCATCCGTAAATATCACGAAGGATACGGAAAACGACCTGACCTATCCGGAAGATCGGGACTATTGCAGGCTTTACGTATCGGATTCGGAGGGCGATATATTGAATCGGACGGGCTTTACCTTACGGGCGGACGAAACGGAAAACGTTAACTTTATAGTCGTGTTAAGGCTGCCCGATCAGACTCTCGAAGCCTTGAATTACGCGACCGCAGCGGTTTCTCTGGATATAAGAATGGACGCAGAGCAAATGCCGATATAAAAAATGAAGATATTCGTAAAATACACAAGGAGAAAGGACGATGAAGCGATTTAACGGAAAAACGACAGCCGTACTTATTGCGATGCTCGTCCTTATTGTCATTTTTGCGGGCATTTCGGTATCGAAGTACGTTATCGGCGACAAAAAGGAAATCGAAGGCAGGTACACGGATTTCGTCATAAGCTACGAGGGCGACAATCAGGCTGCCGTGCTGAACGGGAACGTCGCTTACGTGGGTATAAAAGTAAGGAATTTTACGGAGAGCAAACTTTCGAAAAGAGACGTAACTTTCAGAATGAGAGCGCCGACCGGGACGGAAAGCGATGCCGGAAAGGTTTCCGACGCGTTCGGAAACGAATTGACGATTCATTCGGAAAGCAAGAATTATCAGGTTTCAATCGAGACTTCGGGCAGTGACGAAAGCGGTTTTTTCAGGCTTGAAAAGGACAATCGCAACGAATTTACGCTTATCGTAAAAATCACGAGAACGAGCGGCGGCGCGCTTGACCTCGGAAGCACGGAAAAGCTTTCGCTGATATTGGAGACGGATAAGCCGTATAAGGATATGAAAGTGCTTACGATACACGTTTCGAACGCGAGAATATCGGTAGGCGTGGACGGCGGCGGAACGTATCAGGGGTTCGACGAAATAAAGGTCAATCTTAAATCGTCGGTGAATTTCGTTTACGAGAACGAAACCGTCAATCCGCAAGCGTCGTATAAGGCGAAAATCGTCTTGAGAATCACGGGCAACGTGATATTCGATTCGGGCAGATTCGAAGAGCAGTATACTTCCGTTACGGAAAGAAGCGGGGAATGGGCGTACTCTTTTGAGAACGGTACGCTTACCTTTACGATAGAGTCGGGTGCGGATATGTATCTGTATTTTTACGCGGCGGGCGATTGCTCGATAACGGCGGAGGCGTACGTATACGATAAAGATTCTCCCGAAAAAGAACAAATTTCCGGATTGGGGACGTCCGAAAACGGAGTTTATACGGTATATCGACAGCAGTGAAAGGAGAAACGGGTATGAAAATCAATCTGAATTCGTCTGAACGCAAAAGAACGATAGTAATTCTTTCGGCAGTTTTATGCTGTCTTCTTTCGCTTCTCATAGTATTATCGACGACGGGAAAGACGTATTCCGCTTCCGTGACGATAGACGTGCCGGACGGGGAAAACTTCAGCGTTTATATCGGCGGAATCGGCGTAACGCGAAACTCCGACGGTAAATACGCCGTTGAATCTGGCTCGGAAATAACGGTTACGGTAATCAACGAATCGGGAATTTTCGAATCGGTGAATATTACGGGAGTCAGTTCCTACGAGTCTGGGAAACAGACGCAGAAAGTTACCGTAAATGCGGACGCGGTTTCCGTGAGCGTAACGGGAAAGAGCGAGCTTTCCGGAGGCAAAGGCAGATATTTCGGAAATCCGTATCTCATAAGCAGCGAAGAATACGTTTACGCGCTTTCGAGGATACTTAAGGGCGAAGGTTCGGACGAGGATTTCGGGCGATTCGGAAAGACGATAAGCGAGGACGCCCGCAAAGAGCTTGCAACGAGCTATTACAAGATGACGACGTCTTTGTTTCTTTCGGCAGGCGAATTTACGGGCATAGGTTCCCGCGGAGGTCTTGCGTTTCAGGGTTGTTTCGATTTCAACGGACACAAAGCCACGATAGGTATAAACAGGACGGATTATAACGATTACCAAGGCGAATTCGTAAGTCAGAATTTCGGGACCTCGACCGCGAAGGTAGCGGATTACGGGTTCTTTTCGTACGTCTACGGCGACGGCGAAAATCCCTGTCTTGTCAGAAACGCCGACGTTCAGGGTTATATAGGTATAAATACCGAAAATCAGTCGGGTACGGACTCTCTTATGATAAACGCGGGCGGACTTGCGGGAACGGCGGGAAAAAACGTTATATTCGACGGAATTTCGTCCAAAGTTTCGGTTTCCGTTCAGGTCAATCGGGCGAGTCTTTATATCGGCGGCGTTTTCGGGAGATGTTCATCTTCGGTAGAGGCGTGGTGCAAGGCGGAATACGACAGCCGTCATCATAACGTTTCGGGAATTACTTCCGGTACGGGCGCAGTCGCGTCAGCCGGAGGTTTCGCGGGATTTCTTCATAACGCGTCGGTCAGCGGATTCGTAATGAGCGTAGGTTCCACCACCGTTCTCGCGAGTTCTCTCGGCGAAAATTCGGGTTCTGCGTATGCGGGAGGCTTCGCGGGAGTCGTTTATCTCGGAAGAATGGGATTTGCTGAGGAGTCCGAGCCGTCCGCTATGCTGATAGCCGACGTAACGATGAAAATTTCGGGCGAGTATCTCGTAAGCGCGGTTATCAACAACTCGGGCGGAGATAAATCCTCGATAGACATACAAGGAAACAGGCAGGTTTCTGCGATTTCGGGAGGAGTGGCCGCGACTATACACAGGGGAAGCCAAGGCTTATCCGAGGACCGGACAGTTACTTTTACCGACGTCAGATACGAAAAGAACGGCGGAAACGGCGACGTAAAGGCTAAAATAACGGCTCAGACGGCCGACGAAAGCGCTTCGGGAGTCGTAATCGCGGGCGGAGGCATAGGTTTTGCTCATAAGGACGTAAACAAATACATAGAATATGCGAGCGCGTCGCTCGAGAGCTACGTTTTTCATTGCGAGGCGGAGATTTCGGCGACTCAGAACGGTTACGGACCGGCTTACGCGGGCGGAATTTTCGGAGTCGGCTCGTTCGAGATAAGAAATCTCATCGGCGGAACGTACGTGCCGATAACGGCGGGCTGCGCGTATCCGGAGTATTCTTATACCGTTACCGCACAGCAGTCCGCAAGCTCCCGGAAATATAAGGCAAATAACACGGACGTCCGTTACGAAGTATGCGCGGGCGGATATTCGTCGCGACTGAAACCGGCTATCGTTTTCGGCGGAGTTACCTTTAATCTCGGTAAAGGCACGATAAGAGCGATAAGAGAAGTCGCTTCCACGGCGATAGGAGATATTGCGGCGGGAGGTTTCGCGGGGATAATAACGGCGGACGATACGTCGTTGGATAAG
>UQVY01000012.1 GCA_900544545.1 uncultured Eubacteriales bacterium
GACGCTGCCGCAACCCATTAAGGAACGATTCCCTGTGAACCGTTCCTTTTTTTGTCTTCGGTTTACTTGACTTTATTCGGGAAAAAGGGTATAATAAGAAAGGTTTCTTTATGGGGATGTAATAGATTCGCCCGTTATGAAGGGGCCGCGATAAGCGTGTCGCAGGCAGATGCGTAAAAGGCAACCTTAAATTTAAACGCTAACAACAATAAATTAGCTCTCGCTGCCTAATCGCGCGAGCGTCGCCGCTGTTCGTCGTACGGCAGCCAAGCGGCGTCAGAAAGTACGGCTTAATGCTTCGGTGAGGGTTCCGTAGCCGTTGCATATTCACGGAAATACCTTCGTTTCAGCCCGTCGTCGGGCGGAGGCGCGGGGAAATCAAATCGACGACTGAACACGGAGAAAGTTGCGGAAACGCATGGCGGTACACGGGTGCAATTCCCGTCATCTCCACCAACGCAAAGAAAAACAGGGTTTGATACTTCATAGTATCGAGCCTTTTTTCTTATTTAACGGAGGTCGTTTTCTCGTGGGACGGCGCAGGTATCCGAATGAGGTTTCGCTATGAAGATAAAGCGGCAAAAACGGATAAAAAGATTTTTAGCCGAAGAACTCGGGGACGGAGCGTAAGGCTTGCTTTTCCGAAAGAAAGCGGTGTCGCGGGGGCGTTATCGATACGGATTTATACAGAAAAGGAGGCTTTGCTCGCTTGTATTTTTCGCCGCGTGTGGTATAATAACGATACGGAATCTTTTTTCAGAGGATTTCGGCAAGGGGAAACGAAAATGTCGATTAAAAAGGTAGTTGTAGCGGGCGGCGGAGTTTTAGGCTCGCAAATAGCCTTCCAGACCGCTTATTGCGGATTTGACGTAACCGTATGGCTCAGAAGCCCGTCGTCGATTACGAGGACTCAGCCCAAGCTTGACGCCGTAAGGGGTTACTATATTCAGGCGATAGAGAAGATGAAAGAGCAGCCGGACAATCCCGCGGTTTTTGCGAGAGGAATTGCGGACAGAGAGAATTTCGACGCGGAAGAATGCCGTAAAAAGGTCGAAAACGCCTATAATTCCATAAAAATCGAGTTGGATCTTGCCGCAGCCGTGAAGGACGCGGATCTTGTCATCGAATCGATGGCAGAGGAAGCCGACGCGAAAAAGACGTTCTATAAGACGCTCGCGCCCCTTCTTCCCGAAAAAACCGTACTCGTTACCAATTCTTCGACGATGCTGCCTTCGACCTTCGCCAAGTTTACGGGCTGTCCGGAGCGTTACCTCGCGCTTCATTTCGCAAACGAAATCTGGCGCAACAACACAGCCGAAATTATGGGACACGAAGGCACGGAGCCGCAGTATTTTGCCGCCGTGGTGGCTTTTGCGCGGGACATAAGAATGATTCCGCTCGAACTTCATAAGGAGAAATCGGGCTATATTCTGAACTCCATACTCGTACCTATGCTTTGCGCGGCTATGGACCTTTATGCGACGGGAGTTTCCGACCCCGAAACCATCGACAAGACCTGGGTGCTTGCGACGGGCGCGCCGGCGGGACCGTTCAGAATTCTCGACGTCGTAGGTCTTACCACCGCTTACAACATCAACAAGACTTATCTTCATATTCCGGAATTTATCGCGCCCTATCACTTCAAAAAGATTGACGCTATGCTCAAAAAGTATATCGACGAAGGGAAAACCGGTCTTTCGGCGGGCGAAGGCTTCTATAAGTACAGATAAGTACGAGTTTTTCCGATTTTCCGCGATTTTCGGAGAGCGATTTTCCGGAATCCCGAATTCGTTTAACGAAATCACTGCTTTATAAAACGAAACCCGAAGCTCATTGCACGAACCTCGGGTTTTTGATTTTTGAGTTAAAGAATAAGTCGTTGGTTTTTACAGAGATTTGCGTTTTCGTGGATTCTCCGCGAACAGGTTTAAAACTTATCGCCGCTTCTCGGAACGGTCAGATTCAGGAAGAGAGCCGAGGCGTAATTGTCGGTCATTCCCGAAATATAGTCGCAGACGGCGGTTTCGGCTCCCCAGATTTCCGCGAGCCTGCGATATTCGTCGGGCATTTCGTCGATATGCGAAACGAAATATTCGAAAAGATATCCGAGCAGCCGCTTTACCTTGATTCGGTCGCGGTTTCCTCCGTTGGGACCGTACACGTTGCGGAAAAGGTAGCTCCGCATACTCTTCATCGCGGCGAAAACCTCGGCTTCCATTTCGAGAACGGGTTTGTCGAGACTCTGCCCGACGAGGGCGGTAATCATCGTATTTATGCGCTTCGTGGCGGTGTCCCCGAGAATTTCGCTTTCGGCTTTCGGGAGGTCGTTCCGAGTTATGAGTCCGGCTCGGATAGCGTCGTCGATGTCGTGATTGATATAGGCGATTTTGTCGGCAAACATAACGGCTTTGCCCTCTAAAGTCGAGGGATGCCCGTCCGAGCGATGATTAAGCACGCCGTCAAGCACTTCGAAGGTCAGATTAAGCCCTTGTCCGTCCTTTTCGATGACTTCGAGGACTCGCACGGACTGCTCGTTATGCCTGAATTTGCCGTCGGTAAGCTCGGAAAGCGCGTCTTCCCCCATATGTCCGTAGGGCGTATGTCCGAGGTCGTGGGCGAGAGCTATGGCTTCGGTAAGGTCCTCGTTGAGATTAAGGGCGCGGGCTATGCTTCGGGCAATCTGAGCCACGTCGAGAGTATGCGTAAGCCTCGTCCGGAAATGGTCGCCCTGCGGCGCAACGAAGACCTGCGTTTTGTTTTTGAGCCTGCGGAACGCCTTGCTGTGAATGATTCTGTCGCGGTCGCGCTGGAATTCCGTCCGCATAACGCAGGGTTCTTCGGGAAGTTTTCTTCCTTTCGTGTCGGAAGAAAGGCAGGCGTATCTGCTCAGGAAGAGCTTTTCTTTCATTATCGTCGTATCTTTCATAGCGTCCTCCGCATACGGCAAATCCGGGGTTTGTTGAACGAATCTTTAAGTTCGTTGAATAAAAGTCGGAGTTCGTTCAAAGAATTCGGGAATCCGACTTACCAATCTTCCTTTACGGAAATCTTTATGTCGGTGTAGAATTCCTTGTATTCTTCCTTGAAGTCCTTTTTCGGGTGGTTCTCGCGGTAAATCTCCTCGGCTTCTTCTTCGGAAAGTCCGTCCTCTTCGGATAATTCGGACATTCTCATCATTCTGTACATCGTGCTTTCGGTCATTTTCGTCTCCTTGCGCGGCTCGTTTTTCTTTCCGCAAAGTTTCAGCCGCTCCTCGAAACGTCTGCGCTTGCCTTCGGACGGCTCGGTTATGCCTTTTTTCGCGAGAAAATCCGAAAGTTCCGCGTGTTTTTGCGAGTCTTCGCATTCCAGCTCGTAGTCGGTCGTCCCGAGATAATCGCATTTGTCGAGGTCGCATTCCGCGCCCGCAAGAATCACCTTCGCGCGGAGAGTTTTAAGGCTTCCGAGGCGATTATAGCGATTCGGAGCCTCCGTCGTCCCGAAAAGAAGGGAAAGCTCCTCCGAAGAAATCCCGTTTTTCAGGAAAATCGCCGCTTTTTCGGGCATCAAAGGAACGTTTTCTTCACGACTCACGGTCAGGTTCCCGTATTGAGCTTTTTTGGTTTTGCGCGTGAGGGTATAGGTTCCGTCTTCCTCGCGAATCCGTAGGGTAAAGCCCGAAGAGTCGCCTTTTTCGGGAAAAAAGTAGTCGTTGACGAGAAGAGTTTCCTTCGTCGCAAGCTTCCGAAATTCTTCGTAACGCTCTTTATCGAGTCTGAATTTAAGTTCGGTTTCTTTCATTGTTTTTCGGTCGTTTTTGCGTAAAATAAACGATTTTTCTCCTGTACGCCGAGCCGTCGGATTTTCAGTTTTTCGCCCTGTAATACTCTATGAAAAGGCTCTGAATATCCGAGTATCTCGAAATTACGCGGACGGTGGTTTGTCCCGTCGGGTCGGACGGATCGGGCTTGACGATAGTGTCGGCCCCTTTGTCGTTATAACTCTGCTTGCCGCCCGATTGTCCCTGAAGTTTAAGATAGAGGTCGGTCATAAAGTTGCTTACGTTCCGAAGCAGTTGATACTGAGCGTAGTAGTCGAATTTGCCGTTGTAGTCGTTTTTGAATTCCTCGGAGAGGCTGTCGGTCTTCTGCTTGTAAATCTCATAGCCTTCATTATAGAGAACGAGTCCGTTAAGGACGTGATAACAGACCGCCGAAAGTCCGCAGTAACGGACGTAATCGTTATCGCTCCTTATCGTTAAGTAATAAGCCGAGAGATTGGCTTCGTTTTCGCGGAGGATTCCTTTTTCGTGCGAAAGCTCGTGGGCTATCGTATTCGGAAGGTCCATCGGGTGAGTCAGCGCGCTTACGCTCGATTCGCCGAAAGGTCCGAAATAAACCCCGAGAATTCCCATTTCTGCGAAAACGCGGGAAAATACGGGAGATTTAATCGTCCCCGTCGCTTCCGTGTAATAGCCGTCGAAGTTATTGAGAATCCTGATTTCCTCGCGGATAACCGAAATCAGCTCATCGCGCGGGGGCGAAACGAGAGTCCCGTTTTCGCGCTGCATTTTCGCCGAAAGAGAATTGATTTCGTCAATCATAGCGTCGCACATTTCCGAATACTCCTCGAGAGTCAGAGCGCCGTCGGTTTTTACGGAATACGCGATAATCGGAAGCTCTTTTCTGTCGTAGGCGAAAGCCGTCGTTATCGTATAAAAGTCGAGAAAAACGATTACCGCGGCGAGAGTCCAGGCAAGAAACGGAAGCATACTTTTCGCGCGCTTTTTTGCGGCTTTGACGATAAGTACGACTATGACCGTAATCGCGAAGATTATCGCGCCGGCGATAAACCATTCGTAAAACGACACGGGAAAGAGAGAGTTTACGAAGGTCAGAGCCGTCGTCAGCCAACGTCCGACCGTCCTCGTCCAGAATTCGCAGAAATCCGCGCTGAGCCGCAGAAGGCTCAGAATCAGAAACAAAACGAGGGCGATAAACGCCGCGAAAAGCCCCTTGCTTTTTCTTATGAAGGCGGAAAAGAATCTTCCGACTGCGGAAAAAGCTTTTTTGATTGCGGAAAGGATCTTCTTCATAGGCGGTCTCCTTTGGATTGTATTTGCGGCGCGGAATAACCCGCGGAGCCGTTACGGATTTACTTTTCTATGACGACGGTGCGCGGAACGAAGCCCGAGCCGCTTATTGCGATTTTGATAACGGAAAGCCCGTCGAAGATTTCGGGGACGTTTTCCCACCATTCGCAGACCGAAACCGAATCCTTGGCTCCGAGAATCTCTTCCAGTCCGAGAATCCGGGCTTCTTCTGCCGATTCCAGACGGTAAAAGTCGAAATGCTCCAATTTAAGCCTTCCCTGATATTCGTTGTGTATGGCGAAGGTCGGGCTCGTAACCTCGTCCTTTACGCCGAGACCGCGGGCTATACCCTTGGTCAGGACGGTTTTCCCCGCTCCGAGGTCGCCCGAAAGCAGAAAGACTTCTCCGCCCGTGAGCTTTCCGGCGATTTCTTCCCCGAGAGCGTGCATTTTTTCGGGTGAATCTATAATATAAGTTTCCATATATGAGTTTCCGTCGTTTTCGTTAAATCTGCGTTTACTTTTCGGTTAAAACGCGGATTTGCGTTCGTTTTTCGTAAATTTCCGAGATTTTTCGTATGAAGTAAGTTTGCGCATAGGGGACGGACGCTTTTTTGGAGCTTCGTTTCCCTCGATTCGCGATTGTCTTAATCCGAGACGATTTCGGTCTTGCGGACGAATTTCACGTTTTCTTCGCCCAAAAGGTCGTAAAGTTCCGCCTTTAAAGCCATACATTCGCGGACGGGCGTTTTTGCCTTGAGTTTCTTGTCGCCGACGACGAGAACGGTTTCGATTTCCCCGGGGTAACCCGAAAGAATCTCCGAAACTTCGTCGTAACGCTCCTCGCCGAACCGCAGATAAAGCCGTATTCTTTCGACGGCGCGAAGCTCCTTGCTTTTCTTGTCTTTATCCCAGAGGACGATTTTGTTTACGGCAAGGGTAGGTTTAAAGCCCGAGCGCACGTTCAAAGTCCCCGAGAAGCTTCCGATGGTATCCTCCCTGACGAGAGGTCTGAGCCTGTCGTAATCCCGCGCCCAGAAATTCACGTCGATTACTCCGTAGAGGTCTTCGACCTTTCCCCGAGCCATACGTCTCCCCGACTTGTCGACGGAGGTTTCCACTCCCGTGAGAATTCCGCCCATAACCACGTCCTTGCGGTCGAATTGTTCGTAAAAAGCGTCCTTTTCGGAATCCTCGAGGTCTGCGTCGGGCATAATTTCGCCGGTATTCCAGAGTCCCTTGAAGAAGGCTTTGTATTCGTCGAGAGGGCTTCCCGAAACGTACATTCCGAGAACCTCTTTTTCAAGAGCGAATTTGGTTTCGGGCGGGTATTCGTCCATATCGGGGAGAGGCACCGACGAAACGGCGGGATCGGAGGTTCCGAGAAGGTCGAACATACTGAACTGTCCGGTCTCGCGGCGTTTTTTGTCGGAGGAAGCCGCGTCCATAATCCTTTCGTAAGTTGCCATAAGCTGAGAGCGTTTCGCACCCGTGCCGTCGAAAGCTCCGGCTTTTATGAATCCTTCGACCATTCTTTTGTTGAGCTGAGAGCCGTCCACTCTGTTGACGAAGTCGTAGATGTCCTTATACGGACCGTTTTTGTTTCTTTCTTCTATGACCGAAGCTATCGCCGCGAATCCTACGCCTCTTACCGCCTGAAGACCGAAGCGGATTTTTCCGTCGTTTACGTCGAAGCCGTCGAGCGATTCGTTTATGTCGGGCGGAAGCACGGGAATCCCTTTCTCCTGACAGTAACCTATATACTTCTTTATTTCGTCGGAATTAGTGATTCTGTTGTTAAGCACGGCGGCGAGGAATTCCACGGGATAATAGCACTTCAGAAACGCCGTCTGATAGGAAACGACCGCGTAGGCCGCCGCGTGAGCTTTGTTGAAGGCGTACTGAGCGAAGATTTCCATTTCGTTGAAGATGGATTCGGCGACTTCCTCGGGGACGCCTCTTCTGACCGCGCCTTCGATTTCCGTTTCGCCCTTTTCGTTGACCTTTCCGTGAATGAAATACTCGCGGTTCTTAGCCATTTCCTTGGCGTCTTTTTTACCCATAGCTCGTCTTATCATATCGGCTTGTCCGAGGGTATATCCGGCGAGAGCCTGACATATCTTCATAACCTGCTCCTGATAAACGAGACAGCCGTAGGTGTTTTCGAGAATGGGTTTGACGAGTTCGTGTTTGTACTTGACGTTGTTTTTGTCGCGTTTTGCGGCGATATAGTCGTCTATGCTGTCCATAGGCCCGGGACGGAAGAGCGAAATTCCTGCCGTTACGTCCTCGAGAGAGGTAGGCTGAAGGCGTTTCATAAGGTTTTTCATTCCCGCGCTTTCAAGCTGAAATACGGCGTCGGTATCGCCCGAGCTCATAAGCTTATAAACGTTCTGGTCGTTGTAGTCGGTATCGTAAAGGTCGATATCCTTGCCCGTAGTCTTTTTGACGAGCTTTATGGCTTTGTTTATGTCGGTGAGGGTGCGAAGCCCGAGGAAGTCCATTTTAAGAAGTCCGAGCTTTTCGACTTCTTTCATATTGAACTGCGTCGTAACGTCGTCGCCGTTGCGCTGAAGGGGAACGTGATCGCTTATGTCGTCGCGGCAGATAACCACGCCCGCTGCGTGCATTGAGGTATTTCGCGGCGTACCCTCGAGAATGATCGCAAGATCGACGATCTTTTTGATTTGCGGGTCGTTCGCGTAGATTTCTCTCAATTCCGGAACGTTTTCGGGAGAGTGCATTCCTTCCTCGGAAAGCGGTTCTATTCCGAAAAGCCGTTTAAGGGAAGCCTTCTGCGGAATAAGCTTGGTTATCCTGTCGACTTCGCTGTACGGGAGCCGCATAACCCGGGCAACGTCCTTGAAAGCAGCTTTGGTCGCCATCGTTCCGAAGGTAACTATCTGGGCTACTTTGGGCGCTCCGTATTTCCCGATGACGTAATCTATGACCTCGCCTCTTCTGTCCACGCAGAAATCTATATCGAAGTCGGGCATACTTACTCTCTCGGGATTAAGGAATCTCTCGAAAAACAGATTAAAGCGGAGAGGCTCGATTTTGGTTATTCCTATCGCGTAGGCGATAATGCTTCCCGCGCCGCTTCCTCGTCCGGGACCGACGGGAATACCCCGACTCTCTGCGTAATTGATGAAATCCCAGACTATGAGATAATATTCCACGAACCCCATACGGTTGACTATATCGAGTTCGTATTCGGCTCTTTCGCGGATTTCGGGCGTAATGACCTTATACTTCTTTTCAAGCCCTTCGTTCATAAGCTTTTTAAGATATTCGTAGGGAGTGAGTCCGTCGGGCGGAACGTAATTCGGAAGGAGCTTCTTTTTTACCATTTCGACGTGGCAGCGGTCGGCAATCTCGACGGTGTTGGCTATCGCGTCGGGATAATCCTTAAAAAGCTCGGCCATTTCGTCCTGCGTCTTGAAATAAAACTCGTCGTTAGGGAATTTCAGACGATTGGTGTCGTCCATATATTTACCCGTTTGCACGCACATAAGAACGTCCTGAGCTTCCGCGTGGCTTCTGTGGAGATAATGCGCGTCGTTGGTCGCGACGAGTTTGATATTATGTTTGCGGGCAAGCCTGACAAGAATGGGATTGACGAATTCCTGTTCGGGAAGGAAATGGTCCTGAAGCTCGATGTAATAGTCCTCTCCGAAGATTTCCTTGAATTCCAGCACAAGTTTTTCGGCGTCCTCGAGACGATTCTGAAGAAGGAGCTGCTGAAGTTCTCCGGCAAGACAGGCGGAAAGACAGATAAGACCTTTGCTGTATTTTCTGATAAGGGGCATATCTATTCTCGGCTTGTAATAGAAACCGTCCACATACGCTACGGAATTCAGTTTACAGAGGCTGTGATAGCCGTCGTCGTTTTTCGCGAGCAGAATAAGATGGAAAAGGTCGGTCTTGCCCTGTTTGTAGGTATGGTCGGCGCAGGTATAGAATTCGCAGCCGAGTATGGGATTGATTCCTCTCGCCTTGGCTTCGAGATAAAAATGATACGCGCAGAACATATTTCCGTGGTCGGTAACCGCAACCGCGCGCATTCCCAGCTCCTTGCAGCGGTCGAGCATATTTTCTATGCGCATACAGCCGTCGAGAAGACTGTATTCCGTATGCACGTGAAGATGAACGAACTCGGTCTTTTTATCCTCGGAAGCAGTTTTCGCGGAATTTTCCGCGGTTTTTTCTTCGGGAACGGAATTTCCCGTCTTTTTTTCTTCGGGCATAAAGCTCTCCTTTTTCTTTTCCTCGGAATCGGTTTTCGTTAATTCCGTTTTTTCCTGACTCATAATCCTCCGTTGACTCCCGCATAAAATCGGCGATTATATTGTACCACAAAATTTCCGCTTTTTCAAGTAAAACCCGCAGAGATATACGGCTCTTGATTTTCGTAAGTTCCGAGGTCGTTTTGCGTTCGGATTTTCGAGTCGGTCAAAAGCAAAAAATCTCCCAATCCAAGCCTGAAATCGTCTTCGGAATCCGTGCGCAAGCCGCAAGCCCGACTCGGATTGCGAGGAGATTTTTATAGAAAGTCCGAATAATCCGAGGCTTAAACCGAAAATAATCGGATAAATCGCGGAAAATATTCCGAAATTCCATATAAATCCGATTCTTATAAAACGAAAGAGTCTGTTTTGAAAATCCGCATAGTATAATCGGAGTGAGGATGCCGCCGAAAACCCGCGCGGAAAGCCTTGCGGGAATCACGAATCTACAAGAAAGCGCGAAAACCCCGAAACTGCAATAGAACGCGAAAACCCCGAAACTGCAATAGAAAACGAAAATTCCGAACCCCACAAATAGAAAATAAAAATTCCGAAACTGCAAGAAAAGATGGAAATTTCCGAAAACACGATACGGAAATCCGCAGATTCCCGAAAAAAGGAGAAAATATGAACGATTTTACGACGGGCATAACCGCCTATCCCGCGGCAGTGCTTTACACGGCGATAGCAGCCGTTTTTATCACGGGGCTGATTAAGCCCTTTATCAAAAAAAGACTCTCTTCCGCAACGCTCGGCGAAAAACTTTACGCCGACAAGCTTTCCGACGCCTGTTTTTACCTGCTTTTGGCTCTTTGCGCCGTCGGGAGCTGTCTTACCTTTCCGATAACCCGAACCCCTTTCGTTTTCGGCGAAGCGGCGGGAATTACGCTTGCGTCGCTGTCGGCGGCGGAGCTTATTTACTCGACTTACGAAAAGGTCGGGCTTAAAAAGCTCGTTAAAAGCATTCTCGGACTTCTTTCGGGTAAATCCGACCGTCCCGACGAATAATCCGTAATCCGCTTCTTTCCGCCCGACTTGCGGGAGACGAATCCGCTCTTTCCACTCCGAAAAAATCGACTTGTGAGCATAGGCTTGTTTTTCATTACTCTTCCTCCTCGGAAAAAAGGCTTCCCTTTTTCGGGGAAGCCTTGTACGGGTTTGAACGGTTCAAGTTTAAGTTATCCTTATCGTCAGGTATCGTTATCCGAAGGAGCGGAAGCTTTTTTGAGCTGAGTTTTCTTCTCCACCCAGGACGGAATAACGTCCGCGAAAAGAATGGCAGCCATAATTATAGCGCCGCCGAGTACGGTTTCCCACTTAAAGGACTCCTCGCCGAGAATTACGCTGAAAAATACGGCCCATACGTTTTCGAGCGCGAGTATAAGACTTATCTGATAGTCGTAAAGATACTGCTGCGAATAGGTCTGTACCGCGTAGGCGTAGATGGTGTTGAGTATGCCCATACATACGAGCGAAATCATCGCCTTGCCCCAATCCACGACTACAAAATCGACGTTATGGTCGAAAGCCGCGAAGCCGATAAGACTCAGAAGCGCGACGGTCGCGAACTGCGTGAAGTTTATGCTGTGGGTATCGATTTTCTGGAGAGCCTTGCTTATCACCATATAGTGAAGAGCGAAAGCGACCGCGGTAACTATCGCCCACAGAGCCGCGGGCTGGAAGTTGTCGAAATGAGTGAGCGCACCCGAGAGAATCAAGGCTCCGACGGTATAGAGAATAACCGACACGACTATGAATTTAGAGGGCTTTCTCTTGAAAATCGCCCAGGAAAGGAAGGGGATTATCACGGTCGAAAGGGAGTTGAGGAAGGCACAGATGGAAGCGTCGGCGTCCTTCTGGGCTATGGTGAGGCTCATAAACGCCGTGAAAAGCAGAACTCCCGCGGGAATGCAGTACTTTATCGTTTCTTTGGTTATGCGGATTTTTTTGAAGTAGAAAATTCCGTAAGCAAGCGCGGCTATACCGAAACGCAGAAGGTTGATAAACGACGGAGAAGACCCCAGACCGCTGTCGTTAGCCCATTTTAGGAAAACGAAACCCATACCCCAGACTATGGATACGGTAAAGCAAAGAATCGTAGAAAGTTTGTTTTTGTTGACAGCCATTTCAGAATCCTCCTTTGCGCGGATTGCTCGTCGGAATCGCGCTTTCTGTAATATTTCCGCCCTTTTTCCGCAGACTTTCCGCAAACGGGCGAAAAACATACCGATTATAGCACGAATTCCGTTTTTTAGCAAATAAAAAGCGTGAGGGGAAGCGTTCTTTAAGCAGTCATTTCCGTTACGTATGTATCTGTTTAGCGGATTAAAAGGATTTCTTTCCGCCCGAAAATGTCCGGGGAAAAAGGAAAAACCTCCGCAAATGCGGAGAAATTTCCGAAAAAAAGAGAGCTTGACTTAAAGCGGAATCTCGCGACCACGACGCAAAATCCGCAGAATTTCACAAAAACGAAAAATCTTAAGCTCAGCCCGTCCGAAACGAAACCCGAAATCAAGCCCGTTCGGGACGGAATCCGACGACTCAGTAGTTATCGGTAAGACCGAGAAAATAATCCGCGCTTATATCGAAAGCCAGCGACATTCTCCTCAATATGTCGTAGCCCGGCTTGGATTTACCTCTGAGCCATTCGCTGACCTGACTCTGCTTAACGCCGATTTTCGTCGCAAAAGCCGTCTGCGTCAGATAATTTTCGCTGAGAAAGTCCCTCAATATGACGGGGAAGCTCTTTTCATTGTTGTCCGATGAATTTTCTGTTGCGCTTTTTTGGGTATTCATACAAAATTATTATATGAAAAAGGCATTGAAATCACTTGACTTATAGAAAATTCTATCGTATAATACGAAAATGCGCAGCAACCTGCGCTCCGTCGGAAGCTCCGTCGGAAAAATCTGCCGCCGAACGTGCGTCTTCCTTCAAGTCGGCTTTGACGCGCGGAATCCGGAGGACTCGCCCGAGGGGGGACGGGTCATTTTCTTTTCCCCGTCAAGTCGGCCGCGAATCAAAAAAACAAAAGAAAATGCGCTAAAACGCTTGCAATTATGAGCGTAAAGTGATACACTTGAAGCGTGGGCAATTGACTCAGCCGGTAGAGTGCCTCCGTCACATGGAGGAAGTCAGGGGTTCGAGTCCCTTATTGCCCACCATTTTCCGATTCCGTAAGCTTGGGGTTATGGCGCAGTTGGTAGCGCGATACGTTCGCAACGTATAGGTCAGGGGTTCGAATCCCCTTAGCTCCACCAACTGCTTTATGCAGTCGTTTTTCCGAAGGCTTTCAAAGGCTTTCGGAATGTCGGTTTTATTCGGGAGGAAAAAGACATGGGAAAAACCAGTAAGGATTATTTCGGCTGGGGTTGGCTTATAAGCCTTATTCTTGCGATTATTCCGGTAACTTCGTGCGTACTCGGCGCGGTTACGAGAATTATGGAAGGCAAGATTGTCGCCGGTATCCTGAGATTAGTTCTCGGCTGGAACGTTATCTGGATTCTCGATATAGTGCTTATCGCTATGCGCGGAAGAATCCTCAGGATCCTCAATATTTAATCGTACACAAATTTTGCCATGGGAGGGTGTCGGATTTCGGTCCGGCATCCTCCTTTTTCGTTTTCGGCTCGTTTGCTTAGGCCGGCTGAATTTTATCGGCGGATTTATTCGGGAATCTACGCTTTTACCGAAATATACCCGCGCAAAACGCGAAAAACGCTTGACAATCGTTTTTCAAAGCGGTATAATAAGACGGTTACTGCGAAAGGCAGAATAAGTGAGTGAGGTAATAGCCATGAAAGAAAACATACATCCGCAATATCATGAAGTGACTGTTGTATGCGCTTGCGGCGCTTCCTTTAAATCCGGAAGCACGAAAAAAGGCGATACGATCCGTGTTGATATCTGCAACAAGTGCCATCCCTACTTCACGGGCAAACAGAAGCTCGTTGACGCAGGCGGACGCGTTGATAAATTCAAGAAAAGATACGGTATTTAATAGATGCTTCGGACGATTCCTTTTCGAATCGTCCTTTTTTATTTTATCTTAATTTCAGCTTTGTTTTCTGCGTTTTCCGCGGATTTTTCGCTTTTTTATTCTTCTTCGGGCTCTTCGGTTTCTCGCGGAAGGTCGTAGGTATCGAGGAAAGAATGTTTGACGCCGTTTTTCTTATAAGCTATGACCGTTTCGATGTTTACGTTCTCCACGCTCCTGAATATACACTTCTCGACTTCGGGATTGGTCTTTTTGAGTTCGCGTATAAGCTCCTTCGTTTCCTGTCGTTTGGAACGGGTCCTCGCGGCGGGATTGCAGGTCGTACAGGTATCGGTAAAGCGGCAGGCGCATTGAATGAAATGCAGGTCGTTATAGTCCCTCCACGCCTTAATGTCCTCTTCGCGGACGAAGTAAAGGGGACGGATGAGTTCCATACCCTTGAAATTGGTGCTGTGGAGCTTGGGCATCATAGTCTGAATCTGCGCGCCGTGCAGCATTGCCATAAGAATGGTTTCGATTACGTCGTCGTAATGATGACCGAGAGCGATTTTATTGCAGCCGAGATCCCGGGCGAAGCTGTAAAGGTAGCCCCTTCTCATTCTCGCGCAGAGATAGCAGGGAGATTTTTCGACGTTATAGACCGATTCGAAGATATTGCTTTCGAAAATCCGCACGGGAACGTCGAGCCTTCGGGCGTTTTCTTCGATAACGGCGCGGTTCTCGGCGTTGTAGCCCGGGTCCATAACGACGTATTCCGCCTCGAATTTCATCTTTCCGTGCCGCAGAAGCTCCTGAAAGAGTTTAGCCATAAGCATCGAATCTTTGCCGCCCGATATACATACGGCAACCTTATCGCCGTCTTTGATAAGCTCGTATTCGTTTATCGCCTTGATAAACATACCGAGAAGCTTGCTCTTGAAGCGTTTACGGATACTCTGTTCGACTTTATAGCAATAGTCGTCGTTGGTTTTACGGCTTAAAACGCCTCTCAGCCATTCGGAATAGCCGCCGTCGAGACTATACGCGTCCACGCCCTTTTCGCAGAGCTTACGGGCAATTTCCACGCTGAAGACGCCCTTTGCGCAGTAGATTACGTGTTTTTTCGAGAGGTCGAAGTCGGTTTTTCCGAGAAGCTCCTCCTCGCTCATTGCGACCGAGCCGGGAATCGTTCCGTAGCCGCGGTCGGTTTCGTTTCTTATATCGTAAAGCACGAAGCCGTTTTCGGGCAGAAGCCCGAGGTCGTTGACAGTCATTTCGAGTCCTTTTCGCCGCAGTCGTTTCCGAGAGCGGCAGAGTGGTTTATTTTTTAGAAGCCGAGAAATTCCGGATTTTTCGGAGCGGCAAAAAAGCCGCGGAATTCCGAGGGGAATTTGCGGTCGGATTACAGGTTTTTCATAAGCTCGGACAGTCGGGAAAGAGCTTTTTTATGCAGAAGCTTTACGTTGGAGTAGGACATCCGCATTTTTTCGGCGACGGATACGAGCGTCAGATTTTCGTAATAGTGAAGCACGATAAGGTCGCGGAGCCGCGGCTCGATTTTCCCGAGGGCGTCGGCAAGCTCGCCGAGAGTTTCTTCCGAGAGAAGCCTTCCGTCGGTTTCGTCTTCCGAAGAGAGCGTTTCCGGAAGTTCGGAGGAAACCTTTCTCGTCCGGTAATAATCCACGACGGCGTTACGCGTAACCGTGTAAACCCAGGTCGAAACCGAGGCTTTGGATTGGTCGAAGGTAAAAAAACGCTCGCAGATCTTACAGAAAACGTCGGAAACGACGTCCTCCGCATCGGCGGGATTCCCGATCTTTCCGCGGACGTAACGCCGTACTTTTTCGTGATAATTCTCGGCGATTTCGGTTCGCAGATCGGAAGCGGCTACCATTCGAGTTTGCCGTCCTTTTCTTTTTTCTCGTCGGGCGTACCCGCGGCGGCGACGAAACCGAGCTGGTCGTCGGTCAGTTCGACGGGATATCTCGATTTCGTTTCGTAAATTATTCTTTCAAGCTTTTCGTTCCGCTGAAACAGCTGGTAATCGAAGAGCTTTCTTAAAGCGGATTCGGTCATATTATCGTCTCCTTGGAAGTAACCGTATTCATAGTCGAAAGACATCTGTAACCGCGAAGAGCTTCGGCTATTTTACGAGGATAATTCTTTTTGAAAAACACGCATTTAAGCGGATCGCGTCCGAGCTTGTTTCCCGTAAGAGCGAGAGCGAGGGCGCGGCAGCCCCCTGCGCAGTAACGGAAAAATTCACAGGAACCGCAGTCGGAATCGGATTGCTTCAGAGTCCCGAGAGTCGTCGTAACTTCGGAGAGATATCTGCTTTCCGAAAGAAGCTCCCGAAGAGGCGTGGTTTTGACGTTCCCTACGTTGTCGCCGTGAGCCTCGTAATAACCCGACATTTGCAGGCACGGACAGAGATTTCCGTTGGCTTCGACGGCAACCATACCTCTGTTGCCGCGGCAGACCGGAAGAGAATCCCTGTATTCTCCTTCGCCGCATTCCACGGGATTGAGGGAATAAGCCGAATCGCGAGGATAAAAGGACAAGAACTGCCAGATATCCACGTCAATCTTCGAAATCTCTCCCGCAAGCGAAGAAACGAGCTTTATTCCTTCGTCGTAATATTCCTCCACGCCGAGAGTAGCGTTTCCTGCGTTCTTTTCCCATCTCGGAGATTCGGTCGTCCGGATAATACGGATTTTCGACGCTCCGAGCCGTTCCGCAAGAAGGACGGTTTCCCGCATAGAGGAGAGATTGACGCGGTTCACGTTGGTCTGAAGCTTGACGTCGAAACCTTTGTCCGCGCAGAGCTTAATTGCGCGCAAAGCGTCTTCCTCCGCGCCCTTGCGGTTTCTCATCCAGTCGTGATAACCTACGCCGTCGAAGGATATTTTCATAAGCGGACGGCAGCCGAAGGAATCCATTTCGTCGAGAATCTTTTCAGTCAGAAAGAATCCGTTGGTATTAAGCTCCTCGACGAACATTCCTCTTTCGTGAATGCCGCGGAGAATCTTCATAAAGTCGGGATGAAGCATAGGCTCCCCGCCCGTTATCGTGAAGGCGTGAATTCCGCAGTCCCGAGCTTCGTCGAGAAGCTTTTCGGCTTCTTCGAGCGTCCATTGACTCTGAAGGGGAGCGTTGTCGGCGGCGTTGAAGCAATGACGGCAGTTGTAATTGCATTTTCCCGTAATCATAAAGTTCATCGCGGGGAAATAGCGGTTGTCGCAATGTCTGTATTTTTGATTTTCGGAAAGAGTTTCTCCGTTTTCCGCGGGACGGCACAAGCCTTTGTCGAAGAGGAGTTTAAGCGCGGGCGAATCGGGGATATCCGTGAGTCCGTCGCAGCGGAGGAGAATATCGAATTCGTCTTTTTTAAGTCCGCGGGCGTCTCTTATTACCGAAACGTAAAACGCGTAAGGCACGAGTTTCCACGAACGAAGCGAAACGTAAGGATTAAGTATATACTTCATAGAAAGTCCTCTCTTTACCGACGGAATATATCGTTGCTTCTCCGACAGGCGTTCTTTGTATTTCTTTATACGAAAAACTTTGCACCAAGGACAGAAAAAACGACGGATTTTCGGAAAAACGCTAAATTTTTTCGGAAGTATCAAGCCGCTGACGGGCAACGAGGTCGGCGAAAAAGCCGCCTTTTTCTATCAGAGAGTCGTAAGTCCCGTCTTCGATTATCTTTCCGCCGTCGACGGCTACTATTCTGTCGCAGTGTTTTATCGTGGAAAGTCTGTGAGCGATGACGATTCGCGTACATTTAAGCCCGTCGAGAGCCTCCGAGACCTTTTTCTGCGTAACGTTGTCGAGCGCGCTCGTAGCTTCGTCGAAAATAAGAATCTTTGGCTTTGCGGCAACGGCGCGGGCTATGACGAGCCTTTGTCTTTGTCCGCCGGAGACGCCTCCCGAACCCTCCGAAATAATCGTGTTCATTCCCATAGGCATTTTACGGATATCGTCGGCGATTCCCGCAATCTCGGCGGCTGCCCAGGCTTCGTCGAGAGTAAGGTCGGGAGCGGAAATGGCTATATTGGAGAATATGTCGCCGCTGAAAAGCTTTCCGTTCTGCATAACGGTACCTATCTTCCTTCGGAGCGAACGCAGGTCTACGGACGCAAGGTCCTTTCCGTCGTAATAAATCGCGCCTTTACAGGGCTTTTCGAGCCCGAGAAGAAGACGAACGAGAGTGGATTTCCCCGAGCCGGTCTTTCCTACTATGGCGACGTATTGTCCGGGACGAATCTTCAGGGAAAGGTCGTCGATTATCATAGGAGAGCTTTCCGAGTATCTGAAAGAAACGTTGTTCAGTTCGATTCCGCCCGAAATGGAGGAAAGCACGGTCTTGCCTTCGGAAACTTCCGGTTCCGCGTCGAGAATGGGTTTGACGCGCTCGAAAACGGGTTTTATCTGCGCGACGGTAAGAGCTATGCCCGTGAGGGAGGAAAACGCGCCCGAAACCATTCCGTAAGCCGACGTGAAGGCGTAATAATCCGCAACCGAAACTTTCGATTCGGCCGCAAGATAGTACATAACGAGAGTTCCTGCCAGCGAAACCAGCAGAGATAAAGCCGAATTCAGCTTTATGAAAACGGGAGGATTGTAGGTAAGAGAGGAGCTTTGCGAATAGAGCCTCGCCCAACGGGAAAACGCACGCTTTTCCGCACCCGAAAGACGGATTTTCTGCACGCCGGTAAGAAGGTCGTAGACCATACCGCTTTCTTTTCCCGAAATTTCCATCGATTTTCGGGAAATCTTCATCTGCACTGCAGTGGTCGTTATCGATAAGGCGACGGTCGCGAGGATAATTATGAGAGCGGGAATTCCGAGAGCGGGAGCGTAAGCGAAAATCTGCGGAACGTATACGAGAGAAAATACCGAAGTCAGACCGGTGGTCATAACCACGGATACGAGCATTTCGCAAAGCGACTGGACGCTGTAAAGCCTTTCCGCAAGGTCGCCCGAAGAATATTCCCTGAAAAAGTCCGCCGGAAGGGACAGGATACGCATCATCGCCGCCGATTCGACGGCAAGACGGGTACGCGAATTTATACGCGTAGTCATAAAAGTCTTGAAAACCCCTACGAGAAGCACGGAAAGAGATACGCTCAGCGAAAAAACAGCCGTCGTCAGAAGCAGAGAAATCTGCCCCGATTCGGCAACTTCGGAAAACATAAATCTCGTGAGCTTGGGAGTAAGTATTCCGAAAAGAGCGGCAAGAAGACTTACCGCGGCTATGAGAATAAGGTCGGCGGGCATTATCGTCCCGATTATGTACTTTATGAAGTCGCGGATACCCGTTTTCCGAAGCGGAAGCGGCTTATAAAAAGCGAGAGCTTCTTCTTCGAAAAGAGCCTGCGACTTCTTCCCGACTTTTTTCTTTTTTCCGTCGGACGGGTCTACGAAGCAGTATCCGCCCGTTCCGCGGGGAATAAGAGCCACGGCTTTCCCGCTTTCTCTGAAATAGCCGAGCATAGGTCCCGAGGCGTCTTTATACCAGCCGTCCGTAAGCCGTACGGTTCTTCGCATTATTCCCGACGGACGAAGAAGAAACTCCATTTTTTCGTCCGGATCGGTAACGTTCTCCGGAATTTCGCGGCTTTCCGTGCGGTAAAACGCAAGTACGCGGCTCATAGCGTCGCCCGTATCGTCGCCCCAACTGCGGCTCCTTCCGGTAAACGAATCCGCCATCTCCGAAAACGCCCGCGAAAAATCACGCTCGTCGGCTTCTTTGCGTTGTTTTATCTGATCGTCGAACCAGCCCATTTCCTTCTCCTATTCGTTGGTGATAAGGTTTGCGTAAGCTCCGCCCTTTGCCATAAGTTCCTCGTGAGTCCCTCTTTCCGCGACGCAGCCGTCTTCGAGCACGATTATCTCGTCGGAATCCCTTATCGTCGAAAGCCTGTGAGCCACGACTATGCAGGTTATTCCGCGGTCTTTTATGGAGCGTACGACTTCCGATTCCGTCTTTGCGTCGAGGGCGCTCGTAGCTTCGTCGAGAATAAGCAGGGTAGGATCCTGCGCGAGAACCCTCGCAATCTCCAGACGTTGCTTTTCGCCGCCCGAGAAGTTCTTTCCGCCTTCGGTTATCTTGCAGGAATATCCGCCCTCTCTTTTCATTATCGTTTCGTGAATGCTCGCGTCCCTCGCAGCCATAATGACTTCGAAATCCTCTATCGACGAGTCCCACATCTTAACGTTGTTTGAAACGGTATCTTCGAAAAGAATAACGTCCTGATCCACGACCGCGACCGAACCCGTAAAGACGTTTCTGTCGATTTCGCTCATAGGCTTTCCGTCGAAAAGGATCTCTCCGCTCCACGGGGAATAAAGCCCCGAGATAAGCTTGGCTATCGTGGACTTTCCACAGCCGGAACCGCCTACGAGAGCTATTCTTCCGCCCGATTTTATCGAAAGGGAAAAGTCCTTTATAAGAGGCTTGTCGAGTCTGGAGTAACCGAAAGTCACGTTTTTCATTTCGAGCGCGCCCGAGAGCTTTCCGTATTCTTCGTATTCGGAACGGATGTCGCAGTTAGGATCTGCGGGATATTTCATAACGTCTTCGACTCTCTCCATTTCCGCGCGCATTTCCTGAACGGACTGCCCCGTAGTGATAAGCTGCGTGACGGGAGAAGAAAAGGAATCCAGAAAGCCTTGAAAAGCCATTATCATACCTATCGTGAAGCTTCCGTCGAAAACGAGAAGCAGCCCCACCGTGATTACGGCGGCATCCGCAATCAGACCCGCGACGGAGGGAATGATTCCGAGCAGCCCCGAAATCTTCTCGTATTTAACGTTCTGGGCGTTGACGCTCGCCTGATAGCCCGCCCACTTCGTGAAGAAACCGTTTTCCGCGCCGCTCGATTTTATGGTTTCGATCATTTCGACGCCCGCAATCGTCGTACCCGCGAGTTTACCCGCGTCTCTCATTCGTACCCGCGTTATGTTTATACGCTTGCGGGAGATGATTTCGGAGACTATAAGATTGACCGCGATGGAGCTTATTCCGATAAGAGAAAGAACGACGCTGTAACGGAGCATTACGACGAGATAGAATATCATCATAACCGTGTTTATAAGCAGCGGAGTAAGCGTCTGTACGAGAGTATGGGCAATCGAAGCGTTTGAGGATTGCCGCTGCTGAAGGTCGCCCGCCATTCTCTGCGAGAAGAATTCCATCGGAAGCCGAAGAACGTGCCACATATATTCCGAATTCCCGACGGCAGCCATTTTTCCGTCTATGCGGAGAGAATAGACCGAGCGGATACATTCGGTTACGAGTTTTACGGCGATAAGTGCGGCAAAACCCGCCGTGAAAGGCACGAGCCAGTCGGAATTGACGCCGGTCAGTATACGGTCGAGAAAGATTCTCGAAAAAATAGGATCGATAAGACCGGTCAGAGATAAAATCACCGTCGTCAGAAGAGTGAAAACGAACGCCCCGACCGAACCCTTGAGTTTTTCTTTAGCAAAGGAAAGAACCGAGCGCGGTTTTCCTTCGGGAACGAAATCCTCCGTCGGCTCGAACATAAGACAAATGCCCGTGAAGGCTTTGTCGAAATCCTCCATCGAAACCGAATAGCTTCCTTTGGCGGGGTCGTTGAGATAGGCTTTATTGCCCCTGAATCCGTCAAGCACGAGGAAATGGTTGAAATTCCAGTGGATAATGCAGGGGAATTTCCCGTTTTTGCGGAGATCTTCCGGCTCGTAGCGGTAGCCCTTCGCAGTAAGTCCGTAACTTCTCGCCGCGATAAGAACGTTTTTCGCGTTGGAGCCGTCGCGCGAGACTCCGCAGTCGGCTCTGAGCTTTTCGAGAGGAATCCATTTTCCGTAATACGCGAGAATCATTCCCAGCGAAGCCGCTCCGCATTCCAGAACTTCGAGCTGCATAACGACGGGAACCTTGGCGACGCCCGTCGATATAGGTTTTTTCTGCGGTTTTTTCATCTGCTCACCTCAGTTGAAAAGGAATACGGACGGAGATATGCTTTCGGTTACGATAACCGCGTCGTATACGCCGTTTTTCACGTCCGTTTCCGCCGTTACGACGTAAACCCAGTCGCTCGCCGAAAAGCCTCCGACGTGGAGAAGATATTCGTCGGGAAGAGTTTCGGCTTTTACGGGAGAACCGCTGACCGTCGCGACCGTAAATTCCTTTCCGCCCGCGCGGATAGTCATTCCTTCCTTTACGCCCGAGCCCGCACTCGCCGAAACGTAGCAGGTAAGAGTTCCGTTTTCACAGCTGCCGGCAGCCTTGACGGTGGTTTCCACGCGTCCGAGAAAACACCAGCACAACGCGCCCGCAAGCAACAGTATGACTGCGGCGAGAAGAATCCATACGCCCGGAGTGACTACCTTTACGTAGCAGCTCAGCTCTTCCGGAGAAGATACTCTTTTAATGCTTTTTTCTCTGAAAATCTTGTCGTCCATTTTATTTCTCCTTGCAGCGTCATACCACGCGTTTAACGACGCGAAGAACGTTCTTTCCGTCTTTGTTTTCGTAAAACAATCCGTCGGTCATCTTTCTTACGAGCAAAAGCCCGAGTCCGCCGGGAGTCCTTTCTTCTGCCGAAGCCGAAACGTCCGGTTCCGCCACAGCGGTGGGATCGAAGGGTATTCCTTCGTCGGTAAAGGTAAGGATTACGGAATCGGGGCGGCTTTCGAGGTCAACCGATACCGTAAGATATCCCTCTCCGTCCGGATAGGCGCATTTCGCGACGTTGCTCGCAAGCTCGTCCGCGGCTATACTCAGCTGAGCGGTAATTTTCGGGGAGCAGCCGTATTCTTCGAGAATCCCGCATATAAAATCCGTAATCTCGGGAATATTGGCGATATCGGCCTTTACGGTGATTTCTTTCATAAGTCGCCTCCCTTTCCGTTATAGCGAAGATAGACCATCGTTACGTCGTCCGCCTGAGGAGCTTCGCCCGCGAATTCGTCCACGGCGGCTTTTACGGCGGGGATAAGTCCCCCGTAAGAACCGTTATACGAATCGAGAAATTCCGCCAGACGCTCTTCGCCGAAAAGATTGCCTTCGGTATCGGCCGCTTCGGTTACTCCGTCGGTATAGAGGAAAAGTTCGTCTCCTTCCTCGAGCTTCAGGAGGTTGTTTTTATAGCGGACGCCCTCCATTCCAGCAAGAACGAACCCTGGACGGACTCTTAAATATTCGAATTTTCCGCCCTTTTTACGAAGCAGCGGAGGATTATGCCCCGCGTTTGCGAATTCGACTTCGCCCGTGGACGGATTTATTTCGCCCAGCCACGCGGTAACGAACATTCCCGCGTCGTTGTTTTCGCAGAGCTTTTCGTTCGTCCGTGAAAGGACGTCCTCTACGGAATTGCCCGACTCCGCAAAACCTTTGACGAAGGTCTTTGCCGTCATCATAAACAAAGCCGCCGGAATTCCTTTACCCGAAACGTCGGCGATTATAAAGGCGAGTTTGTCGCCCGCGGGGAAGAAATCGTAAAAATCTCCGCCCACTTCCTTAGCAGTATACATAGCCGCGCAAAGCGACAATTCTTTCTTGTCGGGATATTCTTTCGGAAGAGACGCGTGCTGGATTTCCCGCGCGAATTCCAGTTCCTTATCGATTCGGGCGGCGGCTTCGGCTATATAGCGTTTAAGGGTAACCACGGTCGAATTGATGTCGTCGGAAAGAGAGGCGAATTCTTCGCTGCCGCGGACGTTGACCACGACGTCGAGATTTCCGCCCGTTATTTCGGCGAGAGAAAGATTGACCTTATCCATATTGTCGACGATGAGCTTCTTTATGAGGAAGTAAACAAGTACGAAAAGCGTCCCGAATACCACGAATTCCATAAACACGGTAACGTATACCGATATGTCTCTCGAAAGCATGGCTTCGCTCTGAGTCATCGCGCCTATTATATAGTAGCCTTCGGAATAAACGAAATCCACGAAACAGTATTTTCCGTATACCACGTCCACGAAGCTCTCCCCGGAAGTTCTGTCCGTGAGAGAAAGCCCCGTAACGGCGATATTGCTTCCCTTTCCGTTGTTTCTGTCGCTGACTATGACGAAATTATCGTCGGTTATTATTATATAGCCTTCCTCGCCTATTCTTCTGTTGCGTGCGGCTCCCACGACTTCTTCGTCTATATCCCGTCTGAATCGCTCCGCATCGTAAGCCACCTGAACGAATCCTCCCTGCGGAAGAGTCTTTCCTGCGTATTTACGGAGAATGCTCGCGTCTCTCGATATGGGACCGTACTTCTGAACGAGTTCGGTTTCGTTTCCGTCCAGAAGCGCGAGAAACTCCGCGGACTGCTCGCCGCTACGCATATCGTAGCCTACGTTGTTCGAATCGGAGGAAACGACGATTTTTCCGTCCGCGCCTATAACGTTGATTTCGGCGACGTCGTATAAGCTCAGCCACGTCGAAAGAGCCTCGTCCGTTACCGAGTGATTATAAGAAAGCTCGGAGGCTACTATGCGGGTGAGAGAAAGAAGATTCTCGTCCGAAGCGTCGATAACGTCCTGACGAACGTCCTCTATGTTGAGTCGGACAAGCTCCTCCGCGCTCGTTTCTGCAAGCTGAGTCTGAAGCGACCAGGTGAAAAGCACCGTTGCGAGAAAACATACGGCTACGCAGGCAAGCAGCCATCGCTGAAAGATAGCCGAGATGTTGCGGAGCTCGTGAGAAGTCCGTTTTTCGCCCTTCCCGATAAAGGTTACGCACAGAGTCGCCGCGGTTACGGTAAGTCCGTTGACCGTAATCATCGGAAGAGAGCCGAGTTTTACGAAAGTGAAGGCGCGGCTTACGTCGGACATATTCGTCAGGAAAATGAGAAGCATATGCAATACTTCCATAGTCATCGCGAGAGCGAGTCCGTATTTCCACGACGGCTTCTTGTCGTCGAACATAAACTTCCTGAGCAAAGCGGAGGTTATTCCGGCGAGGACGGTGGCTATCGAGCAGGCAAGCCTTGTGTATTCTCCCGCTCCCCAGTAATAGGCAAACCATCTTTCCACGCCGCCGATGACTCCGGCGATTATTCCCGCGGGCGCGCCGAAAAGCAGTCCCGCACAGATAGGCGCGGAATCCCTTATGTTAATCGTGGCTCCGCCGACGTTGACTCCGAATTCCGTCGCGCATATCGCGACCAAGCCGAAAATCACGCCGATTATCGTCTGTTTCGCCACGTATTTCATTTTTCCGAAACGAGTTTTCTTTTCGAGAACGTACAGCCCCGCCGAAACCGCCGTCGGAATCACGGCTATTAAAAGAAGTCCGAGAAAAGTATCCATAAAACAGTTCCTCCCGCCAAGACGGGGTTATTCCACGGTCAGAATATCCGAAAAGCCCGTAATGTCGAAAACCTCCCGAATAGTATCGTTGATATGGCGGACGACCATAGAACCCTGTTTGTTCATAGTCTTCTGACAGGCGAGAAGCACTCTCAGTCCTGCGGAAGAAAGATATCCGAGTTCGCCGAAATCGAAAACGAGTTCGGTTATTCCGTCGAGAGAATCTCTCAGCTCGGCTTCGAGCTGCGGAGAAGTATTCGTGTCGAGCCTTCCGGATAAAGTTACCGTAAGAGTGGTTCCTTGTGTTTTCTTATCTATGGTCATAAGCGCGTCTCCCCCGAAAACGGCAGCGTTGCGGAAGCCGCGGTTTTCAAAAAATCTTATATTGTTTCACATTGTACCATATATACGGATTTTTTGCAAGTGAAAAAAGGCTCGGGTTATTTCATTCGGTAAAGCGGTTTCGTTTTCACGGATACGCAAAATTCCGCCGCGGAAAATTGCGGACGTACGGGATTTCGGCGCGTTTTGTTTTTACGGTTGATTTTTTCGGCGAAAAGTGATATAATCCGTAAAAAAAGGAGCGGTCGGACTTATGAACAACAACGAATCGCAGGAAATGTATCTCGAAACGATATTGAGATTACAGGACAAAAAGGGCGGAGTACGCTCCGTAGACGTCGCGGAAGAGCTGGGTTACAGCAAGCCGAGCGTTTCGAGAGCCGTAGGAATACTCAAAAAGGACGGATTCATAACGGTCAGACCGGACGGGACGATAGACCTTACCGAATCGGGCAGAAAAAAAGCCGAGAGTATTTACGCGCGGCATAAAGTCCTCACGAAAGCCTTCGTCGTTATGGGGCTGGAGCCGCTCGCAGCCGAAGAAAACGCCTGTCGCGTCGAGCATATAATCACCGAGGACGCCTTCGAGGCGATAAGAAAATATTTCGGAGAGGATAAGGAGTAAATTCTTCGCCGCAAAATGAATTCACGGATAAAAACGAATCGGTAAATAGAAATTAAAAATTACCGGGATATCCGCTACGAAAAAAGCCCGCGAATTTACTTTCCGCGAGCTTTTTAGTTTCGTTTGAATGTGTGATTCCGAAAAATCGGTTTTAATAATTCCCAGTGGGCAGATTAGCCGGATTCTTTTCCGCAAGCCCGAAGCTGGCTCTCAAAAAACGGACGGACGTCGCTTTCCGACTTGAAATAGGCGCCTGTAAGCTTGTCGGTCAGGGTAAAGCTTTCGCGCGGATAACGCTTTACGAGGCATTCACGCACCGCGACTTCGCTTTTCGTTTCCACGCAGCCGTGAGCCGTATCGAAATAGTTGAAGCCGTTTCCGATAAACGTATCGACCATTTTGCTTAATTCCGCATAATCCACTTCGTTTTCTTTCATCGGCAATCTCATACAGTCGAAGCCGAAATTCTTTTTCACGTTCTCAAACATAAAAGCCTCCTTCCGTTATAAATGATTGCATAACCGTTTTCGCGAGCTGCGGTTATGACTCGACGCGGCGCGGTTTCAGCCGAATCCGTTAGTCATTTAAACATTTTTCACGGAAAAAGTCAATAGGAGAAAAAAGACGTCCGCAAAGCTCCGAAACACGATAATTCTCCCGAATAACGTTTTTCTATAAATCGAGCCTTAATTTTTAATCCACTTGGCGTAAAGCTTCGTTTCCTGATAAGTTTCCGTACCTTCTTCGTCGTATTGTGCTTCGGGAAGCCTGTCGATCTCGAAATCCCACAGATTAACACATTCCGGTTCTTTGTACCATCCGTAAAAAACATAACCATTCCGCAAAGGATTTTGAGGAACGTATTTTATCGTTTCGCCGTATCCGTAATTATCTATCCGATAATACCCGTCGTTCGGCGAGTCACCGTAATTGTAAAAATACGATACGTTTGCCTTATGATTTCTTATCGCCGCTGTAAAAGAAGAGGCATCGTTAACGTTTGTATAATAATAAAAATAATGATTTATATTTTCTTGAATATACGTATCATTTGATATGTAAAATTACCGAAAGGTCCGTTGCCAAATCAAAAAACGAATCACCGTTGTATACTTTAGCCGTCGGCACGATAAAAACTTTTTTCAGACAATCGCTTCGAAACCCCGAGTTTTTTGTGTCTCCGTATCTTTTTTTAACTTTTTTGTTGCAATTTCGCTATAATGAATATTCGTTACTTTATTACCGTCGATTGTTTCGGGGATAACCAAATATTCTTGCTCTCTGCCTTTATCTGTTAGTCCCAGAATTCCGGCATCGTTGCTGTCGTAACCGACTGTATATAAATAAAATATTCGCTTTCATAAAGGCGCAGTCCGATTCCACATCCGGCAAGAACGGCGCTTATACAAAACACGAATATGAAAGAGAAAAACATCGCAAGCTTTTTAAATTTACTCATAATAAATCACCTTGGATATCGGATTCCGTTGTTTTTCGGAATGCGTCAAAAAACAGACAACACACACCTATGTCGGTAGTATATCATATATTTTTTAAAATTGCAACACGTTAACGACATATTAAATAAAAAAGTAAAAAAAGAACCGCGCTCGAACACGCGGTTATGATGCGGTGGAGAGGCGACGTCAGCGTTCGAACACCTTTGATGTTGTTTTCTATTGTTTCTTTTGTATCGTTTAGTGTAATTTGCTCTGTATTTTTGCCGCCGCGGATATTGAAATATACAACGGTATCGTCATCGCCGACGAATACTTGGCTTACAAGGTGATCTATAATTTGCTTTTGATAGTCCTTGTCGTTGACGTCGCCTTTTAAGAGTTCGTCTATAAAGTCGAGCAACCTTTGCCGTTTCCTGTCCGCCGAGAACGAAGTCACCGAAAAATAATAACGTATATGTTCTTTTGTTAAAATTCATTCAGTAAAAATCCCATATAAATGGGGATTGTTAACATTTTCTCGTTTCTGCCCACATTATAATCGCCGAGTTTTATTGCACCTGCGACATGGTATTTTTCGGGATGAGCGAGAATTGTTTTCGTGCTTTTTGTATTCCCGGTGGTTGCCTTGACTTCGATTAGAGTTGCGCCACTCTTATACCTTATTACAAAATCTATTTCAAGCCCGGAATCCTTGTGGTAGTAGTATAGTTTTCGTCCCATTTTGGTGAAAATATCCGCCATAAGATTTTCAAAAATCGCACCTTTGTATCCGTAAAGATTACCTTGAAGAATATCGAACTGCGTGCCGTCTTCAAGCGTACTGACAAACAATCCCGTATCTTGCATATATACTTTAAAAATATCGTCGATAGCATTGCCGTCCAACGGAAGTTCAGGCAAATCAAGGTTGTAGCACCGTGCAATAATTCCCGCGTCCTCTATCCACTGTATACTTCCTTGAAATTTCGATGCCGTACCGCCTTTTTTTACAACTGAGTATTGAAATTTTTTGTTTTCTTTGCTGAGTTGTTTCGGAATTGATTGAAAACATTCCTTTATCAAGGGTTTATCTTTATCGTCGGCATATTTTACCATATCGTCTTCGTATGAACGGACAATATCGCGTTGCAAAGCCAAAACGCTGTTCATTTGTTTTGTTTTTACAAAGGTGTCTACAACTTCGGGCATACCGCCGACAACAGTGTATTGAAGTATCAGCTGCCGCATTTTTTCATGCAATGCTTCGGGAACGGGTTTTTCTTCGTCAAAGCATTTCTTCAACATATCTATTACTTGGGGTGTAATCCCGTTTGCCCACAAAAATTCTTCGAAATCGAGGGGGTGCATTTCTATTACGGTTTCAGAACCGACCGGAATTGATTTAGGCTGCTTGCCGTATCCTTTTACGCCGAGTAAAGAGCCTGTTCCGATAACGTCGAACCTGCCGTCTTCTCGGAAAAACTTTAATGCCGTTCTTGCTTCGGGGCAATCTTGAATTTCGTCAAGAATTATGACCGTTTCACCCGGCTTAAAAACGGCACTCGGACCAAGCAATGCAGACATCATCATTATGAGGTTGTCAATTTCGAGTGAACCGTCAAAAATAGAGATATACGACGGGTTTTTGAAAAAGTTGAGATATACCTCGTGTTTATAGTTCTTTTTGGCGAAATCACGCACGGAATATGTTTTTCCGCATTGACGACAGCCCTTAATAATAAGCGGACTGTGGTTCGGAGTGTTTTTCCAATCTGTCAACGCTTGTTCTATTTTTCTTTTCAGCATATGGCATCTCCTCTATGATTTACAAGCATTATACACCGAATCGAAAACTTTTTCAAGCGAGTTTAAGTAGAAAATCAATATTTTTTAGTATGAGTTATGGCGAATTTTGACGATTTTTTGTAATCAGTGGTTTTCTTTTGTAAATATATTTTCCTGCCGTTCGGTTTTTCTTATCGAAATCGAACGGCTTTTTTGTTGCTCGAAATGGTTCGGGAAGTATTTTTTAGTATGGGAACAATCCGCTTTTGTGCTGAAAGTCCACTCTTATATCCCAAAGTTCTTTGTAAAGTATGTTACATTCGTTTTTTGTTTTGTGTATGCTTTTCTTGCAACGAAAAACATCACAGCAAAGTTACGTGGCGATCACATTGTGGCTACGTCAAGGTTACGCGACATCACAAATAAGTACATTTTCGTCACGCCGATGTTCCGGTATTCGGTAAAATCGCATTGTAAAATTTTCTTGTAAAACTTTTTCGAAGTCGCAAAGAACTTGCGAGTTTGACTTTTAGAATAAATGCGAAAAACGTTGCGAGACAGATAAAAATTTTTTTCAAACGACAGAGAAATTTTTTGAGAAAGATTTTTATATGTGAAGAAAAGTTGCACATTTCAAGGTTATGCTTTACTTACAACAAAGAAAAATCTTAAAAAACTTTTTCAAATAGGGAAAAAATCTTCCTATCTTGTCCAAGTTGGCAGCGAGAAGTTTTTTGTCGTTGTCGACTTTGAACAAATTGGTGTTGGAAATCAACTTGATGTTTTTAGATGGAATAACGCGGATTTCGATTTTGCCCGTCGTTATATCCATAAACTTGCCTTCAGCGGGGATAAGATCTTTCAAATTTACGGAATTTTCATCGTTTTCGTTAAATACAATCGTTAAATCGGCGTTTCACAGGCTTCGACGTACAGATACTTGTCGCCGGCTTCCACCAGTTTGAACTTGAATTCCTTGCTTACGCCCCATTCCTTTCTGTCTACCCCTACGAACGCTTTGAGTTCGAGATAAATACCCGATTCAAAGTACAATCCGCCTTCTAACGTCTGGAAATGTCTTCCGTTGGTGTCGCTTTGAACATACGTCTTTCTTCCGCGTGGTAGTGCAGGTATCCGTACAAATCGGCATAAGCGCCGACTTCGATGCCGGCTTTCACATCGAGATATCCGTAGGCGTAAAAGTCGAATATGTATCTGTCAGAGCCCATTGCAGATCTTCTGTAACAGTCAACCGTCTTTGTTTTGTAGTTGCCGGTTACGCCGATAGTGGTGGCTTCAAGCAAAGTCGCTTCTATTTTTACGCCTGCCGCGAAAGACACTTTGATTACGAAGTTTAAATCGACGTTGATTGAAATTACTCCGCCTACGGTATACGCCGCCGAAAACATGGGCACTTTGCACAACTCAATCGCGTCCCCCTTGTTCTCCAACATGTCCTGAACGTCTTTTATTATGTTGGAGGCGTCGCCTTTCCCGCTCGTGAGATTTTCTATTTCGACAGAGATATCTTTCTTTTCTTCTTTTTTTGTCTTTATCGGCGTCGTCCTCTTTGCTTATGGAGCAAACGAGAATCCGAAAGTCAATGTCTGTCTGCGAATACGGAGTAATTTCCGCTTTGAAGTCGCCCGTAGACTTGTTTGCGCTCGAGGCAAGCCCCACGTAAAGATATTGAGTTATAGTAATAGTGGCTTCCAATTTGACCTTGTTTTTTATGTCCGTTTCGTACTCAAATTGTATTACCAGCATCGACCAGCGCGTGTCGTCGAACGGAGAAATGCCTATTCCGTTAAAATTACTGTTTTTTGCGGTGCCGAGAGTAACTTTGATTTGTAAGTCTTCCAACAGACCTTTTACTGTAAACGTTTTGCCGTCTACGTCGGTGATGTTGTCTCTGTAAGGATTTTTGCTGCTCGTAAGAGACTGCAATGTGGGCGACGTATTAAATGCGTTTGCAAGCATTGCGGTGATCGCTTCCGTACCTTTGCTGTTATACAGTTTTCTCTCGATTTCGGCAAGTTCGCCGTTGGTTTCGGATTGGTTTTCCGGTGTCGTTTTTTCGTTTACCACGGAAACGTCGCTTACGTTAATGTTAAAGTCTTCGTAGACCTCGTCAATATCGTCACAGCCCACAAACGAAAGTTCGTAATTATCGCCGACTTTCGTCGTACCTGTAATTTTTATATAATGGTCTTCGTCGCCCGTTATATACACGACGGAATCTCCGTCGAACGGAAGTTTATCGTAAATTGCTTTTGATACGATAAACTTGTTGCTATCCGAAAAGGTAACGGAATCCCCGCTAAGTTCGATTACACCGTTTTTAACCGACACCTGTTCTTCTTCGCCTGTTTCCAACGACAAATAAACGGTTTTTATCTCTCCGTCGTCGGTAAAATCGTTGCCGTGCGATATTTCGAGATCTACAAAACTTACTCTGTCGTCGGTTAATACGATTTTGTAAACTCCGCCGTTTTTGTATCCGCCTATGGGATTAAGCGAGTATTTGCCTTCCCCGTGCGATATTACTTCCGTTTTGGGCAATTCGCCGTATAGCGCCGTAACGGAAATAAAAGTGCCGACGCTTCTTTCGTCGATTTCTTCATCACTTATAAATTTGACCGCATAATTTACGACGGCGGTGCTTATGCTCAGTTCGGTGTATTCCGGCAAAACGGAATCGATGTCTTGATCTTCAAACCCGGCGTACAAAGTTACGTCACGCGTTATAACGTCTTCGGTAAAAACGGGATTTGTCAGCGCTTCGTCGAAAAACCAGCCAGAAAACGAATAACCGCGCTTATCGGTAAACGGCAAAGAGCCTATGGCTTCGCCTTTTTTAATCTTAGTCTCTCTGACGGCGGTACCGCTCGTCGAATAGGTTATCGTGCATAACTCGCTTTGCGCGTTTTTAAATACAGCGAAAAAAGTAACGTTTTTAGTTATAACGTAAATCGCTCGTATTTTGATTTTCGGACGTAGTGAAGGAACTTATATCGGACACACAAAAAGGCGGTAGAATTAACGTTCTATCGCCTTAAATTGTTTTATGTTGTGTTGCCGCTGTCGCAACCGTAATTGCTTTTTCTTCACAAACTTGCCGTTTTCGCGTGGCTTTGTCAGCCAGTCGTAGGAGATTATCTTTTCGTACTTTTTAGTCTTGAGATAATCCCCGCGACACCGTTTGTACAAATGAAAAGGAACCACGGGTTCGACCGCGGTTCCAAGTGGTGGACGATACAGGACTCGAACCTGTGACTTTCTCCACGTCAAGAAGACACTCTCCCAGCTGAGTTAATCGTCCGTATTTTCGCCGTGCGGAATCCGTCTCCGTCCGCGCGGTTCGTGTTCGGCGGAATAGCCAACGAATTTAATCGCCCGCTCCCCGTCTGCGCGTACTATTATACCATATTTTGCGGCGGATTACAAGCGTTTTCAGCGACTAACGCAACTTTTTTTTCGCCTTTGACGCAGTCCGAAGGCTTCTGTTCGGAAAAAGGCGTGAAAAACGCTTGTATTTTGCGGAAAAGTATGATAGAATGTCTACAGTACTATAAGGGTAGGTATCTTTGCCCCAAAGGAGTATACTATGAAGAATAGAAAATCTCTTGTTTTGTTGCTTCTTCTTGCGGTATGCACGGTCGTTATATGCGGCTGCGCCCAACAGGAATGGGCTGCCGTTTACTACGACATCGAGTTTTTGAAAGTCGACGGCTCGGTTTATAAAACCTTTACCGTTCAGCGTCACAGAGGCGTGATCTGCGATATGCCCGGCGAAACGCAGACGGAGGTTACCGAACCGAGCGGAAAAACCTGTATCGTTTATTATAAGCAGACCGGTTGGGATAAGGCTACGAGCGACGTCGTTTCCGATATGAAAGTCAATCCCGTTATCGACGAAAGCGCAACGAGAAAGGAATATACCAGCTTCCTCGTTATCTTCACCGATAAGGACGGAAACGAAATCAGCCGTCAGATAGTCAGAAAGGGCGAAGCGGCCGTTCCTCCCGAGGACCTCGGCGAAGGTATGATCGCTATCTGGGATATCGATTTCTCCTGCATAACCGAAGATATCGTTGTCAGAGGCACGATCGTCGCGGAATACGCGGATTATGTTTTCGACGCGGTTGACGGAACCTTCGCGAGCGGAGAGAGCGTCAAGACTTACGAACAGATAAGATACGACGCGTTCGACCTCGGCAGTATCGAAAAGCCCGTCGCAGAACATATGAATTTCAAGAGCTGGAAGCTCGTTTCGGTTGAGAACGACGGAAAGCTCGTTAAATACGAAGCCGAATACGAATGGGAAAAATATACCGTTACGTTTATAGGTAAGGACGGCAGCGTTATCGACAAAATCGAAAACGTCGAATACGGAAGCAGCGTTGCGGCTCCGGAGCCTCCGCTCGTTGCAATGTACGAGTTTGTGGAATGGGTAGGCGGCGACCTCGGAAATATTACCGGCGACACCGTTTTCCGCGCAAGATATCGGGGTATCGAGGTTCTTTATATTTACCACGATATTAACGGCAACGAGCTTACGAGAAAAGTAAATCGTTACGGCGAAGTCCCGATGGAGCCCGAGGCTCCGCTCGTTGAAGGAAAGACCTTTATTCAGTGGGTTTACGATTCGGCTATTTCTTACGACGCTTTCGGCAACGCTTATCTTAACGTTTATGCGGATTACGCCGACGGTATCTATTATAAGGTCGCGTTTACGATCGAAGGCGTTCTGGTTCACGCTCAGCTCGTCAAGGAAGGAGCCGCTCCGATGGATCCTACGGATATAGTAGTCGGATTCGTTCCCGACGGAGTGAAGATTGTCGGTTGGGAATACGCGGTTGAAACGGAAGACGGAGTGGTTTACGAAAGATTCGATTTCGCGACCGGTATCGTTACGAGAAACATGACCTTGAGAGCGGTTCTCGAGCCGCTCGTTCCCGAAGGAAACTGACAGGAATGAATTTTGCGCCTGCGGATATCCCGCAGGCGTTTTTCGGTTAAGCGGAAAGGTATTTCCGTAGGGACCGGTATGAACGGAGAGGGAATTTTCCGTTGAAAGCGGGGAGAAGTCTTTCCGCTTTTTTGAATGCTTTTACGGAGATGAGCTATGGCGGTTGAAATACTTGCGCCTGCCGGCGATTTTGAAAAACTTAAAACGGCTGTCCGTTTCGGAGCGAACGCCGTTTATCTTGCGGGAAAGAGCTTCGGGCTGCGCGCTTTTGCGGGGAATTTCGACTCCGAAGAGATGAAACAAGCCGTTGCTTTCTGTCACGAAAGAGGAGTAAAGGTTTACGTTACGGTAAATATCTATGCGAAAGAAAGCGATATTCCCTATCTTCCCCGGTATCTCGAAGATCTCGAGGAAACGGGCGTCGACGCGGTACTCGTCAGCGATCCCGGGATAATCGAGCTTATTCACGAATATGCGCCGGGACTTACGATTCATCTTTCGACTCAGGCAAGTACGACCAATTCCGCGGCCGTGAGATTCTGGGCAAAACAGGGAGTCGGGAGGATAGTTCTCGCGCGCGAAGCTTCTCTGTCCGACCTTACGGAGATAACCAAAGCCGCGCACTCTCTCGGCGTGGAAACCGAAGCCTTCGTTCACGGAGCGATGTGTATAAGTTATTCGGGAAGATGCCTTATGTCGGATTTTCTTACGCACAGGGGAGGAAACCGAGGTCAATGCGTTCAGGCGTGCCGCTGGGCGTGGCAGATAACGGAAGCCGACAAGCCCGATCAGCCTCTTATTCTTCAGGAGGACGGAAGAGGCACGTATATTATGAACAGCAAGGACCTCAATATGATAGAGCATATCGCCGAGCTTTGCGAATGCGGAGTGGACAGCCTCAAAATCGAAGGAAGAATGAAGTCTCCCTTCTACGTCGGGACGGTTGTGAACGCTTACCGTCGCGCGGCGGACGACTATTATGCGTGGAGGAAAGACAATCCCTCGGCAAAAACCGAGGATTTCAGCACGGACGAAAGACTCGTCGCGGAACTGTATAAAGCCGCGCACAGAAAATATACGACGGGATTTTATTACGAAGATACAACCGGGCGTCAGTATTACGAAAGCAGCCGCGCGGTTGCGGAAAGCGTCTTTGCGGCAATCGTCCTCGGAAGAAAGGACGACCGAATTCTCGTCGAGATGAGGAATCGTTTCAGAGCGGGCGACGAGTTGGAGGTTCTTTCCGCGGGAGAGGCTTTCGACAAAAGATTCGTCGTTTCGGAAATGACCGACGAAGCGGGCAATCCCGTGGACGACGCCAAGCTCGTGCAGCAGAAATTATGGATAAAATGCGCTCTTCCCGTCGGTGAAGGAGATATTTTAAGGACCGTACCCGTGTGCGGCGAGGAAGAATAATCCGCTTATGGACGAAAGAACGGAAAAGATTCTGAAACTGCTGCGGGAGGAATTCCCCGAGCCGAAAAGCGAATTGAAATTCGGGAGCGTTTATCAGCTTGCGGTAGCGGTCATTTTATCGGCGCAATGCACGGACAGGAGGGTGAATTCCGTGACGCCCGAGCTTTTCGGTAGGGCGGGAACGCCCGAAGCTATGGTTAGTCTCGGAGAAGAGGCAATCGCGGAAATAATAAAACCCTGCGGATTCTATAAAACCAAAGCGAAGCATATTTACGAAACGAGCCGCGTGATAGTCGAAAAATACGGCGGGAATATTCCCGAGGATTTCGAAGCTCTCGAAAGTCTTCCCGGGATAGGAAGAAAGACGGCTAACGTTATCACGGCGGTCGGATTCGGGAAACCCGCGATAGCCGTGGATACGCACGTTTTCAGGGTTTCGGGAAGGCTCGGACTTTCTTCGGCAAAGGACGTTTTCGGGACGGAAATGCAGCTTCGGGAAAAAATAAGTCCCGAATTATGGGCGGACGCTCATCATCTTATCCTTCTTCACGGGAGATACGTCTGCAAGGCTCTGAATCCCGACTGCGGGAACTGCGTATTAGGGGAAATTTGTCCGTCCTGCGGGAAAATCATAAAAAACAAGAAATCTACGAAAGGAAAAACCAACGAATGAAACTCAGAGTTTATTTATCGGAAAGTAGCGACGTTTATTACAATATAGCAACGGAAAAATACCTTTTCGACACCGTAAAACCGGACGAAATGCTCGTTTTTCTCTGGAGTAACGACAACACCGTCGTTATCGGAAAGAATCAGAATGCCTTCGCGGAAGTCAATCTCGGTGCGCTTACGGCGGGCGGAGGAAGGCTTTCGAGAAGATTTACGGGCGGAGGAGCGGTTTATCACGACGTAAACAACGTCAATTTCACCTTTACCGCAAGAAACGATATTTACGACGAATCCCGTCAGGCTTCGGTAATTCTCGCCGCGATAGAATCCTTCGGACTTCGGGGCGAAAAAAACGGAAGAAACGACCTTACCGTCGACGGAAGAAAGTTTTCGGGAAACGCTTATCTTCACGCCGAAGAAAAAGGTATGCACCACGGAACTCTTCTTATTTCCACCGATACCGAAAGGATGTCCGAATGCCTTAACGTCGACGCGGCCAAGCTTGCGGGAAAGGGCGTCAGGAGCGTTAAAAGCCGCGTAGTCAATCTCAGGGAGCTTTGTCCGGATATGACGCGTAAAGCCCTTTCCGAAGCGGTAATCGAAGCCGCCGAAAAGGAATACGGAGCGGAAAGAGAGCTTATAAGAAAGGAAGAACTCGACGAAAACGCTATAAAAGAGCTTGCGGAATTTCTCGCTTCGGACGAATGGCTTTACGGACGGTCGGTAAAGGACGCGAAAACCGTTAAATCCCGTTTCGACTGGGGAGGAGCGGAGGTCGTTTTCACTCTTTCGGACGGAAGAATAGAGGACGCGGTTATTTTTACCGACAGTCTTATTCCCGACGGGCTCGTGCCGCTGGAAAACAAACTGCGCGGAAAAAACGCCGAAGACCTCAAAAAGCTCGACCTTTCTTCGCAGCCGGAAAAGGACGTAATCGGAATGCTCGTCGGTGCTCTCGGATAGAAGAAGCGACGAGTATAAAAGCGAATAAGCGGATATCGTATAAAAACAAATAAACGTTATAATTATAAACAAAAAGCGACCGAAAACGGACGGATAAAAAGGCTTAAGAGGGCGGAAAGAGAGCGAAAAAATGCTGACTTTGGAGGAAAAGATAAAGAATCTTCCGGAAAATCCGGGGTGTTATATAATGCTTGACGAAGACGGAAACGTGATTTACGTCGGAAAGGCCAAGAATCTTAAAAATCGCGTCAGGCAGTACTTTTTCGCGTCCGCAAGCCGTCCCGTCAAGGTCGCGAGAATGGTTGAAAAGATAGTCGATTTCCGTTATATAGTAACGGAGAGCGAGACCGACGCGCTGTCTCTCGAAAACAATCTCATAAAGAAGCACAAACCGCCGTATAATATTCTTTTAAAAGACGACAAGCAGTATCCTTATCTCAAAATAGACGTGAAGAGCGATTACCCGAGGATAACTATGACTCGCAAGCCCGTTAAAGACGGCTCGAAGTATTTCGGGCCTATAATGGGCGGGAGCGTCAGGGATATGTTCCGCATTCTGGAGGTATTTCAGACGGCTACGTGCAAATACGACTTTTCCAGGCTTCCCGACGGTTTCAGACCGTGTCTTAACGCGGATATAGACGTTTGCTGCGCGCCGTGCGTCGGAAAGGTTACGCAGGAGCAGTATCGCGAAAGGATAGACCGTGCGTCGGAGTTTCTTTCGGGAGATTTTTCGGAGATAAGGAAACTGATTACCGAAAAAATGCTGAAGGAATCCGAAGCCGAGCGTTACGAGCAGGCTCTCGAATGCAAGCGGCAGCTTTCGGTTATCGAAAAAATGAAGGAAACCCGACTCGTAAATACGGGCGACGATTTCGACGGAGATTTCTTTGCGGTTGCCACAAACGGAATATCGACGGTCGTTTCTCAGCTTATCGTAAGAAAAGGAAGACTTCTCGGCGGCGATAATTTCGGACTCGAAGACGCTTCTCTTACCTGCGAAGACAGTCTTTCGGGTTTTTTAAGCACCTTTTACGGCGTTACCAATCTCGATACGCGGGATATTTACGTCAATACGACTTTGCCCGATTCGGAGGCTCTCGCAGAATCTCTTTCGGCACGAAGGGGAAGGAACATTAAAATAACGAAGCCCGCGCGGGGAGAAAAACACAGGCTTATTCTTATGGCGGAGGAAAACGCGAGAGTTTATCTGGACAAGAATCAGACAAAAATCGACAGGGAATTCAATTCCACGGTCGGAGCTATGGAGCATCTCAAAGCCGCCTTATCGCTTCCGAGACTTCCGAGACGTATGGAATGCTACGACATAAGCAACGTCAGCGGCGTGGATAAGGTTGCGTCGATGACGGTATTTACCGACGGACTTCCCGACAGAAAGAGTTACAGGAGATTCCGGATAAAAACCGTCGAGGGCGCGGACGACTTCAGGAGTATGAGAGAGACGCTTTACCGAAGATTTATGCGGATGAAATCGGGCGACGAGAGATTCGGAGCGGCTCCCGACCTTATCGTTATCGACGGAGGAAAAGGTCAGCTCGGGTTCGCCGTGGACGCTATGAACGAAGCGGAAGTCAGCGTTCCGATAGTTTCTCTTGCGAAGCGGGAGGAATGGGTTTTCGTTCCGGACAATCCCGAGCCGATTATTCTTCCCCGCAATTCCGTAGGACTTAATCTGCTTATAAATATCCGCGACGAGGCGCATCGTTTCGCAATTACCTATTTCAGAAGCCTTCATGGGAAAAATCTTCTCGTCAGCGAACTCGATTCGATTCCGGGGATAGGAAAAAAGAGGCAGTCAGCGCTTATCCGGAAATTCAGGTCGCTCGACGCAATTGCGGACGCGTCGCTCGGCGAGCTTGCGGATACGCCCGGAATGAACGAAAAAGCCGCAGCCGCCGTTTACGAACATTTCAGAGAGGAATCCGACGATTGACGGAGAAGAAGATTTTCCGCGGGCGCCCGTAAAACTCTTGACAGGACGATGGGAAAGTGGTATCATTAATCGGCCATAAAGAGTGTCGGAGGGACGGACCCGAAGAAGACACAGCAACCGGCTCGAAGCAGAGGTGCTAATTTCCGCAAAGCAGAGACTTTGAGATATGGCCTGAGTGGAGTCTTTGCGTTGCAAAGGCTTTTTTTGTGCGGTTTTTTGCGGAGAAAAGCCTTTGAAAGGATCTATTCACGGAGGTTGATTATGAAAAACGAAAAAGAAAATGCGGCGGTTAAGGATTGCTGCGAAGAAAAGAAAAAAGAAAGAAGACTTTTTACGTCCGAAAGCGTAACCGAAGGTCATCCCGATAAGATGTGCGACCAGATAAGCGATGCCGTACTCGACGCGATTCTCGAAAAGGATCCCGAAGCGAGAGTGGGCTGCGAAACCTGCGCTTGTACGGGACTCGTTCTGGTTATGGGCGAAATAACCACGCACTGCTACGTAGACATTCAGAGCATAGTCAGAAAGACTATCGACGAAATCGGATATAACAGAGCCAAGTTCGGATTCGACGCGTCCACGTGCGGAGTATTGACGGCGATTCACGACCAGAGCGCGGATATAGCTCTCGGAGTGGACGCTTCGCTCGAAAAAAAGCACGGTGGCGACAGATTCGATCAGTTCGGAGCGGGCGATCAGGGAATGATGTTCGGATTCGCGTGCGACGAAACGCCGGAATATATGCCGCTTCCGATAACGCTTGCGCATAAACTTACGAAAAGGCTCACCGAAGTAAGAAAACAGGGAATTCTCGATTATCTCAGACCGGACGGAAAGAGTCAGGTCACGGTGGAATACGACGGCGATAAGCCCGTAAGAGTGGATACGATAGTGGTTTCGGCTCAGCACGCTCCCGAGGTTTCGCAGGAGAAGATAAGAGAGGATATTATCCGCGAGGTCATAAAGCCGGTTATTCCCGAGGGATATCTCGACGAAAAGACGATTTATTACGTGAATCCTACCGGTAAATTCGTACTCGGCGGACCTATGGCGGACAGCGGACTTACCGGAAGAAAGCTTATCGTTGATACTTACGGCGGATACTGCGCGCACGGCGGCGGATCTTTTTCCGGAAAAGACCCGACCAAGGTGGACAGATCGGCTTCGTATATGGCAAGATATATCTGTAAGAATCTTGTTGCCGCCGGAATCTGCCGCAAGGTTGAGCTTCAGGTCTCTTATGCGATAGGCGTGGCTCATCCGGTCAGTCTTACCGTCAATACCTACGGTACGGGAATAATAAGCGACGACGAAATCACGAAACTTATCCGCGATACGTTCGATATGCGTCCGGCAGCCATTATAGAGAAACTCGGTCTCAGAAGACCTATCTATAAACAGACGGCTAAAAACGGACATTTCGGCAATCCCGATTATCCGTGGGAAAAGACGGACAGCGTGGAAATCATCAAAGAAAAGCTCGGCTTATCGAAATAGACAGGAGAACTAAAAAATGACAGATCTTAAGGATTACAGGGATTATTGCGAGCAGACTCTTCTCCGCATAATGAACACACACAGCCCCAGCGGCTACTATAAAAGAATAATGCCCCTTATAAAGGAGCTTGCGGAGGCTCAGGGCGCGGAAGTCTCGATGACGAGAAAGGGTTGCGCTATTCTTCGTTACGAAGGAAAATCGCACGAAAAGACGGTCGCGCTTGCGGCTCACTGCGATACGCTCGGCGTTATGGTCAGGTCTCTCGGAAAGAACGGCTGCGTCAACTTCACCAAAATCGGAGGACCGAATCTCTGTACGCTCGACGGAGAATACTGTACGCTCATTACGCGCGACGAAAGAGAATACACGGGAACGATTCTTTCCAAAAGTCCGTCGGTTCACGTTTACGACGACAGCGCGACGAGAAAACGCGACGAAGAAAATATGTATATAAGACTTGACGTCAACGCAAAGACGGTCGAGGACCTGAAGGCTCTCGGAATAAGCTGTGGGGATTACGTTTGTTTCGACACGAAGACTACGTTTACCGAAAGCGGACACGTCAAATCCCGTTTTCTTGACGATAAAGCAAGCGTTGCCGCTATTTTAACGGCTATGAAATACCTTTACGACAAAGGAGAAAAGCCCGATTTCGACACGTACGTCATATTTACCGTATTCGAAGAGGTCGGACACGGCGCAAGCTGGCTGCCCGAAGGAATTTCCGAGCTTCTTGCGGTGGATATGGGTTGTATAGGTCTTGACCTTACCTGCACCGAATACGACGTTTCGATATGCGTGAAGGACAGTTCCGGTCCTTACGATTACGAAATGACGAGAAGGCTTATGACTCTTGCGGAAAAGAACGGTATAAGCTACGCGGCGGACGTTTATCCGCATTACGGTTCGGACGTGGGAGCGGCTCTTCGCGCGGGTTACGACGTAAAGGGCGCGCTTATCGGTACGGGCGTTCACGCTTCGCACGGTATGGAGCGTACTCATATGGACGGTATGAAAAATACCATAGCTCTTATTATTGCTTATCTTACGCAAAACTAAGGTTTTTATCCGTTTGCGTATGCGGCAGGAAGTCGCAACGGAATCCGCGGCTCGGCTGCGGAGACGTTGCGGGAAGGTGCCGCAGCGCGAACGGGAAAGCCTAATCGGTCGCATTATATCGATTATATAATAACGGTATATAAATCGTATATTTCACAAGGCTTCGGCTTTGTGTTACAATTAAAAAAAACCGCAACGGAAGGTGCAAAAAATGAATAAGATATCCATAATAGGAACCGGCAGCGTCGGCTCCACAATAGCTTATACTCTTACCGTAATGGGACTTGCCTCGGAAATAGTTATGATCGATATAGACAATCAGCGGTCGCTCGGGGAAGCTCTCGATATCAGGCAGGGCGTGCCTTTCTGCGGTAAGCCCTGTACGGTATACGCGGGGGATTATCGCGACGCGGAAGACTCGGACATAGTTATACTTGCTTCGGGAGTCGCGAGAAAAGCCGGTCAGTCGAGGCTCGAGCTTGCGCAGATAAACGTAGACATAACCAAAAGCATTCTGCCCGAGATAACGAGACGCGCGCCGAACGCAAAGTACGTTATAGTAAGTAATCCCGTGGATATTCTTACGTACGTGTTTTTCAAGAGGTCGGGACTTCCCGCGGCGAATATAATAGGTTCGGGAACGATTCTGGATACGGCGCGTCTGAGAGCGCGGCTTGCGGAGTATTACAACATAAATCAGAGCAACGTACACGCTTACGTATTCGGAGAACACGGCGATTCTTCGTTTGTTCCGTGGTCGGTTGCGAATATCGCGGGAGTACCCGTGGAGCAGTGCAGGAGAGTTCTCGCGCATTCGCCGCTTACGCCGGAACTGAACCTTGCCGAAGTCGAGCAGTACGTGAAGAAATCGGGCGGAAGAGTTATTTCGAGAAAGGGCGCGACTTATTTTGCCGTATCGGTATCGGTCTGTCATATCTGCAAGTGTCTTCTCGGCGGAATAGACACTACGCTTACCGTATCCACGATGATGAACGGCGAATACGGAGTCAAGGACGTTTGTCTGAGTACGCTCTGCGTCGCGGGACACGACGGAATAAGAGGAAAAATCAACGTTCCGCTTACGATGAGCGAGATTGAAAAGCTTCATATAAGCGCGAATACTCTCAAAGGAGTCATTTCCGGTCTCGATATCTGAAACGGAGGACAAAAATGAAATACGCTTATTTCCCCGGATGTACGCTCAGGAACAAAGCCGCAAAATTCGATATCTGCGCGAGAAGATCGGCGGAGGTTCTGGGCGCGGAATTATGCGAAATTCCCGAATGGCAGTGCTGCGGAGGCGCGTTTACCGCAAAGGACGAGATTGCCGCAAAGCTTCCCGCGGTCAGAACTCTTATAGCCGCAAGAGATTTCGGTTCGCCGCTCATTACGGTGTGCGCCGCCTGCCATAACGTCGTGAAGCAGACCAATCATCTTGTCCGCACGGATTCCGAATTCCGCGAGAAGGTCAATCTTTACCTCAAGGGCGACAAAGAGCCTTCCTCTTACCGCGGAGAAACGGAAGTTCTGCATTTTCTCGAGCTTGTAAAAAGAATAGGCTTCGATAAGGTAAGTCAGGCGGTCAGAAAGCCCTTGAACGGAAAGAAGGTCGCCTGCTATTACGGCTGTATGTTGCTTCGTCCGAGTAAAATAATGGCTTTCGACGATCCCGAAGACCCTTCCGTTATGGAAGATCTCGTTTCCGCGCTCGGAGGAGAGCCGATTTATTTTCCCGAAAGAAACGAATGTTGCGGTTCGTATCTCGTTTTGGAGGACGAAAAAGCCGCGCGGGGAAGAAGCGGCGAGGTTGCGAACGACGCGAAAAACCACGGAGCGGAGGTCATAGTAACGGCTTGTCCGCTGTGCAGGTATAATCTTCTTAAAAGCGGAACGGATATTCCCGTATTGTATTTTACCGAGCTTATGGCGGAGGCTTTGGGCGTAACGGAGGAAACGATATGAATTCCCGCGTCGGAGAAAACGTTATAATCATAAGCGGAGCCGCGCCGAGAAAGTGTATGCTTTGCGGAAAATGCTCGGCGTCCTGCGTGAGTTACGACAAAATGGAATATCATCCGCACGAATTCGTCTATATGGTCGAAACGGGAGATATGGAAAGGCTTTTGGCGTCGGAATCGATATATAAATGCGTATCGTGTATGGCTTGTGTGGAAAAATGCCCGCGAGGAGTCGCTCCGGGGAAGATTATCGAAGCGGTAAGAGCCGTTGCGCAGAGAAGAAAGGACGGAAGCCGTATGACGCCGGACGACGTGCCGGAGATTACGGACGACGATACGCCTCAGCAGGCAGTTATGTGCGCGTTGAGGAAGTATCGCAGATAAAGGAGAGAGCGGATGCAGAGAATAGGAGTTTTTATCTGTCATTGCGGAACGAATATAGCGGGGACAGTAGACGTCAAAGCGGTAGCCGACGCGCTCGGAAAGGAATCGGGCGTGGTTTTTAGTACGGATTATCAGTATATGTGTTCCGAAGCGGGACAGAACGTTATCCGCGACGCCGTAAAGGAGTACGCTCTTACGGGCATAGTCGTTTGTTCGTGTTCGCCGAGAATGCACGAGGCTACTTTCCGCAAAACCGCTCAGTCGGCAGGCATAAATCCTTATATGGTCGAGATAGCCAATATCCGCGAGCAGTGTTCCTGGGTTCATAAAGATATAAATCAGGGTACGGAAAAGGCAATCGTTCTCGGAAGAACGGCTGTCGCAAAGGTCAATCTCAACGCGCCCCTGACTCCCGGGGAAACTCCCGTAACCAAGCGAGCTCTCGTTATCGGCGGAGGAATCGCAGGAATTCAGACGGCTCTCGACATAGCCGAAGCGGGATTTCCGGTGGATATAGTGGAAAAGAAACCTACGATAGGCGGGAAGATGGCTCAGCTCGATAAGACCTTCCCTACTCTCGACTGTGCGGCGTGTATTCTTACGCCGAAAATGGTTGACGCCGCTCAACATGGGAATATCCGTATATTTTCCTATTCGGAAATAGAATCCGTGAAAGGGTTCGTCGGGAATTTCACCGTTTCGATAAGAAAGAAGGCGCGATTCGTCCGCGAGGATATATGTACGGGCTGCGGATTGTGTACGGAAAAATGTCCGCAGAAAAATATTCCCAACGAGTTCAATCTCGGTATGGATACGAGAAGAGCCGTATATATTCCTTTTGCGCAGGCAGTGCCGAAAATCGCGACCATCGACCCGACGAAATGTCTTATGCTTAAAAACGGCAAATGCGGAATCTGTTCGAAAGTGTGCGCGGCGGGAGCGATAGATTATACGGCTAAAGACGAGATCGTCGAAGAAAAATACGGCGCGATAGTGGCCGCTACCGGCTTCGAGCCTATATCGCTCGAAAAATTCGGAGAATACGCGTATTCTCACTCCGGGGACGTAATAACTTCTCTGGAACTCGAAAGGCTTATGAACGCGGCGGGACCTACGGGCGGAAAACTGCTTCGTCCGTCGGACGGAAAACATCCCGAAAAGATAGTTTTCGTGCAGTGCGTAGGTTCGAGATGCGCGGCGGACGCGGGGAAAGGTAAGGAATACTGTTCCAAGATATGCTGTATGTATACGGCAAAGCACGCTATGTTGATCAGAGACAAGTATCCCGATACGGAGGTATACGTATTTTATATCGACGTGAGGACTCCGGGTAAGAATTTCGACGAGTTTTACCGCAGAGCGGTCGAAGAATACGGCGTGCATTATATAAAAGGCGCGGTCGGAAAGGTTGCTCCCGCCAATGGCAAGCTTCTGGTTTGGGGAGCGGACCTTCTTTTCGGTCGTCAGGTAGTCATAGACGCGGATATGGTAGTGCTTGCCGCGGCGATAGAACCCGATAAATCCGCAAGGAAGCTCGCGACTATGCTTACGGCGAGTATGGATACGAACGACTTTTTTACCGAGGCTCATCCCAAGCTCAGACCGGTCGAAAGTCCGACGGCGGGAGTTTTTCTTTCCGGCACCTGTCAGGGACCGAAGGATATTCCCGAAACCGTATCTCAGGCGAGCGCTTGCGCGGCTAAGGTCATCGGGCTTCTCGTAAAGGACAAGCTCAAAGGGAATCCCTGCGTGGCTTTTGCGGACGAACTTGCCTGCAACGGCTGCGGCTCGTGCGAAAAAGTCTGCCCTTACGGAGCGATAACCTACGAAAACAAAGAATTTCGTATGCCGGATCGTTCCGTTAAGCTCAGAAGAGTAGCCGTAGTCAATTCCGCCGTATGTCAGGGCTGCGGCGCGTGCAGCGTTGCCTGTCCGTCGGGAGCTATGGACGTGGCGGGATTCCGTAACCGACAGATTCTTGCGGAGGTGGAAGCTATATGCAAATAGACGGATTCAGACCGCTTATAGTGGCTTTTTGCTGTAACTGGTGTTCCTACGCAGGCGCCGACCTTGCGGGAAGCAACAGACTGTCTTATCCCGCGGACGTCAGAATAATCAAAGTCCCCTGTTCCTGTCGGGTAAATCCGATATTCGTTTTAAAGGCTTTCGAAAGAGGCGCGGACGGCGTTATAATCTGCGGCTGTCACCCCGGGGATTGTCATTACACTACGGGGAACTACTATACCCGAAGAAGAATGACGCTTCTGTTTTCGATGCTCGATTATCTCGGAATAGAAAGACAGAGAACGAGAGTGGAGTGGATTTCGGCTGCGGAAGGGGCTAAATTCGCAGAAACCATGAATTCCTTTGCCGCGGAGGTCGCTTCTCTCGGCGAAAACAAACGATTGGAGGACCTGAGATGCGCGAAATCGGAGAAACGGTAAGAAAAAGAGCTTCCGAGCTTCTGGAAAACGGGACGGTTACGCGCGTTTTCGGCTGGAGGAAGGGCGAATTCGATTATGACGAGACTCCCGCGGTTTTTCGCTCCGTATCGGAGATGAAGGATTTCGTATTCGACGGTTTTTCCGCGGCGAATCTTTCTAAATTCCTGCTTCGCGGAATAAACGAGGACGGGAAAATTCTCGCCGTAATGAAGCCGTGCGATACCTTCAGTTTCAATCAGCTTCTTACCGAGCATAAATTCGACCGCGAAAAGGTTTTCGTTCTCGGAGTTCCTTGTCACGGCAAGCTTGACGGAACGGAACTCAGAAGTCGGTTCGAAGGCTTGATTTCGGTGCGGGAAGAGGGAGAATTCGTCGTCGCGGAAACTCTTTACGACGGAGAGATAAAGCTTCCGAGAGCAGAAGTTCTGCCTGAAAGATGCAGGAACTGTAAGTCTCGCGGACACGTTGCTTTCGACGAGCTTATAAGAGAGAACGGAGAGATGGAGATTTGCGGCGGGAGCGGGCCTGAATCGAACGAGTCCGAGCCGGAAAAAACCGAAGATAAAAACGACGAGGGAAGAGGAAGATTCGACGAGGTTAAAAGGCTCGAAAAGATGACTGCCGACGAAAGATACGCCTTCTGGCAGAACGAGCTTTCGAGATGTATAAGATGCAACGCTTGCAGAGACGTCTGTCCCGCCTGCACCTGCGAAAAATGCGTTTTCGACAATCCCGCTTCGGGCGTTGAAAACAAAGCGGCTTCGACTCCCTTCGAAGAGAAGCTTTTTCACATAATAAGAGCCTTTCACGTTGCGGGAAGATGTACCGACTGCGGAGAATGTTCGAGAGTATGTCCGCAGAGAATTCCGCTTCATCTGCTTAACCGTAAATTCATTAAGGATATAGACGGATTTTACGGAGAATATCGGGCGGGCGAAACGGTCGGGAGCCGCGCGCCGCTGACTGATTTCGATTACGGAGATATCGAGCCGAACGATTTTTCGGGAAAAGGAGGCGGAGATGCGTAAAATTTTCATAGACAGACTCGACGCGTTTTTCGATTCGGTCGAAAGAGCTTATAAGCTTTTTATCCCCGCGGAAACTCCGACGGGCGCGATTTTTCGCGAAAGAAAAATCGGAGATCGCTTTTCGGATTCCCGCACGCGCGTAAGTCCCAAGAATCTGTTCTTTCCGCAGAGCGAAAATCTTATGGACTTTAAGGTGTCCGCAAAGAATATAGAAATTATCGAGCCGGAAGAAGAAATAAGCGATTTCGTTCTGTTCGGAGTAAAGGCCTGCGACGCGAAGAGTTTCGACGTTCTTGACAGAGTGTTTCTCGGCGAGCCTCGGGATACCTATTACGCCCGCAAAAGAGAAAAAGGCACAATAGTCGTTATTGCCTGCGACAGACCGACCGAAACCTGTTTTTGCGGAACGTTCGGAATCGATCCTTCCGAGCCTGCGGAAGGCGACGCCGTAGTCGTAAAAACCTCGGACGCGTTTTATATCGAAGCAAAAACCGAAAAGGGCGAAAAACTGCTTTCTCTTACGAACGGATATACCGAGCCTGCCGACGAAAGCGAAGTTATCGCACGGAAGGAACTTATCGGTGAGAGAATGAAAAGGCTTCCGCTTGCGAAGCTGAGCGTAAAAGCCTTCGGCGGCGGAAAAACCGAGGTCTTTTTCGACCGTCCCGAATGGAAAGAGCTTTCGGAATGCTGTCTGGGCTGCGGAGCGTGTACCTTCGTATGCCCGACCTGTCAGTGCTACGATATAAAGGACTATAAAACGAACGACGGAGTAAAGCGTTATCGCTGCTGGGATTCGTGTATGTATTCCGACTTCACGAAAATGTCCGCGGGTCAGCCGAGACTCACGCAGAAAGAGCGTTTCCGTCAGAGATTTATGCACAAGCTCGTGTATTATCCCGAAAACAACGACGGTCTGTTTTCCTGCGTAGGTTGCGGAAGATGCGTTTCCGTCTGTCCGTCAAGGCTCAACATAGTTACCGTAATCAAAAAACTCGGAGGACGAAGCGACGATAAGTCCGGAGGATGCGGCGATGAAAGAAAAGAATGACTTTCCTGTTCCCGAATCGGAATGGGAATCGGCGATTGCAGCCGCGGAGGAAGCGATGAACGTAAAAAACGAAGCTCTTATCCCAAAAGTCGGCGTCGTAGAGTCAATCAGGATCGATACGCCCGACGTAAAAACCTTCAGAGTCGTTCTCACGGACGGCGGAAAGCCTTTTGTTCATAAGCCCGGTCAATGCGCTATGCTTTCGATTCCCGGCGTAGGAGAGGCTATGTTTTCGATAACCAGCTCGCCGACCGAAGAATTTACGGATTTTTCGATTAAACGCTGCGGCTGTCTGACGGACAGTCTTCATTCTATGGAGGCGGGACAGCCGATAACGATAAGAGGCCCCTACGGACGTCCCTTTCCCGTGGACGACGATTTTTCGGGAAAGGATTTGCTTTTCGTTGCCGGAGGAATAGGTATAGCTCCTTTACGCTCGGTTATAAGCTATTGTCTGCACTTCCGCGAAAGATACGGAAAAATAGACGTAATTTACGGAGCGAGAAGCAGAAAAGATCTCGTGGATTACGACGAGATAACGAAAGAATGGAAGGGAAAACCGGGCGTTAACGTTCATCTCACAATCGACCGCGCCGAGCCCGATTGGGACGGACACGTAGGTTTCGTTCCCGATTACGTCAAGGAAATCGGAGTTTCTCCGAGCTGCGTAGCGATCGTGTGCGGACCTCCCGTTATGATTAAATTCACGCTTTCGGCTCTGAGAGCCGCAGGCTTGTCCGACGAGCGGATTTATACGACGATGGAGCTCAGAATGAAGTGCGGAATAGGCAAGTGCGGCCGCTGCAACATAGGAAGCAAATACGTCTGTAAAGACGGTCCCGTTTTCCGGATGGACGAACTCGAAACGCTTCCCGACGAATACTGATAAAGGAGAAAAGCAATGCAGAATACGGTAAACATATATCTTTTCGGCAAGAAATACTCCGTCCCCGACAATCTGACCGTTATGAGCGCGATGGAATACGCGGGTTACAGACTCGTAAGAGGCTGCGGCTGCAGAAACGGTTTCTGCGGAGCGTGCGCGACGATTTACAGAATAAAGGGCGACAGAACGCTTCGGACCTGTCTTGCCTGTCAGACGCTCGTAAAAGACGAAATGTATATAGCTACGTTGCCCTTCTTTCCGCTCGTCAAGCAGGTTTACGATATCGAAAAGATAAAGCCTTCATCGCAGATTATGATGCAGCTTTATCCCGAGATTTACGCCTGCGTGGGCTGTAACGCCTGTACGAGAAACTGTCCGCAGTCCCTTAACGTTATGCAGTATATAGCCTACGCTCAGCGCGGGGAATTCGATAAGTGCGCCGAAGAATCTTTCGACTGCGTTATGTGCGGACTTTGCAGTTCCCGTTGTCCGGCGGGAATATCCCATCCGCAGGTAGCTATGCTTGCGAGGAGGCTCAACGGAAGATATCTTCAGCCCGAAAGCCGTCATCTTCTCGAAAGAATAGACGAGATAAACGAAGGCAATTACGACGAGATAATGAGCGAACTTATGAGCAAGTCCGTTTCGGAGCTTAAAGAGCTTTACGCAAACCGAGATATAGAGAAATAGGAGGCAGAAATATGTATCCCGAAGAGTTCAGACGGTCGATTCTGGCCGTCAGCGGCGCGAGAGAAAGGAATATTGCGTTCGAGCCGACGAGAATGACCGCGGACGAGAAAGAAAAGCTTCTCCGAGCCTTTCATCCCGATTACAGGGAAGACAAATTCGAAAAGCTTCTTATCGGTCCGAATAAAGGAGAATCCGTTCCCTCGGAGCTTTGCGCGCTGCTTCAGGCGGGAAGCCGTATAGATCCCGATAAAATCGATTTAAGCAAAGTATATAAAGAAACCGACGTACTGATTATCGGCGGAGGCGGAGCGGGAGCGGCAGCGGCTGTCGAAGCGAAAAAAGCGGGAGCTGACGTTACCGTCGTTACCAAGCTTCGTATGGGCGACGCAAACACTATGATGGCCGAGGGAGGAATTCAGGCAGCCGACAAGGCAAACGATTCTCCCGCGATTCATTTTCTTGACGCATTCGGAGGCGGACATTTTGCGGCGAAGAGAGAACTTCTCCGCAAGCTCGTTACCGACGCTCCCGAAGCGATAAAATGGCTGAACGATCTCGGAGTGGAATTCGATAAAACCGAAGACGGAACTATGATTACCACGCACGGCGGAGGAACCTCGAGGAAGAGAATGCACGCTGCGAGGGATTATACGGGCGCGGAGATTATGAGGACTCTGCGGGACGAGGTTTATAATCTCGGTATTCCCGTTATGGATTTCACTGCAGCCGTAGAGCTTGTTCTCGACTCGGAGGGAAGAGCCGCAGGCGCGGTTTTAATGAATATGGAAACCGAAGAAACCTTCGTTATAAGGGCGAAAACGGTCATTCTCGCTACGGGCGGAGCGGGAAGAATGCACTATCAGGGATTCCCGACCTCCAATCATTACGGAGCTACGGCGGACGGACTTGTGCTTGCTTATCGGGCGGGCGCAAAGCTTCTTTATCCCGATACGCTTCAGTATCATCCGACGGGAGTCGCATATCCGCAACAGTCTTTCGGCGCGCTCGTAACCGAAAAGGTCCGTTCGCTCGGCGCAAAGCTCGTAAACGCGGACGGAGAGGTCTTTATGCATCCTCTCGAAACCCGCGACGTTGCGGCGGCTTCGATTATCCGCGAATGTACCGAGCGTAATAAAGGCGTCGATACGGGTAACGGAAAAGCGGTGTGGCTGGATACTCCGATGATAGAGGCTATTTCGGGCGAAGGTACGATAGAAAGGCACATTCCCGCAATGCTCAGAATGTTCAAAAACTGCGGAATAGACATCAGAACGGAGCCTATTCTCGTGTATCCGACTCTGCATTATCAGAACGGCGGCATAGATATCGACGTTTCCGGCGGCTCGGTACAGGTTGAAAATCTTTTTGCGGCGGGAGAAGTCGTGGGCGGAATTCACGGAAGGAATCGTCTTATGGGGAACTCTCTTCTCGACATAATCGTTTTCGGAAGAACCGCGGGAAAAGCGGCTGCGGAAAGGTCGGAAGTTTCGCCATCTTCGGGAGATTTATCGCTCGGACACGTCCGCGAATTCGAGGAACTCCGACGTTCCTGCGGACTCTGCGGAAAGGAAGTTTCGCCTGTGCTTCTTCCCGATTATACGAGAAAAGTTCTGCAATCCGACGGATATCCGGATTGAACGTCCTGCAAACGAACATACGTAAACACGATAAAAACGAGGCAAAAACAAGATTTGCCTCAAACGAAAAAGGAGTTAAAAAATGATTGACCTTCTCGAAGCCCTGACTATATTTTGTTTCGGTCTGTCCTGGCCGCTTGCAATCCGCAAATCTCTCGTGTCCCGCACTGCAAAGGGAAAAAGTCTGTTTTTTGAAGTTTTCCTGTTTATCGGCTACGCTTTCGGCATAGTCAGAAAGATTCTTCAGCTTTCGGCGGGAAGCAGCGGTTTTCTCTTTTTCCTCGGATTCTTCTTTTACATACTGAATTTCTGTGAAATCGGCGTGGATATCGCGCTTTATTTCAGAAATAAGAAGCTCGACGCGATTGCCGACGCAAAAGCTGCCGAAGAAAAAGCCGCGAATAAAAAATGATAAAAAAGTCTCTGAAAAAGAGACTTTTTGTATGCGGATTTTCGGGAGAATAAACCGAAAAAACAGTTCCGGAATTTATTTTTCTCGGCTGTACCGAAGGGATTATTGTTCGTATAAATAGGCAAACGAGGTCGGAACGCTAAAAAATCGAGCGTTTGCGATATCTTAAAAAAGAAGCGGGGGAATAATATTCCGCTTCGAAGGAGAAAGATTATGAAAAGAAAAACAATTGCGGTCGTACTTACCGCGCTCGTGTGCCTTACCGCGCTTCTTTGTCTTGCGGGTTGTCCGACGGAGGAAAACAAGGCCGAAATCCTTGCTTACGTAGGAAAATACAGCTACGTCGATATGCCTGACGAAGGCTGAGACGCAAGTTATACTATTTATAAAATAGAAGTTATGCTCGTCAGAACGGACGAGAGCACGGACGTTATTCCGATTGAAAAGACCGATTTCACCGTCGTTTATGAAGGTAAGACCTATACGGCAATGTATTTTCGCGCGAGAGAAGACGCGGAGGGCGTCGACAGTCTTAAAATCACAGGCGACGGACTCAGATTTTTCGTGGAATTCAAGCTTCCCTACGAAGTCAGGGTGGACGAAGGTGTTATTTATAAGGGCAAGACGATAACCGACAGCTCGCCGTTCGTTAAGTAAGTTGGAAATCCATTAAACACAAATTCGTCAGACATAGAGGAGGAAGAAAAAATGAAAATACCGTTCGGCAATCTTTTACTTGAATCGGACACTGAAATAAGCGCGTTTTTAGATGCTTTCAGGAATATGGACCAGCCCCTTCAGGCTGCCATAGCCGTAGTCGGAATTCTCATCGGAGTAGTTGCCTGCGTTTCCATAGTCATTTCGATAATTCTCGGAATTTCTTACGTAAAATTCAACAGACGCAGGAATTCCGCCGGACTCACGGGCGCGGAAGCTGCAAGAGAACTTCTCGACCGCAACGGACTTCAACATATAAAAATCAAAGTTACCGGCTCGCTTATTTTCGGAAACAGTTACAGCCATTATTTCAAGAAAATAAGGCTCAGAAGACTTACTTATAAGAAAAACAGCCTTACTTCTCTCGCGATGGGAAGTCAGAAGGCGGCTCTTGCCGTTATGGATAAGGAAAACGATCCGGATATGAAGACGAGGAACAGACTTTTCCCGTTTGTTACGTTCGGACCGATTGCGTTTCTGCCGCTCGTTATAATAGGCGCGGTAATAGATTATTTCCTCTTTAAAGGCACGGGAACGGTAACGGTTATACTTCTTATCGTAGCGCTTGCGTTTTACGTATTTTCGCTTATTTTGTCGCTCGTTACGCTCAAAACCGAAAAGAAGGCTCAGGAACGCGCGTACAGAATGCTTTCCGAAAACAAAATGGCGACCGACGAGGAACTCGTACTTATTAAAAAGCTTTTCAAGCTGTATAATATTCAGTATATAAACGACATAATCCTGTCGCTTCTCGAGCTTTTGTATTACGTCCTTCAGCTTGTCAGCCTTTTCTCGGGCGGAAGCGCGGATTTCGGTACGAACAAGGATTAAATCCGATTGACGGCCGCGAAAACGATTCCGTAAAACAAAAAATCCGTGATTACGCGCAAATAAAGGCAAATAGTCAGAAACCATAAAAACAAAGAATTCGGATTACAAAATGAAAAACCGCCGCTAATGCGACGGTTTTTTGCTATCGTTTGGTTTATCGTTTAATTAAATCCGACGCTATAGAATCGTGTAATTCCGGAAAATCTTCGTCATCGGCGATTTGCACCGGGTGTTTCGCAGGCTTCAGGTCGTCGTAAATCTTTTCGTACAGCGCCAGCAGCTGCCTGTTCGTCGTTTCGCGGCTTTCCACGATGTCGCTTATCGCCTTTGCTTTGGCTTGTCCCTGAATATTATAACCCGAGCAGTCGCCGTCGTCCATCAGAGATAAACGTTCCAACGCGTTGTCGAGATATTCCGTCCGATCCTGTATTTTAGCTATCTGTAAAAGAATGTACTCTATCGTATAGACGCTTTCCCGTCCGTTTGTTTCTGTCATTTTCTTATCCTCCAAATCTATATTCGGCGGACACGCAAGGCATATTTTATTTTTGTCTACGAAGCGTGCCCTGCCACTTTTAACGAGACCTTTTGCCCTTTTCGGGTAGGTCGCTTCATATTCATTACCTTGTTCATCAACGACGATAATGTTTTTTTCTATGGGTATCACCCCCTGTCGCGATATAAGTTTAATGAGTGAATTCCGTTTTTTATAATGGGTGTCGTCCCCTATTCACCCGCTTATTATACCACAAAGCGGAATTACCCGTCAAGCGTATTCGTTCGATTTTAAAGGCGAGTTGCGTCGGGTTACATAAAAAGCTTTTACGGATAATCTATATCTATCTCTTCTTGTAGAGAATCAGCTCGGGATTTTCACTGTTTTTTCCGTAAGTGCAGACAAGCATAAACGACGTATCGGCAAGAATACCGAAACACCTGTTTTCATCGGATTCGCATTCCAGCTGATTGCCCAGATAGGTCTTTTCGTCGTTCAGAAACTTTATCTTTTTTCCGTTCGGAAGCGGATATTCGAGATTTACGTATTTACCGACGAGCGCGTTTAATTTTTCTACCTTCGGCATTCCTTCGATATGAAGATTGTTGAATTCGTCTATCAGTTGCAGCTTGAATTGCTCGAATCGTCCGTTGTCGCCGAGTTGCTCGTGGTTTTTCCAGTAGTCGAGTTGCGGAAGCAAATTCTTCATATAAGCGCGAGCCTGTTCCTCGGTGAAGTGTTCGCCTGCCATATGCTTGACGCACACGTCAATCAGGTTATCCATATCGCTGTACGTATAAGTTCCGTCGGCGTAGCACCATTTGCAATAGTCTTCGTTGATTGCGCCGTCCTTATCGTGTCCCATGAGCGAATCGTCTTCCAGAGGCATTCCGCAGCACTGGCAAACGAGTTTTCTCGGCGAGCCTAAAAGAGTGTTGATAGAAACGTCAAACAGCTCGGAAAGCAGTTTCAGAGTTTCGGGATTCGGCGTCGTTTCTCCGGTTTCCCAACGCGATACGGCCTGCCGCGTAACGAAGACTTTTTCCGCAAGGTCTTCTTGCGACATACCGTTTTTTAGGCGAAGTTCCGCTATAATCTTTTTTGTTTCCATTGTTAATCTCCCTTGATTTTCTTTCCCGATTATTATAGCATAGTATTCTGTCGAATACAAGCAACCGTTTGTTGCTGTTTTCCATATTCGGGACGACAAAAAAGACGATAACCAAAAGCGTTATCGTCCTGCGCATAAGTATAACCGAATCTCGTTTCCGGGGGGGGGAGGGCGGTTTTTGAGAGTGCGTCGGACGATAAGTACTTTTTGCACACGTGTCGGCTTACCGAACGACGCCCGTCGGATTGCTTCCGCAAAACAGGAATTTGTCAATCAAACGCAAGCAGGTTTCCGATGGGAATTGAAAAGCCAAGAGCCTTGTACATCTGTACGTCGCAATCTGCACATCCGACTGTTAGTGAGGAAACTCCGCTTTCCAGACGGGCAAACTGAACCAATTGATGCGCTATGCCTTTATGCCGGTATTCAGGGAGTATGTAGAAGTCCTCAAACACACCGCTTGGAAGATAATTGAATGTTGAAAAGCCAACCGTGACTGAACAGCAGCCAATTAAAGCCTTTTCATCATACGCGCCAAAGAAAAGGATACTGTTTGCTTTGATTGCTTCCGTCATCCGTTCTTTTCCCGCTAAATCAGGTTCATCTTCCTTGATTTCTTCTTTGTATAACCTTTGCAGTTTCCACAATGCTTCAATCTGAGAAGCATCAATTCTCTTATAATCCATCGTTATCCTCACAAATCCCGATTTGTCTTGACCTTGATTGTAGCATATTATTCGGATTTTTTCAATACTTTACACGATTGCAAACAAAAAAACGTCGGTCTATAAGGAAATCTTATAAACCGACCCTGTGGTGCCGATGATCGGACTCGAACCGATACGATGTCGCCATCGAGGGATTTTAAGTCCCTTGCGTCTGCCTGTTCCGCCACATCGGCAAATTCCTTCGCGGCTGCTCGAAATCTCCTTCCGCGAATGCCCGTAAAGTTTACCACATCCTCGGCTTAATGTCAAGCTTTTTCCGCGATTTTGTATATTCATTGCCCGTCGGTAACACAGAAAAAGCCCCGAAGATATCTCCGAGGCTTTTGATTTAACCGTAAGCTGTTTTTGATTTTAACGGAATCGGATTTTGATAAGATAAGATTCTCGTTTTCCGTCCAATATAGTCCGTTCGGGAAGACAAAAACTATGCGAGAACGCTTATAGTCGGGGGATTCCAGGTTTTCAGAGCTTCCATATCGGGAAGATAAATACGCATAAAGAGGTGGAATTCCCCGTCGCCCACGGGCAGCCAGTTTTCCGTAATTTGAGGTGCGTCCTTGGAAAGAACGATATCCAGCGAGCCGTCTTCGTTAAGGATAAAGCCCGAGCGGTCGTTTACGCAGTAACGATTTATGGGATTGTCTATAAGGAAATCGTCGCTGCCGTAAGCGGTAATGGACCAGAATCCTTTTTCGAGAGTGGACGGGAGCGAATCGAAATGAAGAATATAGGTCTTTTCTCCGCTAAGACGGTTTCCGTTTATATCGCAGTCGGTTTTGGGATAAATCGCGACGTCGTTGGTGTTTGCGCCGAGACCGACGAGAGCTACCATCGCGCGGTAGGTGTATTCGATACCGAAATCGCCTATGGGAGAGCCGTAGAACGTCCATTGTCCGAGTTTGGATGCGAACTTAGGAGCGCAGGAAACGACCGTCTGACGGAAGTTTTTGAGGTGATTGACCCAGAATCCTTCGCCTTCGGTATCGGAATCCGAGGGGATTACGGACGCGTCGAAGGTCATACCGGGGCCGACGTTGATTTTCGCAAACTTTTTAAGAAGTTCCGCGTCTGCTTCCGCGGGAGGATTGATTTCCATAAGAGCGTTGGCTTTATCGAAGAATTCCTTGGGACTCATAGAGAGGACTTTGCTGACCGGAACGGAATCGTTAGCCGCGTCGTAAGTTCCTTCGGGCTGAACGTAATCTCCGCCGGCATTGTAAGCCGAAAGAGGAAGCAGATTCATTCCGTTCTGAATCTCGTAAACGTTGGGAAGGTCCTCCTTATCGGAAAGAACCACGCGCGCGATGAGCCATACGTAATTCGTGGGAACTTCCACTTTTGTTACGTTTTCGGGAACAACCGCGTCGGAGTCGGGCGTTACGAATACGTAAGTTCCGGCTTGGTCAAGTACCGTTACGGTGTTCGTCCACGCGTCAAGCACCTGAACGTTGAAGAATCTGTCGGCTTCGGGCATAACGTAAACCATAGGTTCCGCTCCGAGGTCCAGCCAGCCCTGAGTGTAAACGGTATCTACGTTGGGCGTTACGACCGTCCTGAAAGACGCGTCCGCAAGCTCTTTTCCGTGGATGAGCTGGTTTACGGGAGAACGTCCCTTGACGGGCGTTACGGTGTTTGTGGAAAGCGTTTTGGTTGCGTCTACGAGAACGAGAGGAAACGCGTAAATATACGCTTCCGAGATGAGTTCCTGTTTTTCTTCGTCGGTAAGAGGCTTTTCTGCCGGTACGCACGCCGTAAGAAGACAGAAACAGAGCAGCATAAGAGCCGCAACCGTTACGATGGCTTTTTTCATAGAAGTTTCTCCTTTTTTGTTGCGATTATCTTATAGATTCCCCGCGAAGCAACGTGCCGCGCAGGGAAATAACGATTGTCGCAGTTCATTTTCTGCCACGGCTCAAGCGCTCGCTCGCCCTTATTACAAATGGCAATAAATCCGCGCCGTATAAATTTTTCAGCAAGCTCGCCGTTCGCTGTTTCGCTTTGTCCGTCGCAAAGAGAAAGAAAATCGAATTCTTCCTTGGTCAGCCGCTGCGCGTCGCGCATTCCTTTTACATAATAAGCAGAAGGAACGCGCCACCATGATCTAAGACCTATATTCGGATTAAGTATACAGTACATAATATTCTTATCGTGCAGTTAATTGAAAAGAAAGCGGCAAAGTCGGTTCTCTGCCGCTATGGAAGTTTTAGTTGCTATTAAGCCTTATCGGTTTCTATAAGTTATACGCTTAAAGAAAAGAACGTAAAACTTAATTTATTTCTTATTGTAGGGGTTATTGCACAGCCACAAGCCTTTTTCGTAGGTACATAACTTACATGTGTTGCAATATACGGGTCCTCCGCAAGTGCCGCAAGCCCTGTCGCTACCGGAAACGCTACCCATATCAATATTACCTCCGCACTTCTTACAGACGAAATTATTGCACCAGTTTCCGACGGTAGTAACCATTCTTCCGTCTTTCGTGTAGCAGCCGCCGCCTGCTACGTTATTAAGTTCGTCGTCAGAAAGCTCGCCCGTTTTATTAAGCTGATTAAAGTAAGCCTGAGCTTCTTCCTTGGAAAGCTCCATATTATTAACCTTTGCTATATCGATAAGTTCTTCGGGTGTTTTAACCTGTTTTGCTTTTTCTACGAGTTCGGGTGTTATTTTGTTTTCCATTGTAATTACTCCTTTTTTTGATATTTCTATAAGTATATACGCCTAAAGAGCAATTTCGTTAGGGATGCTCTTAATTTGTTTTTCGTTTTTTAGTTTTTAAGCGAAACGGCGTTAAATTTATTTGTTGTTTTTGGGGTTATTGCAAAGCCACAAACCTTTTTCGTAGGTGCAGAATATGCAGGAACAGCAATCTGCGTATTCGCCGCCTCTTTTTACTCCGTTTCTGCCGCTGAAATCGTCGCATATATGAAGCGCAGAAACTACCAACCGTCCGTCTTTCGTGTAGCAGCCGCCGCCTGCTACGTTATTAAGTTCGTCGTCAGAA
>UQVY01000013.1 GCA_900544545.1 uncultured Eubacteriales bacterium
CCCGCCTATAGGCAGGCGAATTTCGGTTTTTTTCGGGAATTTCAAGCTTTTCGACGAAAAATCGGTTGGTTTTCGGATGGTAAGCAGGATGCCGAAAAAGTTAGCAGGAGGTTAAAAAAGAACGATGGATTTTCTCGAATCACTTAACCGCAAAACCGTCGGCGATATGGCGGAAATGAGGAAAAACGCTTACGGCGAGCATATTCCCGTGCTTTTCAGCGAAACGGAGCGGCTTCTCGACGTCCTCGTCCGTATGAAACAGCCCCGAAAAATCCTCGAAATCGGCACCGCGATCGGTTTCAGCGGGATTCTTATGCTGAAAGCCGCGCCCCTTGCGACGCTCAACACGATTGAAAAAATTACGGATTCCGCCGACGCCGCGCGCGAAAACTTCCGCAAATACGGCGTTTCGGACCGGGTGAATCTTTTTGAAGGCGATGCCGGCGAAATAATTCCGATGCTGACGGGGAGCTACGACTTCATTTTTATGGACGGGCCGAAGGGGCAATACCCCGAATTTTACCCTTATCTGAAAAAATTGCTCGTTTCCGGCGGCGTTCTCGTGTGCGACAACGTGCTTTACAAAGGACTTGTGGAAAATATTCCCGAAAATAAACGCCATAAGCACATAACTATTGCAAGAAATCTTCACACCTTTCTCGAAATTATATCAAACGATCCCGAAATGAGTACCGTTACGCTTAAAATCGGCGACGGCGTCTCGGTGAGCGTAAAAATGCGGTAGCTGCGGATTACTCCCACCCTCCCGACTTCCGTATTCTCAAAAATTTCGTGTTACCCGCCCCGCAATCCGCAGCGGGCTATATTTTTATGTAATTTATAAGAAATAATAATTTATATTTAATAATTAATTTGTGAATAAAATTTCAAATCTGAATACAACGCGATAATTTGAGGTTTTATTTATAAAAACAAAGAGAAAATTATATGATTAAATAAAGAAAGCGAATTTTTGTCATAATGTCGGCGACTGAGGCATAGGAATATATAAAACAAGGGAGGTTAGTTATGAGCGACAACGGTGAAAGATTTGATTTTGCGGAATTTTTCGGATACGGTAAGGATTCATCTCAGGAATCGTGTAAAAACAGCACTTTTAACGATGATGAACAGTTGTGTGATAATTGTTTACGCGATGAAAAAATATCAGAATTTACGCCAAGTGAAAAGCTTAATGAAAAACAAACAAACGACAAGTGTGTATTTAATGATGAAATAGTTACACTCAGCGGAGATTCTACTGAAGCTTCAGCCAGAAAACTTGCGCGTGAAAGTTCGGACAGCATTTACGGCCGCGGCGTCAACATTGCCGTAGAGAACGACTGGTTGGAACTTACCTGTGCGTCCGGACCTTCCGATATCGAAAATTCAGATGAAGAAGATGTAAAAGAAACGAAATTTGAAGAAAACACGAATGTTTTTAATAAAAAAAGTGAAGATAGCGCGAATAAATCGAGTAAAAATGTTGAGAAACTTGGTAAAAAGCTTGGTCGGAAAGGAATGATTGCTGCGGCTCTTGCTGTAATTGTGATAATTGCAGCTGTCTGTGCGTTTTCTTTTGGTGGTGCCGATGTGACTGAATGGTGGACTTCTGTGAAAAAAGAGGCTTTAGGTGTTTTTGGTGTGAAAACTACGGAAAATATTATGGTTGTTTCTGCGATAAGTACGGTCGGAAGTGTTTCTTGTGGTGATATAGTGGTGAGAGGCGGAACTCTGGCGGTAACTTTTTCTGCAGGAAAAGTCAGAAATGTGACCAATTCAAGTGTAAGTCTTGAATATGATGAGAATACGGAGATAATTTTCAATGCGCTTAAAGACGTAAAAGTCGTTTCCGGGCAGGTGCTTTCGAGGTTTGATATCCTTGGTTATTACGACGAAGCCTACACTGTTAATATCTATTTCAAGGGCAAGAAGGTTGAGAACGTTGCGCTTATCGGGAATTCAATCGTTTGGGAAGTTTGACTTGAAGTAAATTAAAATAAAGTGAATAACTTAAGAAAATTGTATGGCTCACAAATGTTTAATATGAGTGTATAATTTTCTTATGAAATATTTAAGAATTAAAAATCCATTAATAAACCATACAATATTCATTTTATGAATAATTAAAGAATATAAAGTTATTTTTTATAAAGTAATTAAGTGCAAATTAAGAAATATTGATTAAAAAATAATGAAAAAGAAAGGAATAGAAATTGAGCTTTCGCCGGCTCTGCTGTTGTATTTCGTGTTTGCTTTGGGCTTGGGAGCGTGGCTCAAAGCCCTTTCTTATGTGTTAACCGTCATATTTCACGAGTTAATTCACTATCTTGCGGCTGTCAGGCGAGGCTATGAGTGTAAAAGGCTTGAAATCGGACTTTTTGGAGCAGTTTTATATGGCGATTTCGAAATTTTGAGTGTCAAAGACGAGGTTTTTGTGGCTCTTTCCGCGCCGCTTTGCAACCTTTTGGTGGGTGTCGTTCTGACCGCCGGCTGGTGGGCTTTTCCCGAAAGTTACGCGTACACGAGCGAGTTTGCGTTCGCTAATTTCGGGATGGCGCTCGGAAATTTGCTTCCGTGTTACCCTTTGGACGGCGGAAGAGCCTACACTGCCGCGTTAAGAGCGAAAATTTCTCGAAAAAAAGTCTTTTCTGCCTTAAGAAAAATGAATTTTGCGTTCGGAATTGCGCTTATTGCGGCTTTTTTTATAACAATAATAAAATCACAAGCAAATTTCAGTCTTTTGATTTTTGGTTTCAGTCTGATTTTCGACGGATTTCTCAAAAAGGTCACAAATCCGCCATATTCAAAAACGACTTTCGAAAGTCAGCGCGAAAAGCTCCTTAAAAAGGGCGCGGCGGCGACGGTGTTGTCTTTCGGCGCGGACGTGCCGCTGTACGCCGCGTATAAGGAGTGCGGCAGCGGTCGCCTCTGGCTCATCGACATTTATCGCGCGGGAAAAAGAGCCAAAACCGTGACGATTTTCGAGTTGGAAAGGGCTGTTTTTTCCTGTCCGGCGGGTACGACTCTCGAATTTTTCCTAAAATAATCTCAAATCTCTCACGATTTATTCAGATTTATTTTTGATAACAAAGAGAAATCTTATTGATTTTTAGGTGAAAATTTAAATCCCGACTTCCGATTTTTTCTTTCGGATTCGACTCGAAAAACACGAAAAAAGCCCGACAAAAAACAGTCGGGCTTGAATCTCCGATTGAAAAAATCCTTTAATTAAGCCGTTTTTCGCTTATCTGCTTGCGGAATGGAAAATAATTCCGAGAGTTCCGGGGCCGCAGTGCGTTCCGATGACCGGACCGACGAGCTGAATGTGAACTCTCGCGTCCGGACGAATTTTCAGGATATTTTCCCTGAGAATTTCCGCGTCGGCTTTCCTGTCCGCCTCCATAATCCAGACGTCGTAGTTTTCCGTGTCGTCGCAATTCTTCCCGAAGCAGTCGGCGAGGTACGCGAGGACCTTTTTCGCCCCTTTGATTTTGTCGATGTTTTCGATTTTGCCCTCGTCGGTAATTTTCAGAACCGGTTTGATTCCGATAAGCGAGCCGAAAACCGCGGCCGTGGAGGAAATCCGACCGCCCTTTTTCAGATGATGGAGGTCGTCGACCACGAAAGTCGTGTATACTCTGTACTTGAGCTGTTCGAGATAAGCTACGGTTTCGGCGATGTTTCCGCCGCATTCGTTGAACTTCTTCGCTCCGTAGTACTGCATAAAACCCGTTCCCATAGAGATGGAGTCGGTATCGAACCGCGTGAAATTCACGTTCGGATATTTGGCTTTAAGCTCGTCGATAGCCGTTTCCATATGGGTAAAAGTCGCGCTGAACTTGGAGCCGAAGGATATGTAGAGAATATCCTCGCCCTTTTTGAAGAAAGGCTCGAAATAGCCGGTGTAGTCGTTGGCGTTCAAAGCGGAGGTCGTAGACGAGCCTCCCTCGCGGAGTTTTTTGAAGAAATCCGCGTAATCTATGTTTCTTCCGCCGTCGTCGTAATATTCCGTGCCGTTAAGAGTATAAGGCATACGGATAACGTTAGCCTTAACCTCGTCTGCCAGATCAAATCTCAATTCGCCATCGGTATCGATAAATAAAACACTCATAATAAATCCCTCTTGACCGAATACGATACTTTTGCATAAAGGTTTCCTGTATGCGAATATATTATATAGTATTTCGTGAATTTTCGCAACCCATTGAACCCAAATTCGTAAAACTCTGGCGAATATGTACGGGATATGAACTTTATATCGATTTTACGGAAATAAGTTTAAGAATTTTTTATGCGCCGCAGGTGAAAATTTTTCGATTTTCGGTGAAAACCGAGAAAAAGCAGAAAACTACCTACTGAAAAACAGCGGAAAGCCGAAAACGACCTACGGAAAAAATCGAGAAACCGAGGAGCGGAAAAATCACGAACGGATGAAGTAATTGACGATGAGCGAGGAGCGGAGAAAGCGAGGGAGCGTGATAATGACAACTTCTTTTGAAAGCGATATGCTCAGGCTGGGCGGAGCGGAGGCAGCGGCGCTTGCGGGGGGCGTAAAGATAACGCTTTTCGGCTGCGATCTGGCGGTAATCGAAGGACACCGTGGCGTCAGGAAGCTTTCGGCGGAGAGCGTCGGATTTTCCGTCGGCAAAAAGGGAACGCTTCGGATAACGGGCGGCGGGCTTCGGATAATTCATCTTTCCGACGGGCTTGCGGTGGTCGGCGGGAAGATTTCGGGCGTGGATTTCGTCTGACCTCCGAGCCGAAGGATTTCCGAATTCCAAGCAATCGAGAATTATCCGAACCAAAAAAGCTCGGATGAATTCCTGACCGACGAAGGCTTAAAGACTCTTGAATTACGGTAAATCCGAAATTCGTAAATCGCGACTGCGGAGGGAGTATGGTCAGAATCGTAATAAACGGATACAATCACGAAAGGCTTCTTAACGCGTTTTCGCGGAGCGGAATAGAAGTTTTCGACGTAAAAAAGCAAAAAGACCGCGTTTGGGTTACGCTTTCCGAAAAGGATTTGCCCGCATTGATTGATTTATGCGGAAAAATGTGCTATACTTTCGGAAAGGCGGTACCTGTCGGGCGAAAAAAGCTTCGGGAAGCTCTCGTGAGGAATCTCGTACTGATTTTCGGAATGCTTTTCGCGGTAATAGTCTGCGTCGTCGCGTCGGGGAAAACGGGAAGGATTCTTCTCGTGGACCAATCCGAAATAACGAGTCTGTCCGCGGTCACGGAAATTTTAGAGAGCTACGGAGTAAAGAGAGGTTCGTCTCTTTCGGCGGCGGATACCGATTATCTCGAAAATCAGCTTGCCCTGAGGATAGAGGGTGCGGAGTACGTTATTCTTTCGAGGAAGGGAAGGGATCTGACCGTTACGGTAACTGCGAGGAAGAGCCGCGTCGAGCCTATCGATTCCGGTCCGAGGGATATATCGGCGGTAAGAGAGGGCGTAGTTTCGCGGATAGCCGTGATAGTCGGTACGCCTGCGGTCGCGGTTGGCGACAAGGTCGTGAAAGGTCAGGTTCTTATACGCGGAGTCGTGACCTACGCCGACGGTACGGAAGAGCCGGTGCGCGCGGAAGGGCGTGTATACGCCTCGGTTTCGTTGAGCGCGGAGGTCGTGTTCGTCCCGTACAGAGAGGTTTTCGAGCTTACGGGGCGGACTTTTACGACGACTTCGCACGAGGTTTTCGGGAAAACAGTCGGAGGCGGCGATGTTCCGCCTTTCAGGCACTACGAAACCAAGGAATTCGTGACGCTTCTCTCTCCCGCGCCGATAAAGCGCATAAGAACGGTCTATTACGAGCTGAGAGCCTTGAAGGTATCGGTCTCTTTCGACGAAGAAAGGGAGAATCTGCGGAAAAAAGCGGCTGAGATTGCTGAGGGGCAAGCCGATTTCGAGATAACCGAAAGGGTTTATTCGGAGGAAGCCTCGGATTCGGAGGAGAAGCCGAAATTCGTCAGGGTAGTCGTCCGCGGAACGGCTCTGATTTCTGAAAGTCCGTAGCAGCTTTCTGAAAGTCCGTGAGCAGCCGCGCCGAAAACGAAAAGAAAGTCCGTGATAATTATACGGAAGACGAAAAGGAAGTCCGTGATAACTATACGGAAAACAGAATACGGAAGGCGGTGAAAAAGCCGCAAAAGAGGAATATGGAAGACAACAGGATAACCAAAACCGTGATTATACCGTCTATGGACGTACTTGTCAAGCTTTTCGGAACGTTCGACGAGAATATCAAGGTAATTACGTCGGAATTCGGCGTAAGCGTAATCAATCAGGGCGGCGATACGCAGATTATAGGACCTAAAGAGAACGTCGAGCAGGCTTATATAGTCATAGAGAAGCTCATCGCGTTCATAATGAACGGCGAGACCGTGGATTCGGGAAGAACCTCTTATATCTGCGCGTGCGCGAAGGAAGGGAAGCTCGACGAGATCGATCAGCTTCTTCACGGAGTAGTCGCGGTAACCTCGAGGGGCAAGATAATCAAGAGCAAGACCGTCGGACAGAAGAAGTACGTGGATTCGATAAAGAAGAATACGGTTACCTTCGGCGTCGGTCCGGCAGGCACGGGAAAGACCTATCTTGCGGTCGCGCTTGCGGTCAATTCCTTCAAAAACAAGGACGTGGACAAGATTATACTGACTCGTCCCGCGGTCGAAGCGGGTGAAAAGCTTGGATTTCTCCCCGGGGACCTTCAGGAGAAGGTAAATCCCTATCTTCGTCCGCTTTACGACGCACTCTCGGAGATGCTCGGACAGGACAGCTACAATAAGCTTCTCGAAAAGGGCAGTATAGAAATAGCTCCTCTCGCGTATATGAGAGGAAGGACTCTGAACAACGCCTTTATAATTCTCGACGAGGCGCAGAACACCACGCGGGAGCAGATGAAGATGTTTCTGACGAGGCTGGGCGACGGAAGCAAGATGGTAGTAACGGGCGACCTCACGCAGATAGACCTTCCCGACGGAAAGCAGAGCGGACTCAGGCACGCGGTCACTATTCTCAAGGAAGTCGAAGGGATAGCCGTCTGTCAGTTCAGCGAAAAGGACGTCGTCCGTCATCCGCTCGTGCAGGCGATAGTCAAGGCTTACGAAAAAGCCGAAAGCAAGGTTTTCAGGAAACAGGGCTGAGCCTCCGAAGGGACGGGATTGAAAGGATAGGAATTCGCTTCGCGTTCTGCCCGAAAACGATGATTTTTGGCGCAAAGTCCGCGGCGGAACTTACGTTGCGGTCGGCGGATTACCCGAAGAAAACGAAAAACAGGAGACGGAAGATGAAGAAGGATTATTTTATCGGTAAGAACGGACGAAAGACTGCTTTTTACGTCAACGAAGCCGGGAATACGCGCGCGGTGTTTCAGATGGTTCACGGAATGGCTGAGCATATAGTGCGTTACGAGGATTTCGCGAAATATCTTGCGGATTCGGGAATAACCTTCGTCGGCGCGGACGTGCGCTGCCACGGCGAGAATTTCGACGAAAAGCTCGGGTACGCCGAGGGCGACACCTGGAACGACTCGATAGCCGATCAGCGCCTTTTGAGCGACGAAATCGGGAAGCTTTTCGGCGGCGTAAAGCGAATCGTCTGCGGACACAGTTACGGGAGCTTTCTGACTCAGGGACTTATAGAAAGAGGAATAAAAGCGGATATGTTCATTCTTATGGGGAGCTGCTTTATGAAGGGAGCAGACGTGAACGTCGGTTCTTTCGTTGCCGACAGATACGCCGCGAGGGATCCGAAATGCGTTCCCGAAGTCATTCTGAATCTGACCTTCGGGAGCTACGACAAGAAGTTCGAGGGCGGCTCGTGGCTTTCCCGCGACGAAAACGAAGTTGCGAAATACGACGCCGATCCGCTCTGCGGTTTTTCCTGCTCTGCCAATTTCTATTCGAACTTCTTCCGCGGACTCAAAGCTCTTCACGCAAAGAATTCGCTCGACGCACTTGACAAGAACGTTCCGATAAGGATTTTCAGCGGCGACGCGGATCCCGTGGGAAAATTCGGAAAGGGAGTCAGAAAGCTTTACGACTATTATAAGGCTCAGGGCGTTCGGGACGTTTCGATGAAACTTTACGAAGGCGCGCGGCACGAACTCGTGAACGAAATCAACAAAGCCGAGGTTTACGCCGACATAGCCGCTGCCGTAGGAGAAATACTCGTATAAGGAAAGCCGTTTTTCGGCTCCTCGAACGCTTTTCGGTGAAATCTCGAATCCGTTCCCCGAATTTTAGTCCGAATACGCCTCTTTTCGGCGAAATCTCGGGATTCGTTCTTTGATTTGCGGTCCGAATATGCGTAAGACGGGCAGGTATCCGAGAGAACGAAAAATTGCGGAGCGATTTCTCTTCGCAATACGTTAAAGTACACGAATTTATCCGAAAATTAAAATAATATTAAAAAACGCTTGACAAATGCGGGCTTCGATTATACAATCAATAGGCTGAGGCTCGCGTTCGTCCGCATTCACGCGGCGGAGGAATCGTGCCGAAGATTAAAAAGGGGTGCTTTGCTGAGCAAGGCTGAGATTAAACCCGTTGAACCTGACCGGGTAATGCCGGTAGGGGACAAAAGAGTTTTCTTGAAAGTACCCTTAGAGGGTACTTTTTTTGTTCAGGCACCGAAAGGAGCTTAAAAATGTTCAGATCTTTACTTTTATCCGCCGAATTCGACCAATTCGCAAAGACTCTGGTTATTCCGTGTCTTGCGCTCATCGCGGTGTGGGTGATTTTCGCGATAGTAGTCGCCGCGCTCGGAAAAAAGAGCGAAAAGCTCAATCTCGCGCTCAGAATCTCTTCGCTCGTAGTCGTGGGCTTGGCGGTTATCGTCGGAATAATACTTCTCGTCGCGAAAATCAAGGAAAAAGGCTTTGCCGCGGGATATATGATTCCCGTCGCCGGAATAATCGCCGCTGTCGTCGGCTGTACGCTGTTCGCTGTTATCGCGGGCAGTAAGAATCCCGAAAAAGCAAGTCTTTACCGCAAGACAGCTCTTCTCGTTTTCATAGTGATATTCGCCGTCTGCGCGGTATTCATTTATGTTTACGTAAACAAGAGCGAAGACGTTCCCGAAAACGTACAGAGTATCGCGCTTATCGTTTCGGCTGTAATTCTCGTAGCCATTCCCGTAGTCGTTATGGCTGGGACGAAGGATCAACTCAATACCAAATCCATCGTTTTCGGCGCGGTTTCGGTAGCCTTGAGTTTCGCGCTTTCCTATTGGGCGCCGTGGAAGCTCCCTCAGGGCGGAAGCGTTACGATAGCCTCGCTTACCCCCTTGCTTCTGTATTCCTTCTATTTCGGACCGCGTAAAGGCGTAGTCGTATGTTTCGCGTACGGACTTCTTCAGGCAATTCAGGATCCGTATATCGTCCATCCCGCGCAGTTCCTTATCGACTATCCGGTAGCTTATTGTTTCATAGGTTTTGCGGGCGTATTCAGGAAGCTCATTAAAAACGAGTTCGTAGCGTTCGTCTGCGGTTCTCTCGCGGCTTCGGTTATGAGATTCGTCTGCCACGTAATAAGCGGAGTATTCGCATTTGCGGCTTACACGCCCGCGGGACAGACTCCTCTTCTTTACAGCATAGGCTACAACAGCTTCGTTTTCGTCGATATCGCGATAGCCGTCGTCGTAGGCGTCGCGCTTATGTGCAGCAAAGACTTGCGGAGAATGCTTTCGACCTACGCCGAAGAAAACAAGTAATTCCTCCGCGAGAAGCGCGAGTAATTCTTCTGCGGAGAAAACAAGTGATTCCGAAAATCGATTGATTTCCGAAATCGCTTAATCCCTTCGGATTCTCGAAAGCGAGTAAATTTCCCGTTTCGGATTTACGGAAGAAAACAAGTAATCTCCTTTTCGCCGTTTTTACCTCATTTTCCTACGGCGAAATAAAAATACGGACTTTCCCGCGTGAGAAGGTCCGTTTTTTATTACGTATAGATTCGATTCCGCCGAATTTCCCATATATAGATTCGATTCCGCAGATTTCCTATATATAAGGTTGATTACGCCGAATTTCCGACTTTTATTGTAATCGGATAGATTCGATTCCGCGGATTTCCCGGCTTTTCGTTATATATAAGGTCAATTCCGCGGAGTTTTCCGAGGCTCGGATTAGTCCGAGGCTCTAAATAAAGAACTTCCTGTGAACCTCGGTTTTCATCTTCTTCCAGTAAACGATAGTGAATACGGCTATATTCAGGACCGCGAAGGTCAGAACCGAAAAGGACAGCCAGTCCGTAAGCTTTCTTCCGACGCACAGCCAGGCGACCGTCTGCGGAATGACCGCCAGCAGAGTCAGTACGATAAGCGACACGATATAATACTTATACTTGCTCTTGTCCGTAACCGCGAGTACGTCTGTCGTAATAATAAGCGCGAGAAGAACGCTCGGGGCGACGAATTCCGTACTTATTCCGAATGCGTCGAGATTTCCCGAAGCCGAGTAGCTGCATATAATATCGAAAAGACAGCCAAAAAACAGCGTCAGGAATCCGTAGAGCGGAAGAAGCAGATAAAGTCTGTGTCTTCCGAAGACGGGACGGATAATTCCGAAGTAAAGAAGAAGTAGGGAAAGCGCGGTATAAGCCGACCAGACGCTCTCCGGAGTCAGGGTGAAGTTAATCCATACGCAGACGAGAATCACCGCCGCGATAAGCAGGAGGGATTTTTTGCGCAGGAAATGGGGATTTCCCGTCTGATTGACGGAAACTTTAGGATAGTCTATATAAGGCTGTACGTTCTTTTCGTAAAGAGCAAAGCTTTTTCTGCATTCCGAAACGTGCGCTCCGCACAGCGGACAGCGGCTGAGCTTTTCGTTGACGTAAACCTTGCATTCGTTACAGTATTTCATTTTTCGGTAGTTTTTGGTCCTCCTTTCGGCGAGGGATTTTTTTGCCGGAATATGACAATCCCTCGTTTTTTTCGGGATATAACAATCCTCTCTTTTTCGTGAGCGGTCAATATTCGTAATTGGTTTCTACGGCTACAGTTACGCCCGATTCGGAGAGTTTCCCGAAGAATTTCCTTTCGATTGCGGAATCCTTGGTCGTTTTCGAGAAGGTCATAACGCATACTCCGTTGAAGGCTGCGCAGGCGATATCTATTCCTTCGCGAATCATCGGTCCGAGCGAAAACTCGTATCTCACGATATGCTCGCGGAAGCTTTCGGGGGCCTTGACCTTTCCGAGATTGGAGAAGGATAAGGTTCTCGATTTGTCCCCGTAATTCCTCGAACAGAAGCTCAGAGCGGCGTTTTTGATAAAGAGCGGCATTATCTTGATAACGGGATTATGCTGCGCGTTTACGTTGAAGCCTACGAGCTTGTCGAAGAAGTCGGTTGTATTCTGCTCGGCGAACTGTTTTTTGACCGAATCGAGAATCGCGTCGAAATCTCTTTCCGTCCCGTGGCGAATAGCCATCATCGAAACGAAATTCCGTAGGGTTTTGCTCGGATAAAGCCGACGAAGATTCACGGGTACGGAAATGACCACGGGTTTTTTGAGGTCCTTTCCGAGAGTAACTCTGTCCTCGTTTATCGCCCAGATAAGAGCCGCCGTCATAAATTCCGTAACGGTCGCGTTTTTTGCGGCGGCGCAGCGATTAAGCTCGTCGGCGTCCACGATTCCCTTGGTGAGAATGAGAGCCGTCCCGGGAAGTCTCGCGCACTTGTAATAATAGGCTCTGACGGCTTTGTTTTCGCCCTTTTTCTTATGGTCGAAGCAGGTCTGGAAGGAGTCGGTAAGCTCCTCCGGCCGAGGTCTGTCGCGCGTATCGAGGCAATTGGTCATATCCTGCGGTTCGTCGGATTCGGAGTCCCTCGTCCCGAATCGTGCGGCTTCGGCTCCCCCGTCCTTTTCGGAAAATCCGATTTTCCCGTTTTCTCCGAGCGTACAATTCCCTTTGAGCGAAAGCTTCCCCTCGTTTTCCGAGAATGTGCAATTTCCTTTGTTTTCCGCGAGCGCGCTATCCCCAAAAGCTCCGTTTCCTTCGGATTTTTCTCCGTTCAAAGCGTTGGCGACATCTCCGTCCCCGTTGCCCGTAAGGTTTTCGTTTTCGGAAAAGCCTTTAATTCCGCCGTTTTCCGCGTTTTCAGTCCTCGGGCGTTTTCCGTTTCCGTCCTTTTCCGAAAGTGCGGCTTCCCGCTCATCGTTTTCATTTTCCGAGAGTTTTTCCTTCTCGGTAAGTTCCGTAATTCCGTCGTTTTTCGGTTGAGGAGTCTCCGCAAGTGCGGCTTCCTTCTCCTTCAGCAGCCTGAAATAGCAATACATAAGGCTGTTCACGTAGGTGACCGCGCCCGTTCCGTCGGTTGCCGCGTGGAAAAACTCCACCGACACCTCGCAATTGAAGTAAGTTACGCGAATGAGCGCGTGTCTTGCGTCGAGCGGGATTTTTCTCATCGGGAAATCTGTCTGTTTTTCGACGACGAGAGGTCTGTTCGACGGTTCGAGGTAATACCAGAAAAGTCCGCGCTTGACCGCCGAGGTTATCGACGGAAATCTCGGGACGGTTTCGTTGAGGGCCTCCTGAAGGGTAAGCGGATCGACCTTCTTTTTGAGGACGACCGATATGCGGAACATATTGCTTTTGTCTGCGTTTTCCGCCGCGGGGAAGATAAGCGCCGCGTTGTCGAGGTTTATCCATTCTGCGTCGGTGGACTGTTTTGAAGCTATCCGCTTGAGTTCCGCGCGGAGGATCTGCTCCTCGGTCATTCCGTCGCTCGTTTTTTTCTTTGCTTTAACCTTGACTTTTCCGTCCTTTTCGGCTTTGATTTTTCCGTAATTCCCGGCTTCGGTTTTCTTCTCGTTTTCCTTGCGATCGGCTTCGGCCCTGAGGGATTTCTGCTGCGCCTTCCATTCGGAAAACTCTCTGCGGTTTTGCTTTTTTTCCTCGCGGAGAGCCTGTTTTTCGCTGAGTTTTCTTGCTTTTTCGGCTTTGATATAAGCCTTTTTTTCGGTTTTTTCTTTTTTGCGGGAATCGGCGTCCGTTTCGTTTTCGGGGATAATTCCGAGTGCGTTTTCGGTATCGCCGTTTAAATTCAGATTATATTTCTTATTTTTCATCTCGTTTTCTGCGGGGAGAATTTTTCTCGTATTTTTCTGCGGGAAGTTTTTCCTCATTCTCGGGCAATTTTACCACACCGCGCGTCAAAGGTCAACTCATTTGAGCGGTGATTTTCCTCGGCGGGAAGGAAGTCCGAGTCGATTTTGGGGCGGATTGCGGAATATAAGGGTTTAAATCGTTGTAAATCCGCGGAATTTGTGGTAAAATCTACGGAGCGCGAAGTTCCCTGCTTTTCGGAAAATCGTCGGGACTCCGATTATTCCCGACAAAGAGTAATCCAAGCCCCTATAAGGGTAAATCCAAGTATTCCCTATAAAAGGAAATTTGAGCCTTTCCGACAGAAATAGTCTTGACTATCCTTTAATAAAGAGAAATCCGAATCTTTCTTAGCGGAAATAGTCTTGATTATCCCTTTAAAGAGGAATTCTCGGAAGGAAGGGCGCGCGTTTTGCGGAGGACTATATGGTTTTTTCGGCGGACATACTCAATCAACATAGACTTTATACCGTGAAGATTAACGCAAAAATAAATCTTTCGCTTTCCGTCGGACGCCCGAAAGACGGCTATCACGAATTAAGCTCTCTCGCCCTTCCGATAAGCGTTCGCGATCGGATAACTTTAATCCCGTCGGAAAGGACTTTTGCCGCGGTAACCACGAAGTACGACTGTTTCGGAGAGGAGCTTCCGACGCTTTCTCCCGAAAACAACTCCGCGGTCCGCGCTCTTGAATCCTACAACGATTTTTTTGGGACCGCTCATTCGTTCGAAATCGAAATCGCCAAGCGGATACCCGTCGGAGGCGGTCTCGGAGGTTCTTCCGCCGATGCCGCGGGAGTAATCCGGCTTCTCTGCGAAATCGACGGACGCCCGAAAAAGGACGCTTTGCCCGTTGCGGAGAGCGTCGGGAAGGACGTTCCGTTTATGCTTTTCGGGGAAAACGCCGTAATGAGCGGGACGGGCGGCAATCTCGAGTTTCTTCCCCCTCTCGGAGCGGATATAACCCTGATTTGCGCGGAAAGCTCCAATTCCACCGCCGAGGTTTTCGCCGAATTCGACAAATCTCCCTCCGAATTCCGTCCGCAGGCGGCAAAATCGCTTTTCGACGGGCTTTTCGGGCTGGTTTCGTCATTTAAAGCGGGAGAAACGAGCTATCCCTTCTACGTCGGCGCGATGAAAAGGCTGGACTTCTCCAACGATTTGCTTATCCCCGCGAGAAGGCTGAATCCGCGTATGGGCGAAATAATCGACCTCCTGACCTCCGACGGCTTGTCGGCGTTTATGACGGGGAGCGGAAGCGCGTTGTTCGTCCCGTGGAAGGTGGATACGAAGTATCTTGCCGACCGATTCGGACTCAAAAGTCTTATTGTTACCACCAAATAATCCCGAATTTTACTCGTGTTATTCTTAAACTTATTATATAATGTAAAAATAGCGTTGATTTCGAGTTCTTTTTGTTAAAATGTTTTAAAGGCGTTCGTTATGTGATAATTTCAAGTAAAATCCGTTTTTTAGGCGGATTTTTTTGCGTGCGCCGCCTTTGCGAGGCTCGGATTGACTTTCACGAAATGAAAAAAGTTTTCCGAAAAAGTTTGAAAAAAGACTTGACAGCCCTGAATTGCGTGGTATAATGGAATTAGCAATCGAGAGATGTGGTTGCTAACGAACATAAATGTTGGTTGCTAACACACTCGCTACTAATCTGCTTGATTCGCGGATTGGGCGTATCGGAATTCTTGGTTGCGGCATAATAAATACGAATAAGAATGACGGAGGTATCGTTATGAAGGATTATAAGGACCATAAAGATTGCAAGGATTATAAGGATTGTAAGGACTACAGAGATTGTAAGGATTACGAAGGAAAGAGGAACTATCGGTTTGAATGCGGAAAGTGTTCCGGCGGAATTTTCGACGAGGACCTCAGCGCTCTCAACGCTTTGATTTATCCCGTATCGGGCGGCAGAATTGCCTTTTCCAAGGGGGTTAAGGGGATGAAGACGGACATAGAAGAAAACGATAAGGAAACGATATTCAATATCGAGGTTCCGGGCTTTAATAAGGAAGAAATCGAAATTTCGGTTGACGACGGCTATCTTATCGTTTCCGCAAAGAAAGAAACCGAGGAAACTACCTATTCAAAGAAGGAATCCGATGAAAATATCTGCTCAAAGAAGGAAGCCGAGGAAGGTTCCTGCTCTGCAAAGAGGGAAACCGAGGAAGGCTCCTGCTCCGGAAGAAACGAAGCCGAGAAATGCGGGGGCAAGAACAGGATTCTTCGCCGCGAAAGATTCTTCGGCAGCACCACGAGAAGCTTTTACGTCGGCGACGTTGACGAGGATTCGATAAAAGCAAGGCTTGATAAGGGCATTTTGACCGTAATCGTGCCGAAAGAGGAGAAAAAAGTCCCCGAAAAGAAGCACGTTACCATCGAATAAAAAAACGCCTCGCGAAGGAACGGAACCGTCGGATAAGGGCGGCGTAAGTTGTCGAAAAGACGTTTGATTGATAATCTTTAAGTGTAAGTTACGCGGAAGAGCGGATGCAATCGGGCGCCGCAAAGCTCCTTTTTTCGTATAGGGCGGAGCAGTCCGCAGGGAGTCGGGAAGAAATTTCCGGCTCCTTTTTTTGTACTTACGGGAGTCTGATTATTAGTAATTTTGAGTAATTTTAGATATTGTTAAAACTAAACGCAAATATTTATAATAATACTATTTAATATTGATTTAACGGAGGGTTAACGCGATTTTGCGATTTTTTGCCCTTTTTTGCCCGATTTTTGCCCGTTTTTTTCGTCGTTTTTCGCAAAAATCTCCGACTTTTCCTCCCGAAAAAGGAAAAATCCGAGCGGTTTTTTGATTGCGGAAGGGACGGTTTTGTGCTATAATCAATTGACCGCAAAAAAAACGGAGGGGCATATGAACGTAGCCGAAAAGCTCTCGAGTGAATTCGGGATAGAGAAAAAATACGTCGACAACATCATCGCGCTTATCGACGAGGGCAACACCATTCCTTTCATAGCAAGATACAGAAAGGAGAAAACAAATTCCTGCGACGACCAGATTTTGAGAGAATTCGCAGACAGACTCAGATATCTCAATAACCTCGAGGAGAGAAAGGAAGAGATTGCTGCGGCTATCGAAGAGCAGGGAAAAATGACCGACGAAATCCGGGCTTCGCTTTCCGGAGCAGAGACTATGACCGAAGCGGAGGATATTTATCGGCCGTTCAAACAGAAGAAGAAAACACGCGCAAGTATCGCAACCGAAAAAGGACTCAGACCGCTGGCGGAAATTATTCTCGCGCAGGAAATCAGATCGGGAAGCGTTTTCGATATCGCGGCGGAATATATAAACGAGGAAAAGGGCGTGCCTACCGCAGAGGCGGCTTTGCAGGGGGCAAGCGATATTATCGCGGAGATAATTTCCGACGACGCCGAACTTCGCAAAATCATAAGAGAATACGTTTTCGCGAACGGGACGATAGTTACGAGGGCGGCGGTCAGGCAGTCGAAAACCGAAAAACCGCAGGATTCCAAAGTCAGAACGAGAACCTTCGGAGAGAATGAAACCAGGACTTTCGCGGAGGGAAAGAGAAGTGCGGTCGAAACTGCCGAAGGAAAGGCTAAATCCGACGACGGAAAAGTAAAAGCCGACGAGGGAAAAGCCAAATCCGCGAGAGCCGCGAAAATCTCAGACGAGAAAATTGCCGAAAAAATGGCGACTTACGAGATGTACGCGGAATACTCCGAACCCGTTTCGAAAATCCCTTCGCACAGGATCCTCGCCATCAACAGAGGGGAAAAAGAGGGCTGTTTAAGGGTATTTATCGAGGTAGACGAAGGGGAGTGTATTTTCATTATTGCAAATCGGTTTATCACGAAGGAAAGCGTTTTTTCCGAGATCATAAGAAGCGCGGCCGCCGATTCCTTCACGCGACTCGTCTTCCCGTCGATAGAAAGAGAAATCAGAAACGAACTCACGGACAAAGCAGACGAGCAGGCTATCAAAATGTTCGAGGTCAATTTAAGACCGCTGCTCTTACAGCCGCCACTTAAAGGAAAGGTAGTGCTTGCTTTGGATCCGGCGTATCGGACGGGCTGCAAAATCGCGGTCATAAACGAAAGAGGGGACGTTCTCGATACGACGGTGGTTTATCCGACGCCGCCCCAGTCAAAAACCGAAGAGAGCGAAAGAAAACTCCTCGCGCTCATCAGAAAGCATAAGGTCGACGTTATCAGCATAGGAAACGGAACGGCAAGCAAGGAAGCCGAAATCTTCGTCGCGGATATGATCAAAAAAGCAGACAGAAAGGTTTCCTACGCAATCGTGAACGAGGCGGGAGCATCGGTTTATTCGGCGTCGAAGCTCGGAGCGGAGGAATTCCCCGAATACGACGTGTCGCTGAGAAGCGCGGTTTCCATCGGAAGGAGACTTCAGGACCCGCTCGCGGAACTCATAAAGATAGACGTCAAGAGCATAGGCGTCGGTCAGTATCAGCACGATATGCCCCAGGCAAGACTTACGGAGGTTTTAGGCGGCGTGGTCGAGGACTGCGTGAACAGCGTCGGAGTAGACCTCAACACCGCAAGCGTCAGCCTTCTTACCTTCGTGGCGGGACTTAACGCAGGTATAGCCAGAAACATCGTCGAGTACAGAAAGAGCAAACCCTTCACCGACAGAAAACAGCTCCTCGACGTCAATAAACTCGGGCCAAAAGCCTTCGAGCAGTGCGCAGGCTTCCTGAGAGTTATAGGCGGAAAAAACCTCCTCGACAATACCGGCGTGCATCCCGAAAGTTACGGGGCGGTCAGGATATTGCTTTCGGAACTCGATATAAGAGAGGACGATATCGGAAAGCCGGAAACCCGAATCAAAGAGAAAGCCGAAACCTACGGAATGAAAAAGCTCGCGGAAAAATGCGGAACGGGAATCCCGACTCTTACGGATATTATTTCGGAACTCGGAAAACCCGGGCGAGATATAAGAGATTCTCTTCCGCAGCCCGTTCTCAGAAGCGATTTGCTCGGAATGGAAAATCTCAGCGAAGGAACCGAACTCGAGGGAGTGGTCAGAAACGTTACGGATTTCGGAGTTTTCGTGGACATAGGCGTACATCAGGACGGATTGGTCCATATTACGCAGATTTCAAACGGCTTCGTAAAGCACCCGTCGGAGGTCCTCGGCGTAGGGGACAGAGTTAAGGTCAGAGTCATAGGCGTGGACACGGCGAAAAACAAAATCAGCCTCTCCCTCAAAACGTCGGACAGGCCCGGTGGAATTGCGGCTCCCGAACGCGGCGGCAGAAAATCGGGCGAAAACGGATTCCCGAAAAAAGCGGAAGAATCCCTCGACGATAAGCTCAAAGCCCTTCAGAGAAGATTCTCGGGGAAATAGAGGCTTTCTTGGGGAGATTTATCGGAAGGCTCGGAGTATAAGAGCTTCGGGACTTCGGACGGAAGATTCGGATAGAAGGACTTCGGACGGAAAAAAGGTTTGTTTAAGCCGAAGGAAGTTTGTTAAGGATTAAAAAAGAGCATAATAACGGCAGCGGATTGGTTTCGTTGCCGTTTTTTTACGGAAAAATCGCGGAATTCGGATAAAACGGAAAGTTCGGAAATTACGAAAAATCGGAAAATCGCGCAAATTCGGAAATTACGGAATATCGGAAAAGAGGAGAAGAATATGAATTTAACAAACCCCTGCGTAACGCGGATGATTTCGCTCCCCGCGGAGGAAGCGCGCAAACGGATTACGCTCGTCGGACTCGTCGTCAGGACGCTTTTTCTGCTCGCGCTCGTCGTCGCGGCGGGGATTTTCGCCGAACTCGTCGGGAACGGAATCGTCTTCGAAAATTGGACGGAGGGAGGACTTCTCTTCGGAACGGATTTCGTCGTTCCGTTCCTGATAAGCGGATTCTTCGCCGCCTTCGTTTTCCTTCTCGGAGTGTGGCTTCCGCGCACCGCAGTCGTAACGGCTCCGCTTTTTTCGGCGTTTCTGGGACTTATGGCGGGCTTCTTTTCGATGATTTTTCACGAGATTTACTCGCTTATCGTGTTTTCGGCGCTATTTTCGGCGGCTTCGACAGTCGCGGCAACGATTATTCTTCACGCTTACGTCGGATTCCGCTCCAAGGGAAAAGCCCCGAGAATAACTGCCTGCGCGCTCTCGGGACTCGTGATCGGACAGGTAGTCTTTTTCGTCCTCGCTCTAGTTATGCCCGAGGGATTGGAGTCGTTTTCGGGAAAATATTGGCTTCAACTGCTTCTATCGCTCGTTTCCGTGACGGCGGCGGCGGTCGCTGCCTCCGAAACCGCGGACGAACTCATCGGGAGGACGGTCGGAATCCTTCCCAAAAGGCTCTCCTGGCTCGGAGCAATGGGGACGGTCTTTTCGCTCGTCCTTATGCACGCGGAGTTTTTGCGGCTGTTTTCGTTCGCGGTCGGAAAATCGGAGTGAATCTGAGATTATCGGAATGAATCTCTCGGAGCAAATCGGTCGGAATTATCGGGGGAAAACGGATTAAGAGGAAAAAGCGGAATTATCGGGAATCGCGTTATACGGGAGGGTTTTCGCGAATAACCTTTATTATGAGCATTATCGTTATCGACAGCGGAGTCGGCGGACTCGGAATCCTCGGAAGGCTCAGAGAGCTTATGCCCGAGAAAAATTACGTGTATTTTGCGGACAGAGCGGCTTTTCCTTACGGGAACGCAAGCGAGGAATACCTCGGAAAACGCGCGGAAATCAATCTTTTAAGACTGTCGGAAGCCTTTCGTGCGGAATGCGTCGTCATAGCCTGCAACACGCTTACCGCGGCAGCCGTCGGCAAACTCAGAGAAACCTTCGATTTCCCCGTGGTCGGAGTCGAACCGTCCGTCATTCCCGCGGCAAAAGCCTTCCCCGAAGGGAAAATCTACGTGTTTTCCACGACCTTTACTTCGTCGAGCGGAAGAATCGCACGGAGATTCGCGTCATTCAAAGACAGAATCGAATTCATTCCGACGCCGAGGCTCGCGGAACTTATCGAAAAGCTTTCGCCCGAAAAAGAAATCGCGGAGTGTATTTCCGAGAGCGCGGAGGGAAAAATCCCCGAAATTTACGCGGAAAAAGCCTTTCCTATCGTTCTGGGTTGCACGCATTATCCGCTCGTTAAGCCGATCTTCAGGAGAATCTTCCCGCGGGCGGTCATTTTCGACGGGACGGAGGGAACGGCAAGAAGAGTTTTAAGCGTGATTTCGGAAAGAGAAAAGTCGGAATTTGTCGAAGAAAACGCGGGTTTTGGCGAAAAGGATTCGGGTTTATCCGAAAAGAACCCGGGATTTCCGGGAAACGCGGAAACGCTCGTCGGTCACGCCTTTAGGGGAGAAGAGGTGCGCTGCCGAAGATTTTTCGCGGGGGGAACGAGGCTTTTTTTCGTCGAAACCGTCGGGGGAGTCAAAAATTCGGAAAAAATGTCGGATTTATTTGCGCTATATTCTTGCAAAGATTGCCTTTTTACTGTATAATGAATATTGTGCGTCGGTTTTTATAGCCGCGAAGGAGCGGGGATTTCCCCGAAAAACTCTCGTTTGCTCCGTCGTTCGGTTGACAAACGGTAGCGGAGGAGCGGGGATTTCTTCGGAAAAACTCCCTGCGGACGGGACGCGCGCGTTTTATCGGGAACAAAACCAATTTTGAATATATGAGGTATATTATGGCAGAATATTTGGCAGACAAAATCAGAAACATAGCCCTTATAGGTCACGGCGGCGAAGGTAAAACCACACTCGCCGAAGCTATGCTCTTCAACGCAAAGGCTATCGACAGACAGGGAAAAGTGGACGACGGCAACTCCGTTATGGACTATGACCCCGAAGAAATCAACAAAAAGATATCCATTTCGCTCTCTATGGCGAACTGCGTTTACAACGGCGTCAAGTTCAATATCGTGGACGTTCCCGGCTTCTTCGACTTCGAAGGCGAAAAAATCCAGGCTATGACCGTAGCGGGACTCGCCGTAGTCGTTACCGGAGCGAGCGGCTCCCTTACCGTAGGCACCGAAAAGGCTCTCGACCTCTGCGCAAAAAACGCTAAACCCGCTATGATCTTCGTAAGCGGTATGGACAAGGAAAACGCCAACTTCTTCGAAACCGTGGAATCCATCAAGGCTAAATACGGCAACAGAATCGTTTCTCTCGCAATGCCCGTTATGGAGGGCGGCAAGATGACCGGATACGCGGACGTTCTTTCGGATAAGGCTTACGACCTCAACTGCAAGGAAATGGCTGCCGTTCCCGCGGACGTTCAGGCCAAGATCGACGAAATCCGCAGCAGCATAGTCGAAAGCGCAGCAGAAAACGACGACGAACTCCTCGATAAATACTTCGATCAGGGCGACCTCTCTCCCGAAGAAATCGTTCTCGGTCTCAAAAAGGGCGTAGCGGCAGGCTCGACCGTTCCCGTTTTCGTCGGAAGCGCGCTCGCAAATAAATTCGTAAACGTCCTTATGGACAAAATCATCGCCTTCGCTCCCTCGCCCGACGAGGAAACCAAAGCCGTGGCTACCGACGCGGACGGCAAGGAAATCGAAATCGAATGCAAGGACAACGGCCCGCTTATCGTCAGAATCTTCAAGACCGTTACCGACAGATTCGTCGGCAGACTTTCCTTCTTCAAGGTTATGAGCGGCGTTCTCAGGAGCGGAGTTACCGTTCACAACGCAAACAAGGACACCGACGAAAAGGTCAGCGGACTTACCTTCGTTCTCGGCAAAAAGACCGAAAACACCGACGCCGCGCACGCCGGAGATATGGGAGCTATCGCAAAGCTTACCGCAACCCAGACGGGAGATACTCTCTGCGAGGTCGGTCAGAATTACACGCTCCCGCCCATCGTTATGCCCAAGCCCGTACTCTCTATGGCGGTTTACGCAGCCAAGAAGGGCGACGAGGATAAGATTTTCGGCGGCTTCAACAGCCTTCAGGACGAGGATATAAGCTTCACCGTTACCAAGAACGTGGAAACGGGCGAAATGCTCATCAACGGCGTGGGCGAAACTCAGCTCGATCTTCTCTGCAAGAAGCTCAAGAATAAATTCGGCGCGGAAGCAGTCCTCAAAGAACCCAGAATCGCGTACAGAGAAACTATCAAAAAGACAGTCGAAGCAGAAGGTAAACATAAGAAACAGTCGGGCGGCGCAGGTCAGTTCGGTCAGTGTTCCGTTCGTTTCTCCCCCAATTACGACAGCGATTTCGAATTCGTGGACGAAGTAGTCGGCGGAGCCGTTCCCCGTCAGTTCATTCCGGCGGTCGAAAAAGGTCTTCGTATGGCAGTTCAGGAGGGCGTTCTCGCGGGTTATCCGATGGTCGGAATCAGATGCGCGCTCTTCGACGGTAAGTATCACCCCGTAGACAGTAAGGAAATCGCCTTCATTCAGGCGGCTAAACTCGCTTATCAGGACGGCTGCTCCAGAGCGAATCCCGTTATCCTCGAACCCGTTTACAGCCTTAAGATTACCGTTCCCACGAGCTTTATGGGCGATATTTACGGCGATATGAACAAGCGTCGCGGCAAGATTATGGGAAGCGACACGCAGGGAGACGTTTCCGTGGTTACGGCAGAGGTTCCTCTCGGCGAAATCACCAAGTACGCGACCGACCTCCGTTCGATGACGCAGGGCAGAGGCAGCTACGAGATGGAATTCGTGCGTTACGACGAAGTTCCTTCGCAGCAGACAGCCAAAATCATCGAGGAAGCAAAGAAGCTCGCGGAAGAGAAGAATAACTGATAATTATTCGGAAGAAGAATAATTATTCGGAAAAAGAGAAAAAGATATGATTAAAATTGCCCCCGTACCTACAAAGGCGCGGGGGTTTTTGTTTGTCGCAGTTATTAGAATTATTAGGATTATACGGATTATTGCTGTTATTGAGAATTGTGTGGGTTATTGCGGCTGTTGAGAATTATAGTGAGTTTTTGATAATTACAAGGCGTTTTTAATAATTATTTTGATAATTATACGGCGTTGTAGAGGTTCCTTTCTTCGGCGGAAAGAGTCGTGACCGAGGTTATCGGACGGAGAATGACCTTGACCGAAATCGGCTCGGCAAGAGCGCGGAAGGTCATCCTGAATTCGAGAGTAATCTCCTTCATAACGCCGCTCCTCGCCAGACGATAAACGAGAGAACCTTCGTAACTCAAAAGCTCGTTGAGCCGAGCTTCGGGAATGTCGTTGACGAAAAGCTCCTTCTTACCGAAATAGGAGCTGTTGAGCCTTATCGAAAAGACAGACGAGAGAATGTCGCCCGACTGTATTATCCCGAATTTGTCGGCGGAAAAACCCTCCCTCAGAATTACCGAGGGAGAAATACATTCGAGAAGGTCTTCGTAATCCACGAAATCCATATCGAGAAGCCATAACGACGAGGAAAGCCTGTCGGCGGAAACGGCGATTTTTTTGTTCCCGTCGTCGAGATACCAGTAACCGCCCGTGAGCGCAAACGTGTTTATCGAGGCGTCGTTCCCCGAAAGCTCGGAGGTCGCACCGAAAACCGCGGCTCCCGAAGAGTTCTTTCCGAATTCCACGTAGATTTTCCGAGGCTCGGAATTCCCGAAAATCATATAGGTTACGGCAAGATTACCGTAGAGCATCCGGTCGTAGGCGGCGGTAAGCTCGGAACGGACAAGCCCCGCGTCTTCGGAACGGTCGGAGGCGCAGCCCGTCAGGCAAACCAGAATAAGAACGGCCGATAACAGTAAAATCGGCAGCAGAGTTTTTTTCATCCGAGATCGAGAGTTCAGTCCTTTTCGACGTGAGCGGTTTCGCTTTGCTTGCGTTTTTTGGTTTCGAGAACGGCGTTATAGCCTATCCAGAGAGGTACGCTTATAAAACCGAAAACGAGAAGCATTATTATACCGATGACGAACATAAGAACGTTGAAGGTTTCGGCGGTCGCTCCCAAAATCAGGAGAACCGCGCCGAGAACTGCGAAAACCGTGAAGAGAATCGCCGAAACGAGAGAACGGGCGGCGTATCCTTCGGATTTTGATTTGCTCATAATTGCCTCCTTCGGGAATAAATCCCCGAGCCGCGCAGTATTATATTTAACGGAAAACCGCGCGGTATATCTTTAAGTATAACACATACCGCCGCGGCTGTCAAGCATTCCGCAAAACGGGCTTACCCGAGGACGAGAAAAGCCCAAATTGTCCGAAAATGACGGATTTTCGGGGAAATCGGAAGTTATCGGGGAATCGGAGATTTCCGGGTAAGTAGGAAAAGTCGGGGATTATCAGGGGAAGTCGGAGATTACTGGGGAAAATAGGAGAAGTCGGGGAGAAATTATACGGAAAAAGGAGGGAGTTATGAAAAGATTCGGCGTTATTCTTTGCATTTTAAGCGTTTCGTCGGCGATTCTGACGTCGGTGAGCCTCGCGGTCGTATGCCTGAACGGAAAAGCTTCGGAGGATCGCGTCGAAGGAAGATTCTTCGTGAGAGTAGTGGAATTGTCGGGAAATCCCGTGAGCGGAGCGGTGGTTTATATCCCTCAGACCGACGAGGCGTATAAGACCGGAGCGGACGGGTATACCGCGGAAATGTACGGACTCTTTCCCGCCGAAAGCAAGTGGGGAACGCTGACTCTGTGCGTGTTCAGAGATGGGTTCGTGGATTACGTGCTTTACGATTGCGTGGTGTATTGCAACAGAGTCAGAAAAGGTCCGACGATAAGACTCTTCCGAGCGGAGGAGGACGCTCCCGATATTACCGTGTATTCGGAAAATCCACCTGACGAGTATTCCAAGGAGCTTATGAAAAAGGCGAAACGGAAGGTAGCCGAGAAAAGCCCGTGATTGTCCGTAAAAGGAGTTTTTGATTGCTCATTAAAAAATTGTCCGTAAAGAGAGGGTTTGGAATTTTTCGTTGTGAAAAAAAGAGAGTTCGGGATTACTCGTAAAAGTAAATAAAGAGGGTTTGGGATTGACCGAGGGGTGAAACCGAGCGTAAGGATAAATCCGAGAGTAAAATTTCACCGAAAAACGGGCTGAAAACGCTTGCCATAAGCCGCTTTATATGATATAATAGCTTTTGTTAAGCTGCACGGGACTGAGCCGTTCAGTCGGAAGAATGTAACCACTATGGAGGAAGAAGATGTTATTTTATACAATCGTGCGTATAGTGTTGATGGTGCTGATGCTCGTATCGTCCGTATTTATCGTGGTAAACGTTATGAAACAGAAGGGTGACGTAGAAGGTATATCGGCAATTCAGGGCGGCAGTTCCAGCGATACGTTCTACGGCAAGAACAAAGCCAGAAACAAAGAAGCCTCGCTCAAAAAATGGACTTATATCGCGTCTGTTACGCTGGCTGTTTCGGCTATTTTGTTCTTCATATTCACGAATCTCGCGACGAAATAAAGACAGACGACTCGGCAGCCCTTTACGGGCTGCCTTTTTTTATCCGGAGGATTCGGAATTATTATGAAAAAAAATAAATCGGACAAAAAAATCGCGGCTACGAATAAAAAAGCGTATCACGATTACTTCGTCGAGGATACGATGGAGGTCGGAATCGCGCTCGTGGGCTGCGAGGTCAAATCCGTAAGAGAATCGCAGGTCAACCTCAGGGACAGCTACGTTTCGGTGGTCGACGGGAACCTTATCCTCAAAAGCTGCTATATCAAGGTCTACGACAAGGGGAGCTTCTCCAACGTCGAAAGCCGCAGGGACAGAAGACTTCTCGCGCATAAATCGGAAATCAGACGCTGGCATCAGAAAGTCAAGGAAAAAGGCTATTCTATGGTCCCGCTTTCGATGTACTTCGCAGGCTCGCTCGTTAAACTCGAGATCGCTCTCGTAAGAGGTAAACAGCTCTTCGACAAGCGCGAAGCCATAGCGAAAAAAGACGCGGAAAGAGCAAGACTTCGCGAAGAAGCCGAGTAGATTTCACGAACATCCGAGGTTAGTTCAACGAACTCGGAGATTCGTTAAACGAAGGAGGAATTTATGAGCCAAGCTGCAATCGACGCGGTTTGCGGTTATCTGGAGGAAAAGGGCGTCCCATACGAATTGTTCAGGCACGAACCCGTGTTTACCTGCGAGGAATCGCACGAAAAAGTCAATATAGAAAACTGCTGCGCCTGCAAGAACCTTTTCGTAAAGGACGTCAAATCGGGACTTTTTTACCTCATAGTCCTGAGATGGGACAAGCACGCCGACCTTAAACAGCTCTGCGGCTTCGTGGGAGCGAGAAGATTCGCCTTCGCTTCGGAGGAGGAACTCGATAAGAAACTCGGCGTTTCTTACGGGTTCGTATCGCCCTTCGGATTGCTCAACGACGCCTCGGGAAAGACGAGGTTTATGGTGGACGAGGACGTTCTTTCGGCGGAAAGAGTTAAATTTCACCCCAACGACAACACCGCGAGCATCGTTATGACGCACGACGCTTTTCTGGCTTACGTCGATTCTCTGGGTAAAAACATAATCAAGGTCAGAACGGACGTATTCTGAACTGTATAAAAAAGAAACGGAATCAAGACCGGAATCGGAGCGAGGACGGACTTTTCGGGTTCGCGGAGGAAAAATGAGAATAGGTATGGTCGTGGCGATGGCTTCCGAGCTGCTGCCTTTTTTGGAGAAAAAAAACGGGTATAAGACGCTCGTTTTCGGGCCGAGGACGGTTTACGAGATAGATACGGGAAAGCATACGGTCTTTATGACGAGGAGCGGAGTCGGTCAGATCGCCGCGGCTTCGGCAGCGCAGTTCCTTATCGATAAATTCGAGGTCGGGCTTCTCGTGAATTTCGGAATAGCGGGCGCGCTCGCGACGGGATTTTCCGCCGGACAGACCTGCGTGGTCGAAAAAGTCGTGCATTACGAGATGGATACGTCATCGGTGGATACAGGCCTCGTCCCGGGACAGTACGAGGATAAGGATTCGGTTTTCCTTCCGCTTACGGAGAAATACGCGGACGAAATCTCGCGAAAACTCGGACTCGTAAAGGTTTGCTGCGCGTCGGGAAATAAATTCGTTTCGGGCAGGGAAAGAGAGGAGCTTCGTAAGACCTTCCGCGCGGATATCTGCGAAATGGAGGTAGCGGCGGTCGTCAGAGTCGCGGATTTTTACGGGCTGGACGTCTTTGCGGCAAAAACCGTCAGCGATTTCGAGGAACTTCCTTATTACGAGACAAAAGAGCTTGCCTGTAAGGCTCTCGGAAAGATTATGGACGAAATCTTCGGAATCATAGGCTGAATCTTCGGGATAACCGACTGAAGTTTCGTAATTATAGACGAAATTTTGGGAATTATAGACGGAATCTTCGGGATAACGGAAGGGAAAGCGGGAGAGGATTCCTGACGGAACCTTCGGAATTACAATCGGGAAGGATGTTCGGAATCGGTCGTTCCGATTCGGCGAGGCAGCGCTGAACGGAGGCGAAAGCGACTTTTCGGACGGGAATTTTGCGGTTGAGGCGGATTCCGGACATTCAAAATATGAAACTTTTTTCAAAGGGCGCAGGTCGCCCTTTTTTGTTTTTAGTAAGTTAACGCGTGGCAGAAAATGTCGGATTAAGGGAGAATTATTTTTTGAAAAAAGCTTGATTTATTGGGAAAAATAATGTACTATATATACTATAATAGATAAGCGTATACCGATTACTGCGTTACGGTACGCTTATCCTAACAACCGATTTCGTATCGGAGAGTCAGGAGGAACTATGAGTAAGATCTGTCAAGTTATGTTTACCGAAACGGCAGAACAGAAAGCTAAGCTCGATGAAATCATCAAAACTTACAAAGAAGTCCAAGGCGGACTGATGCCCGCTCTTCAGCAGGCTCAGGGCGTTTACGGCTATCTTCCCGAAGAAGTCATGAAACGTATCGCCGAGGGCTTCGAAGTGTCCGAAGAAGAAGTTTACGGCGTCGCGACGTTCTACGCGCAGTTCGTAATGAATCCCAGAGGAAAGTATAACTTCGGCGTATGTCTCGGAACTGCCTGCTACGTCAAGGGTTCGGGCGAAATCGTCGAAAAGCTCAAGGAAGAATTGGGTATCGACGAAGGTCAGTGTACTTCCGACGGTAAATTTTCCATCAACTCCACGCGTTGCGTAGGCTGCTGCGGCCTCGCTCCGGTTATGACCGTCAACGACGAGGTTTACGGAAAACTCACCAAGAACGATATTCCCGGAATCGTCAAGAAATACAGAGAAATGGAATAATGCGCGACGTTTCGCTCAATATTCTCGACGTAGCCGTCAATTCCGTCAAAGCCGAGGCAAGCCTTATCGTTATACGTATAGTATTCGGCAGGGAGAAAGGATATTCGGTCTCGATTGCGGACGACGGAAAGGGAATGGACGGACAAACCGCGGAAAGACTTGCGGAGGGAAAGCTCCCGAGGCACGGAATAAGCCTGATGAAAGAGGCTGCCGAAGCCTTCGGAGGAGGAATCCGTATAGAAAGCCGCGAAGGAGAGGGAACCGTGATTACCGCGGACTTCCCCGAGGCGCCCTTCGGAACGTTGAGGAATACGGGCGACACCGTAATGACTCTTGCGGCAAACGAAAGAGGCGCGGGAGTCGTTTTTCAGGCGGAGCGCTGCGGCTCCGTATATAAAACGGACTCGTTTACGGGCGGATATACGGCGGAAAGCACGACTTTTCCGCAGAGAATGTTGAAACTCAGAAACGAAGTCGAAAACGGACTTAAAGATTTAATCGGAGGATTTGATTGAAAAATGATGACATTAACCGAGCTTAACGCTATTAAAGAAAGAGTTCTGGCAAAGAGTCTCAACAGAAGAGACGCTTCGCCGGAAGATATAAAAATCGTCGTCGGAATGGCTACCTGCGGAGTCAACGCCGGCGCGAGAGAGGTTCTCAACGCCTTCACCGAAGAGGTCGAAAAACGCGGACTCAAAAACGTTCTCGTTCTTCAGAGCGGCTGCTGCGGAGATTGCAGCGTCGAACCCGTCTGCGTGGAAGTTATCATTCCCGGCAGAGAAGTCGTTACTTATGCGAAGGTACAGCCCTCTATGGCTGCCGAAATCGTTTCCGAACATATCGTGAACGGCAACGTCGTTTCCGACAATATAACTCGCGAAGAGATTAAATAAGAGGTAGAGAAATGGTCAGATCTTATATTTTGGTTTGCGGCGGTACCGGATGTACGTCAAACAAGTCTTTGGAAATTATAGCCGAATTGAAGAAAGAGATCGCTCAGAACGGTCTCGAAAACGACGTCAAGGTCGTTACTACCGGATGTTTCGGTCTTTGCGCGAGAGGACCTATTATGGTCATCTATCCCGAAGGAGCGTTTTATCATAACGTTACTCTGGCGGACGTTCCGGAAATTATTTCCGAACACATAGTCAAAGGCAGAATAGTCGAAAGACTTCTCCATGAAGAAGAAGATACCCACGAAACCGTTCTTTCCCTCAAGGATACGGAATTCCTCAGAAAACAGGTCAGAGTGGCTCTCCGTAACTGCGGCGCGATAGACCCCGAATGTATCGAGGACGCTATCGCTCACGACGCTTATCAGGCTATCGGAAAAATACTCACCGAGAAAATGACTCCCGAAGAGGTCATCTCCGTCGTCAAAGCCAGCGGTCTCCGCGGAAGAGGCGGCGCGGGCTTCCCGACGGGTATGAAATGGGATTTCGCGAAGAAGTCGGTCAACGACGTCAAGTACGTGTGCTGCAACGCCGACGAGGGCGACCCCGGAGCGTTTATGGACAGATCGGTCCTCGAGGGCGATCCTCACGTCGTCATCGAAGCTATGACAATCGCGGGCTACGCCATCGGTTCTCATCAGGGTTACGTTTACATAAGAGCGGAATACCCCATAGCCGTCAAGAGACTCTCCATAGCAATCAAACAGGCGAGAGAATACGGACTTCTCGGTAAGAACCTCTTCGGAAGCGGCTTCGATTTCGATATCGACATAAGACTCGGCAGCGGCGCGTTCGTATGCGGCGAGGAAACGGCTCTTATGACCTCCATCGAGGGTAAGAGAGGCGAACCTCACCCCAGACCTCCTTTCCCCGCGGTAAAAGGCCTTTTCGGAGTTCCCACTATCCTCAATAACGTCGAGACCTACGCAAATATCCCGCAGATCATTCTCAAGGGCGCGGATTGGTTCAGCTCTATGGGTACGGAAAAATCCAAGGGCACCAAGGTCTTCGCTCTCGGCGGAAAAATCGTGAATACCGGTCTCGTCGAGATTCCTATGGGCACGAAGCTCAGAGAGATTATTTACGACATCGGCGGCGGTATCCCCAACGGAAAGAAATTCAAGGCGGCTCAGACGGGCGGTCCTTCCGGCGGCTGTATTCCCGCGCACCTCATCGACACTCCCATAGATTACGACAACCTCATCGCTATCGGCTCCATGATGGGCTCCGGCGGACTTATCGTAATGGACGAAACCACCTGTATGGTGGATATCGCGAAATTCTTCCTTACCTTCACGGTCGAAGAAAGCTGCGGTAAATGTACTCCCTGCCGCGTAGGCTGCAAACGTCTTCTCGAAATGCTCACCAAGATCACTCAAGGTAAGGCTACCATGGAGGATCTCGACAGAATGGAGGAGCTTTGCTACTACATAAAGGACAACTCCCTTTGCGGTCTCGGTCAGACGGCTCCCAACCCCGTTCTTTCTACTCTTAAATACTTCAGGGACGAGTACGTCGCTCATATCGTGGACAAGAAATGTCCCGCGGGCGTATGTAAGGCTCTCCTTCAGTATAAGATCGATCCCGAGAAATGTAAGGGCTGTACGCTCTGTAAGCGTAATTGTCCCGTCGGCGCAATCAGCGGCGAAATCAGACAGCCCCACGTCATCGATACGGCTAAGTGCGTGAAGTGCGGCGTATGTATGAACAACTGTAAGTTCGGCGCAATCAGTAAGGAATAATGAGGTGTTATAATGGCTAATTTAGTTAATATCAAAATAAACGGAACGGATTATACCGTGGAATACGGCACCACTATTTTGGACGCTTGCCGTCAGAACGGCATTCGTATTCCCACGCTGTGCTACCTTAAAGACATAAACCAGATAGGCGCGTGCCGCGTGTGCGTATGCGAAGTCAAGGGCGCAAGATCTCTCGTAGCCGCCTGCGTTTACCCCATCGAAAGAGACGGTACCGAAATCTTCACAAATACCCCGAGAGTCCTCAACGCAAGAAAAACCACCGTCGAGCTTATGCTCAGCAACCATAATAACGCCTGCAACAGCTGCGTAAGAAGCACGCACTGCGAACTTCAGGCTCTCGCGCAGGAACTCGGCTGCGACGAACACAGATTCGAAGGCGCGAAAAATCACTACGAGGAGGACGTTACTCCTTACCTCATCAGGGATAACAGCAAGTGTATTCTCTGCCGCAGATGCGTAGCCGTCTGTAAGAACCGCCAGAAGGTAGCCGTTATCGGCCCCAACCACAGAGGCTTCAATACCTCCATAGCAAGCGCGTTCGAAATGTCCCTTAACGACGCTCCGTGCGTTGCCTGCGGACAGTGTATAACCGTATGCCCGACCGGCGCGCTCCGCGAAAAGGACGATATAGACGAAGTCGCGAGAGCAATAGCAGACCCGAGCAAACACGTCGTCGTGGCTACCGCGCCCGCAGTCAGAGTAGGTCTCGGCGAAGAATTCGGTTATCCCATCGGAACAAACGTCGAAGGTCAGATGGTTACGGCTCTCAAAATGCTCGGCTTCGATAAGGTCTTCGATATAGACTTCGCGGCGGACGTTACCATTATGGAGGAGGGTACCGAGCTTATCGACAGAATTCAGAACGGCGGAACGCTCCCGATGATTACGAGCTGCTCGCCGGGCTGGGTAAACTTCATAGAGCAGTATTATCCCGAATATCTCGGCCACCTCAGCACCGCAAAGTCCCCGCAGGGTATGTTCGGCGCGCTCGTAAAGAGTTATTACGCGGAAAAGAACAACATCGACCCGAGAGATATATTCGTCGTTTCGATTATGCCCTGTACCGCAAAGAAGGTCGAAAGGGCGCGTCAGAACCTCGGAAGAGACGGCTATCAGGACATAGACGCCGTTCTCACCACGAGAGAGCTTGCGAGATTCATCAAGCGTTCGGGTATCCTCTTCAGATGCCTCAAGGAAAGCAAGTACGATAACTTCTCCGGCTCTACGGCAGGCCTTATCTTCGGCGCGACCGGCGGCGTTATGGAGGCGGCTCTCAGAACGGTCAAGGAAGTCCTCGACGGAAAACCGCTCGAAAAAATAGAATTCGAAGAGGTCAGAGGCGTCAAGGGAATCAAGCGCGCTCAGGTCGAAATCGCAGGCAAACCCGTTAAGGTAGCAGTGGCTCACGGAATCGAAAACGCGGATATAATTATGAAGGAAATCAGGGACGGAAAAGCCGATTATCAGTTCATAGAAGTTATGTGCTGCCCCGGCGGATGCGTTGCCGGAGGCGGTCAGCCCATTCAGCCCGCGGACGTTCAGAATACCATAGATATACGCGCGGAAAGAGCAAAGGGTATCTACGGCGCGGACGATATCGGCAAGGTCAGAAAATCCCACGAGAATCCCGAGGTCAAGGAGCTTTACGACACCTATCTCGGAAAGCCAAACAGTCATAAGGCGCACGAGCTTCTTCATACGACCTACTATAACAGAAAGAAATAATCCGCGGTATTTCGCCTTCATCGCGGAATACGCACGCAGAAGAGAATAGTCCTCCCGAGCAAGAGGGCGGGTTATTCACGAACTTTTGTGGTAACTTTTCATAATCAATCCTTAAAACGGCAGCTTCGGACGTCTTTTCGTTCCGAGGCTGTCGTTTTTTTCCGAAGGGCGGACTTTCCGACGCGAAAAGGAAAAAAGAGGGTTTGTTCGTCCGAAAAGAAAAAACAGTTGCCATTATCGGCGCGATATGGTAAAATATAGCGTATGTACGATGCAATTTACGGGTTTTATAACAGAGTTATGAGCAAGGAGTGCGATTACGACAAATGGGCAGGGTATATCCTTCGTCTGGTCGGAAAGGGAGCTTCGGGCGTGGAGCTGGGCTGCGGAACGGGACTTATAACTTATAAGATGGCGGCGGCAGGCAAAAAACTCGTCGCGGTGGATTTGTCCGAAGAGATGCTCTTCGTCGCGGAAAGCAAAAAGAAAAGCTCGCCCTGCTCGCCCTGTTTCGTTTGCGCGGATATGAGGAAATTCACCTTTCCTTCGGGAATAGATTTCGTGTTTTCCGCCTGCGACGGCTTGAATTACGTGAGCGGAGAGGAGCTTCCGCGGCTTATGAAAAGAATATACGCCTGTCTTAAAACGGGAGGAATTTTCACCTTCGACGTGTCTTCGGAATATAAACTCCGTAAAATCATCGGTGATAAGGTGTTTTACATAGAGGACGGAAACGAGGTCTGTCTGTGGGTGAATAAGCCCGAAAACGACCGCGTTCGTATGGAGCTTACGCTTTTTACGCGGGAAAAGGACGGAAGATACGCGAGAACCTCCGAAAAGCAGACGCAATTCGTTCACAAGGAAGAGTTCCTTATGAATTGTATGAAAGAGGCGGGATTTTCGGACGTGAGAACCACGGACTTTCTTTCGGACGAGAGAAAAAATCCCGAGGCGGAAAGATTGCAGATACGGGGAATCAAAGCGCGCTGACGGAGAATCGGATTGTTAGCGGAAAGGGAGAGAACGGTTAGCGCAAACGACCGGAAAATACTTACTTCGGAAAATAAACGAGGAATCATATAATGGCGAAAATGGTAAAAGCGTTGCTGGACGATCAGATAGCCCTGACCGTCATCAACAGCACGGACATAGTTAACGAAGCGATACGTATTCACGGATTGTCGCCCGTAGCGGCGGCGGCTCTCGGAAGGACGCTTACGATGGCGTCGATTATGGGGAGCGAACTCAAATCGGAGGACGACAGACTGACCGTACTTATCGGCGGAGGAGGAGAAATCGGCAAAATAACCGCCTGCGCCTTCAACACCGGAAACGTAAAGGGTTACGTGACGAATCCGAATTGTACGACGTACACGAACGAAAAGGGAAAACTCGACGTTAAAAGAGCGGTAGGCACCGACGGACTTTTGACCGTGATAAAAGACCTCGGGCTCAAAGAACCTTTCAGCGCGTCGGTAAAACTCGTTTCGGGCGAGATAGCCGAGGATTTCGCGCAGTATTTTCTGACGAGCGAGCAGAGAGCCACGGCGGTCGCTCTCGGAGTTCTTATAGACACGGACGGACGTTGCATCAACGCGGCGGGAGTATTCCTTCAGGTTCTTCCGTTATGCGGCGAAGAAGCCCTCAAAAAAGCCGAAACCGCAATCGAAAAGATTTCCTCGGGAGTGAGCGGAGCCGTTCCGACAGACATAGAAGGGTTTATAAACGGATACTTCGACGGATTCGATATCAAAATCACCGAAACGCGCGAAACCGAATACGCCTGCGACTGCAACGAGGACAGAGTCGCGAGAGTCATTCGGAGCATAGGCAGAAACGAATGCGAGAAAATTCTCGAAACGGAACCTTATATAGAGGTCGCTTGTCAATTCTGCAAGCGAGCTTATCGTTACGACAAAAAGGCGGTAGAGGATATTTTCAATGGGAAACGGGATAATTGATTTTACGCTTTCGAGCGAAAGCCTAATAAAAGAGGCCTTGGAATTCAAACGCGAAAAAAACGACGGAAAAGCCTTCGAACTTCTCGAGACCGCTATCGAAAACGCGGACAGCCCCGAAGCTTACGTCGAATACGCAAAAATGCTCAGCCTGTACGGCTGGGCGTTCGCAGGCTCCCTTCTTGCGCGAGGCTCGCTGATCTTTCCGGACAGCGAACTCATTAAAACGCACCTGCTTTTCATAGTCGTGGTTCTGAGAGATCCGGAAGCTTATAAGATTTACTCGGGATACGTGAGAGGGACGCCGCCCGACCTTTCGAAAGTGGACGCGCTTATCCCCGAATACGTGGAGGCTATACGACTGGATCTCGAGGAAGGGGAGGAAGACGACGATGACGACGACGAATCCGACGAACCCGAACCCGTATATCCGGCTTTAAGACTGACGGACGATTTCGACGACTGGCTCATAGAGCAGGACGAGGAAATCAGAAATATCGGAAAACGCGGACTTAAAAACTACTCGCCCGACGCCCTCGAAAAATATATCGACGGGAAAATCAGGCTCGGAAGCGTTTTTACGGAATACGAAAAAATCACTCTCGGAGAGAATTTCTTTTCGATAGTCAGAACGGAAAAGGAGATTACTCCGCAGGAGGACGCAATCGCGCTTAAAATGCTCTACGTAGATAAAGCGTGGGAAAAACCGCTCTTTATCAAGGGAAAACTCTCCGAACGAAAAAGCCCCGAAGATAAGGCTCTCGCAAGAAAACTCCTCGACGCGCTCTCGAAAGAAGGAGAAGGCGAATCGGCAAGGGACGGAGCTTTCGCAGACAGAGAAGAGTTTACGCTCTATTACGCGATGAGACAGGAGCTTTACGAGGAGATATGCGCCTATTTCAGAAAATTTTTCGAGCCTTCGGAGATATGGACGGAAGAACTCGAATATTGCTACGGATACTCGTCGCTTATGACGGGAAGATACTCCGCAGCCGAAAAAAGCTTCGAGAACCTCAAGGCTTTGGACCCGTTTTCCTTATCGACGCACGCCGACCTTATTTATACGAGACTCATTAAGGAGGACCCCGAAAAATGGGCGTGCCTTAAAGACTTCGTTTGCAGCAACGTTACCGCGCCGAAGGAAACTTCGACGAAGGTTTTCCGTAAAGTAGCGGAGACCGTGGACGAAAAGGACGCATTGAAGCTCGCGGCGGTTATGCTGAAAAACGAGAACAAGTCCTTTCCCTCAAGGGCAAGAGCCATAAGACAATGCAGACTTATGGCGAGCGATTTGTGGATAGATAAAACCGACGCTCTCAAAAAGGAACTCCGCGCGACGGAAAAGGGTACCGTTCTTTACGCAAACGAGCATATGGCTTACAGGATAGTCATAAACAGGCAACCCAAATTAAGAAAGATTTTCGAGGATTATATATGTTCGAGCGTAAAGGCTTATCTTCCGCTCGACGAAGAAGTCCTTGCACAGGCGGCGGATATTCTCGACGATATGTACGACAGACTTAAGTTTGTAGATATCTCCCCCGAGAAACTTACGCCGCGCAGATATACGCTTGCGCAGATGACGCTTTTATGGAGGCTCGGACTTCCGGAAGGAGAGGTATTCAGAATCCTCGACAGAATCGGAATCACGAAAAAAAGCTTCATAAACTTCAGGGAGAGCCTTTACGAATGAAAAATCCGACGGAAAACGGAACGGTTATGGATAAGAGCATTGCGGATTACATAGATCGGCATACGGATTTCGGACTTATCTCTATCAGCGGAAACAGAAAGGGCAAAACGAAGAAAATTACCGTAAGGCCCGTGGAAACGAAGGACGGAAGAATATTTCAGGCGGAAAGCATAGCCGAAAATAAGGCTTATCACGTCAACCTCGAAAAGGACGAGCTTATAGACTGGCTTTCGGAAAACGCGGGAGATTTCCGTCAGTACGTAGTGGGCTCGCCATCCGAAACCGCAACCTTTCTCGTTTCGAAAAAAGGAAAGATAAACCTTAGTTTGTCGGCGGGAAGAAAGGAAAAACAGGATTGCTCGCACGACAGGAAAAAAGACAGGATTCTCCGCCCGGAAGAGGGCATCCCCGCGCTCGCGGACCTCGGAGTTACGACTCCGGACGGGAAAATCATAAAAAGCAAGAGCGATAAATTCCGTCAGATAGACAGATTCGTCAGAATCATCGCGGAAACGGTAACCGACGCGAAGGACGGATTCACGATTCTGGATTTCGGCTGCGGAAAATCGTACCTTACGTTTATTATCTATTGGTATTTTACCGCGGTCAGAGGGATAAAGGTCAGAATCGTCGGCTACGACCTCAAAAAGGACGTCGTGGATTTCTGCAACGAAACCGCAAGGCGTTACGGATACGAAAATCTTGTTTTCAACTGCGGCGACGTCAATAAAACGGACTTCCCCGATAAAGTCGATATGATAGTAAGCCTTCACGCCTGTGACAAAGCGACCGACGCGGCGCTATATTACGCGGTGAAAAAGGGCGTGAGATACGTCTTCAGCGTCCCTTGCTGTCAGCACGAAATCAACCTTTCCGTTCACGAGGGAGGAGATCTCGATATACTTCTTACCGACGGAATAATCAGGGACAGAACCTGCGCGCTCCTGACCGACGCCATAAGAACGGATATCCTGAGGCATTGCGGATACGAGGTCGGGATCCTCGAATTCGTGGAATTTGCGCATTCACCCAAAAATCTTATGCTCAAAGCCGTTTTCACGGGAAAGAAAAAACCACTTCCGGATATAGACGGACTTATGAAAAGGTACGGATTCACTCAGGAGCTTTGGCGCAGACTCTCGGAGGACGGAATTATCGACCGAAAGTAAAAACTATTCGCGGAAAAGCGGAGGTAAAAATGAAAAAAACGATTCTGATACTGGCAGCCTTATTGATTTTATTGATTCCGATAGCCGGCACGCAGACACTTTACGAGACGCGGACCGCTTATGCGGACGGCAGCGTCAGCGGAGTATATCTTCTCGGCACGACCTCTATGGACGGGGATTCGTCGAGATTGTTTTTCAGTATGAATTTTTATTCTTCGGGAACGGTGGGAAGAAGCTGCGTGAGTATTTACGAGGAAAAGAACGGAGTTCTTACCGATTCGGGCAGAACCGTCGATTTCACCGGAAAAATCAAAAGAGTAAGATACGGCTTCAACTGCCTGTTCGTACATATAGGAGATACGCTTTATTTCGTAGATATTTCGAGGTCGGATTCGACTCCGAGAGCAGTGCTTCTTCAGAAGGAGCTTCTGACCTTCGAGGCGGACGAGCAGTACGTTTACTGCGTTTTCGACGGAGGAGAGGGCGAACTTACTTACAGCAAAACGTCCGTAACTTCCTTCGCGGACGAGGCGTATAAGATTCCCTTCAAGGGCAGCCTCCTTCCCTTCTCCTCGGTCGTCGATATCCACGCAAACGACGGCAAGCTCTATATTCTCGACGGAGAAGGAAAACTGCTTATCCGCGACGTTATGACCGACTCGGACGTAATCGTAAAAGACCTCGAACTCGAAGGCTCCCTCCCCGAAAAGATAGTTTCCGTCGGAAGCGTTACCTTCCTCGTTTACGGAGCGGAGCTTATAAGCGTTCCGAAATCGTCGCAGGAGACCGTAAGACTTTCGCTCTCGGAGGCGGGAAAAATCACCGTCGGCGACGTCGCCGCGTCCGAAAACAGAATCTACGTCCTCGATACCGACGATTCGGACGGAACGAGAGATATCAAGGAATTCGTGTACGAGAACGGAACACTCAGTTACGCGGGAGTGGCTCTCGGGAACTGCACGCTCGACGCGGAGCTTCCGAATTTCAGCGAAAATACCTTCAGCAACGCCGTTATAAGCGGAAAATACGAAATCGTTTACGCGCTTTCCTATCCGTCGAACGTGGTTTATACGCACGAGGAGGGCGGAGAGCTTTACCTCAAGGGACAGGTTCTTTCACCCGACGAACCCGTGCTTATCCTCAATTACGACACCGCAAGAGAGTTTTATCTCATCGTTTATAAGGGAAAACTCGGATATATAGTCAAAAACGACGCGACGCTTTCGGTCGCTCACGACCTCTTCAAAGAAATCAAACCCGACGTGGCGGGAAGATACAGAAAGGGCGTGAATCAGACGCTTACCGTGTTTTCCGTGCCGAGCAGCGGCGGAGGCAACGCGTTCGGTCGGGATTATCCGACGACGGGCAAAAATTCCGTGCAGGTGCAGGTGCTTTACGAGCTTCAGGGCTTCGATTCGGACGGAGTTAAGTGGGTTTACGCCTATTACAGAGACGAAAACGGGCTTTCGAGATACTGTTTCGTGCTGAGCGGCGACCTCACCGACAGCAAAAACGGAGAAGTCGTGTATACTCTTATGAAAGCAAGTCCGGATTTCGGCAAAAAACTCAGAGTCTACGAGAGCGATTCCGCGCTTTCCGCAGAAGTCGCGGCCGTTCCGAGCGGCACGCAGGTCAAGGTTTACGAGAGCCACGAGAATCCGGACGGAAGGGAAATGTGCTTCGTAAAGGTCGAAGTCGGCGGGAAAATCTATTCGGGATACGTCTTCGCGGACAAACTCGTCAAAGTCGGAGAGCTTTCTTCAAACGAAAAAGTAGCGATAGGACTGGCGATTCTCGCGGTTTCTCTCGTCGCGGGAGTTATCGTCCTCGTGAAAGTCGTCCGCAAAAAGAGCAGAAAAGCCCCCGATATTACCTCGGGAGCAAGCCTGTCCGAAAAACCGCTCAGGAAAAACCGCGAAAAGGACAGGGACGACGGCTACGGCGACGATATCGGATTCTGAGTTTTGCCGATATCGATAAAATTGCAGAAAGTTGAGTTTGTTGAACGAATAGGCGGAGTTTGTTGAACGAGTACGGCAGGTTCGCGCAACGAAATTCGGATTACGCCTTCGGAAAGGAAAAAGAAAAACGCAGAGGAACGGAGAAATCCGCGACTGCTAAAAAAATATACGGGAGTTAAAGCACGAATAACGGTTGACAAAACTCCGCGGATTTTGGTATAATTATCGGGCGCAGGTGAGAAATGAACTTTTTTCAAAGGCTCGAAACGTCGGTCGGCGACGGTTTTTCGGGCGGAAGAATCAGATTTTCGCGGGTAAAAGACGCGGAGGACGTGGAATTTGTAGCGGAAAAATGCCGCATAAGCGACGAGCAGAGGAGCTTCGTCAGGTCGGGCGGATATTGTTTGGGAATGGCTTATATTAAGCCCGAAAACGAGTATCCGTGCATTATCCGCAACGAAAACGGCGAGAGAATCGGGTTTATCGACCTTCGCAAACGGAGCGGAGAGGTCGAGGGCCTGTCTTTCGTTTGCTTTCTCGACGTCGGATTTCAGGGCAAAGGCTACGGTTACGAGGCAATTTCGCTCGCGCTGAAGATTTTCGGCGAGATTTTTCCCGAATTTCCGGTGATTCTTGCGGTCAAACGGAAAAATACGCACGCGCGCGGGCTTTACGAGAAACTCGGCTTCGTCAATCGCGGGGACGCGTCGGAAAGCGAGATTCTTTACGTCAAAGACGGAAAATAGCGCAAAATCGGGGTTTTGGAGGGTTATCGAAGCGGTCATAACGAGGCGGTCTTGAAAGGCACTTTATTTGAGGTGGTCAAAACGATAACGAAAATTCTACAAACTTTTCGGCAGGTTGTTCAATCCTCGTAAAAACCTCTTGTATTTACTGACTTTTCGTGGTATAATAGCCAAGAGTAAAAGCAGTCAAAACGACAGCAAAATTTCTACAAATTTTTTGTTAGCACTGTTTTTTCTACAAATTTTTCTACAAATATATATGCGAGCAGTCTATTTTTGTAGAAGTTCAATGGTCAAAAAAACCAAGCGATTGATTGCTCAAAAATACGCTCAAAGACATCATTTGGAAGGTTGGCAGAGTCTGGTTGAATGCACTCGACTTGAAATCGAACGACGCCTTGATCGGTGTCCGGGGGTTCGAATCCCTCACCTTCCGCCAACGCCCCGGCAGGAATGTCGGGATTTTTTTTAGACAAAAGGAGATGCGCAATGGACGAAAATAATATTGACTTTTTAAGAAAAGTGTGCTATAATATAATCGCACAGTTAAGTAGGACCGTTATAAGTTTCAATTTTTACACAACTCCGACAAAATATTTGCTATGTTTTACCGAGTGGTCTATACTGTGAAAGCTATATAGATAATTTTGGTAAATAACAATATAGCGCGTAGGATTGTGGGGCGTTGTGTGTCCCTATGTTCCTACGCGCTGTTTTTATATCAATGATAGGAGGATAGACCAATGGGCTATTGTTATTTGTTACAATTTGTTTTGAAGGCAAAAAAGAGGTGCAATAGAATTAACCAAAACTTGTTAAAAGGAGGTAGTTTTATGAAAGAGCGAGCATGCGGCAGTAAAGCGTTTTGGCTAATTATGCTTGCGTTTTTAATGACGTTTTCGTTGGTTGGATGCAGTGGTGAAAAAGACGTTGGACTAAAAGGAGGATTTGAATCAGGGTCAGGTGAGCCCTCGCCGTCTATTAACGTTGCGTTTATAACTGAGAAATCACGACTAAAAGTCGGCGAGGATTTGACTGTAACTGTTTGTTACGGCTCAAATAACGGTACGGCAACAATCGATCCCTCTCCCTTGGCCGTTACGGCAGAATTACTCATGAATCGTGGGCATTTTCGTGACGGTATAGAAAATCCCAAGCCGATTGGAGAAGACATATTATTACGGAAAATAGCAGACTTTGGGGCGGAAGAGTACAAGTGGATAATAGAAGCCAACGGAAAATTTGTTGGCAAGCAAGAAACCGTACTGATCCCCGCGGAATGGTTTATTGACGATATTGGAGCCTTCTCTTGGGTGTTGACTTCACTTTGCACCTTTTCCGAAGACAGTCCTGAAAGGGAAATACGGGAAAGCGACAGCATAGCGTTATACTACAGAATAGACGGAGAAAACGTTATACTCTATGCGAGTTTCCACGATTTCGTCAATGACGTACGAAAGTGACATCAAAAAAACAAACATTGGAGGTAATTTATTATGTATAAAGCTAAAATACGAAATAGCTTAATGGCGGCTTTGATTTTGCTTTGTTTCTTGGTGTGCGGTATTCTTTACTCTAATACGGGGGTCAATGCTGCTTAGGCAATGCCGTCAAGTAATGAAGAATCCAAAACTTCAAGTGCGAGTTATGAATTCCGTCCCGCTATAGAAAAGTTTTCTTATGGTTTAGATGAGGAAATCCCGATAGATATCATTTTTGAGGCAGATAGTCCAATAAAATCATTGGATTCATCTGCTAATGGTTTTATTGAAAAACAAGCACCGAAATTAACCCAGGGAAGAGTGACCGCCTTGATTAAGGCTAGTGACAATCTTAATAGTCTTCAATACACAGTTTATGCAAATCTTGCTAATGGTTCACAACTTGAAGCAAATATATACGGCATAGTAGAAGATGGGAGGCTATATGTAAATGGTAATTCATTCTTTGGGGCTCGGGATGTATATATGTCAGAAATGTTGCAAAGCGACAAAATAACAGAGCGGCAATACGAGTTGTACCTTAAGGCAGACAGTGTTGATAGTTTTGCGGAAACATCATATAGTGTAACAACCGTTCCTGGAGATATCGATACCAAGGCAGCAAGTGATACATACGTAACGGGTACACTGCGTTGGCGAGATGATTGGGGGAATTGGCATCCTTTGCAGTATACTAAAGTAACGATTATGGACGAGGGCGGAGGTTGGTTGTTTGGTTGGTGGGATAGTGATTTAGGTTCGGTTTATACCAATGCCAACGGAGTCTTTAGCTTTGGGTTTAGCAACAGAAGTGGAGGTCGAAACATATATATCAAAGTGTATCCCGCAGGAGAGAACTCTGTAGTAAAAACCGGTGCTAATAACGAGTATGTTTGGCGAAGTTCAACTTCTTCTGGTGTGGCTACTGGCTCAACAACTGTAAAGAACTTTGATATAACTATGGCATCTGAAATGGGTCGTGCTTTTCAAGTATCACAAGCTACAATTATTGCCGCACGATATGCAAAAACAATGAATGGAAGCAATATAGCTAATGTGACGGTTAGATATCCGCATAACGAATCAAGTACGGGATGTTTTTATAGCGGCAATACAGTATATATAGTGGGTAATAGAACCAATGATAACCAAATGATTTCTGGGGTGCTTTTCCGTTCTTATGCATCATGGGATGTCATTCAGCACGAGTATAACCACCACGTTCAGAATAAGTTAGGTATCACAGCGAACCCGGGAGGTTGGCATACATTTGGAAACAATATGTACGACCACTATATGTCGCATCATGGTGGAGCATCTGCCGGTAATTGCTTAAACTCTTCTGGTGCGATTACATGTGCAAATCCAAGTGCTGCTAACGCAAAGGACAGAGCAATAAAGATAGCGTATGCGGAGTCGTGGCCATCGGTTGTCAGCGGAATGGCACAACAATATGCTATAACATATTGGCGTTTGGATAATAATATACAAACGGTAGGTGATACAGGCTACAATTCATATAATGGCGCAGCAATAAATTACAATACCACCGCTGTGCGCAGTGGTGAAACCGTCGAGGCTTCCGTTGCAGGCGTGTTATGGGATCTATATGACAATGATGTGGAATCGCATGATAGATTGGCATTGGGGCATACTAGCTTCTGGAACTTGTCCATCAATAGTAGCGCGAAGACGCTATCTGCTTTAATAAACTACTTTAACGCAAACTACTCTTCCTACTATTACACATCCAGATTGGGGGATATATTAAGCTATTATCGAATGGCGGCTACAAATATAAATACTTCGTCGGCATTAACGACAAGTCCCCCTACTTTCAATTGGACACCAAACGGCACGAGCAATAGTTTGAGGAACAATTCTTTTATTGTCATTTTTTATGCGGAGAATCAAAGTGAAATACTAAGAGTTAGCACCACCTCTACTTCGTTGACTCTTACGCAAGATCAGTGGAATTCTATTTTATATATGTATGGTCAAACATTTTATGTAGCCGTTATTGCAACGCAGACAGGAAGTCCATCGACAGGCGGGTATTATTCAAATTTTGTGGCTTATACAAAACCAATTCAAGCACCAATAACCGAGTCTTTTACGTTCACAAAAACTACTCGTTACATTGAAAAAATAACATCTCTCTCGCCAGGTAATTATGTGGACTATTATGTGACTTTTTACAAAGCAGGTCATTATGATAAGCTCATTCAAACTTTTGGACCCAGAGATACGACAATTTCAATATATGATGCGTCAGGAAGCAGGGTGGCCTATAATGATGATGCAGGATATGGGCTTAATGCGTTAATATTCTTTAAGCCCGTAGATGGGGTCCAGTATAAGATTAGAGTTAAATTCTATAGTTCAAGCGTTGCGGGCGATGTAAAGCTTGTAATATTCCCAGCGGCTAGCATGAATGGCATAGAACCCACAACCTATGAAAATCTTCTTCCGATTAGCATGCCGACCACATTATCAGGCAATATGGTTTATGGAACTGCCATTGGTTACAGAATCACCCCGCCAACAACGAGCACCTATATGTTTGAAACTGTCTCGGAGGGAGATCCTCGATTAGATATGTATTTATACATTATTGATCCAAGATCAACAGCGCCATCGTATCAAGATGATGATAGTGGTGGCAATTTACAAGCAAAGTTGAGCGTTGAAATGGAGGCAGGAATTCCCTATCTAATGATTATTACTAGATACAATCCGACTGCAGATTGGGATGGAGGGTGGTACCACTTACATATAACTCAACAAAGCTAGTCTTTCTGTAGAAGCAATCCTAGCTCTTGATTGATGGTGGGCAAGTCGTTCAGTCAGCATAAACACTTCTAGTATCAAGCGTTAAATGCACCCTCGGTCGAACACGAAAGTGAAAGACCGAAGAGGTGCATTTTTATGTAATTATGATAGGACTATACATAGGACTTGCTAAACCTCATAAAATCTGCTACAACAAATACATAAACATTAGGCTTGCAAACTTCAAGGAACACATATGGATGAATTGGCTATAAACGAAAAATTCGGTACATATCTGAACGAAAACGTTCTCAATGCACAACAGCAAGAGTTTGTAAAAACAATAATAAATTATGTGAATGAAAACGGCGATATTGAAAGGGAGGATTTACTGAACACATCACCTTTTGACGACCTTGATATCTTAGAACTGTTCGGGGAGAAAATAAAAAATCTCAATTACATAATTAATACTGCCTTTTCTTTTCCCGTTTATCCATAAAAGCAGTATTGCTTTTGTATGCCATACCAACCTATTATCAATAAGAATTTGAACAATTTAACTTAACCCTTATTACAACAAACCAAATTTAAGTGCTATTTTTTTACATTGACGTTCCGCCTGAACCGGCAGTGTTGTTTCTTTGTTCCATGCGAGATTTGAATTCAAGATACTCAAAGTATTCATCAAGCGTTTCAAATCCAAGTCGTTTCATTTCTTCTTTTGCTTTTCTAAACTCGGAAACATTTTCCGACGGCAATTCAGGAAACACTTTTTCAATAGGTTCGTCTTTTAATGAAATCGACGGAGTTTCTTCTGTCTTATCTTCGACTGTTTCGTCCCATGATTCATAAACAGTAGGAAATCTTTTTTCTTTTGAATCGTCAGGATTTTCAACTTCTGAAAACGAAAACAATTTTTGCATAGTATCCATTGAGTCTGTGTCGGATTGAGTTTTCGGCACCGGTTTTCCATTGAATACATTTGTCAAGGTATCCGCAACGGCAAGTTTCGATGAATAGTTCAAATGGCTGTAAATATCTGCCGTTGTGCTGAATGTGCTGTGTCCAAGCCATTCCTGAACGGCTTTCATACTTACGCCGCACGCAATCAATATACTTGCACAACTATGTCGTAATTCGTGCAAGCGAATTAGCGGCAAATTATTGCGCAATAAAAAGGTCCTAAAATGAGTTGTCAACGTATCCGGACGGACGATTTTACCCACGTCGTCAACGCATACGTATCCTAAATATTCTCTCGAATAATAAGAACCATAACGCTCTATATTGCGTTCCTGCTCACTTTTTACTTTGAGCAATATCTCTTTAACCATAGGTAAAAGCGGTAACGTTCGCATACTCGATTGATTTTTCATTTTGTCTTTTTTTACAATTGTTCTTTTCCCGTTTACTTCACATTGAACGACAGCGTGTTCCAAAGTAATTGTGTCACGTTCAAAATCGACAGATTCCCAACGCAACCCACAAACTTCACTACGCCGCAACCCATAAATTGCAGTAAGTTTGTAGATAAATTCATACGGATCGCCTTGAAGTTTTTTGAATAGTTCCGACATTTGCTCAATTGTATAAAATTTCGCTTTGTATTTCGGGGATTTCGGGCGCTCTATTTTATCAGCTGGATTTGTCTTGATATAATCTGCACGATAGGCGATATGTAAAGCCCTATGTATAATTGTATGACAATGATGGCATTCCTGAATGCTCTTTCCGTTCTTTTGTAAAAAAGAGTAAAAGTCCTGTATGTCACGCGGTTTCAAATTGCAAAGACGGATATGTTTTTCTTTGAAATACTCGGCAATTGATTTTACTCTGCGCTTATATACGGCATAAGTTGTAATTTGCAAATTAGGTTTTGCCATTTCTAACCAGTCCCACAAATAATCTGAAAACAGCGGACTGTTTATATTTTCTTCCTCTCTTAACTCGTTATTAGAGACAGATTCTCTTGTTCTATCGGCTTTTTTCTGTACGGTTGGCAATATTCCTTGCTCGAACTGTGCGACGATTTCTCTCATCATATCGGTAGCGGCGCGCTTGTTGTTCCGTTCGTCAAGACCGGTGGCGATCCACTTGTTTTTATATTTGCCGTTTTCGTCCTTGTAAGAGATAACAACATAATACTTGCCACCTTTAACCGCTAATCTGCCTGTCATTTTTATCCTCCGCGCAAACGAAAGCGATGACGCTTTTTTTGGCTATAATATATTTACTCCCGACCTTTTTAGCCGGCAAAACTCCGCTACGTAAAAGGCGATAAGCAAACGACGTGCTTATTCTCAACATATCCGAAACCTGCTCGACGCTCACAACGTCGGGGTAGTCCTTAAACATTTCATTCATAAGCAAAAGCCCTCCTGTAAGGGTATGTATATTTGTTCCTGTAAATTTTCGATAAGTTCGTCTATAATGTATTCAAAATCGCTTTTATCGACGTTGGCAAGATTTCCGTATCCATCCAAACGATAAATATCCGCATCGTACGTGTCGCCTATAAAAAACCGTAACCGACTGAGATCTGTCGCATTTTCTTTAACGATATACTCCAAAATATCTTCGGTAACGAAATCGTAGTCGGTAATTGTGTCCGTTAGGCTGGTTCCGTGCTTATTGTCAAATTCGGCACACTTGTTCCAAAGTTTGCTATACATGTCGTTGTGGTCGTAACCCAAACCGCACTTAAACTCGCTTAAATCGTCCATAAAAGCCAGTTTCTCAAAATCTTCTTCGTTTGAAACATAAAACTCGCCATAATGAAATACGGCAACGGCGTCGGTATCGATTCGAATATTCCGTCCTTTTTGGTCAATAAAAACTACGGGGCTTTCGGACAGATTTTTTATGTAAACATAATCGGAAAACCACTTGTCGAAGTAATCGTGTTTCATATCTAAAAAACTTTTCGGGGGATTGTAAAACAATTCTTCTTTGTATCCGAAATATCTATCGTTGAATTGCTCCACTATCGAAATATAATCTTCGACGGTATCGGCAAGGGCAAGGTCTCCGAATACTTCTTCACCGTATCCGCCGTTGCTTAAATACATATCGCCGTTAAATTCTCTCGAACTTAAAATATTCCCTTCCGGCGTTATTATGGCAATTTGTCCTCTCGTCAAAATAATCCTCCTTTACATTTGACTTTGTTCTTCGCGGAATCTGCGGTAAAGTCCACCGTCTTCATTTCGTATGTTTTCTGCAAAAAAAGATAGTGCGTGACTGTAATCGCTGTCCTCGTCATATAGCAAACAGTAGCACCCTTCGTCGCGTTCTACGGTAATACCGAAAGACGTAAGAATTCCTTTCAGATAAAAAGCGTAGGTTTCTATTCGTCCGTCTCTGCTTTCATAGTGTTCTTTCGATACAACTTCCGAATAGTTACAAAGCGTACCGTCCCTAAGAGAAGATTGCAGATAATCGGCGGTTTCTTTTGCGTCGTATTGAGTAAGAATATCGCGTAAAATACGCGCGGCGTCATCCGTCGTTTCCGTTGACAGCCGTTCGGCAACGGTACGCAAATCAGGGGATAAGTCATCGTATAAGTCGATTATTCGCTTATCTATATACTGTTCCTGTTTCCTGTCCGGCGCGACGAAAATCTTGACGGTATCGAAATCGAAAACGTTGGCGGCGTGCGGCACGGCTCTTGGGTGTCGGGTATAGTAGAGCGGAATGTCGTTTTCGAGCAAAGAACCGAAAAAATCCCGCATTGTTTTGTTCGGCACTTCTTCTATGATTAAATTTTTAGGTTTCGTCATTTTTACAATCCTCCCGCAAAACGGCGAACATGGGTAGTTCACAAAGCAGTTCAAACGGCGTTTTATAACGCTTTCCAAATACCTTATGTTCCCATTCCACGCCGTAAAGCTGCCCAAACACAGCCATAAGCACCGTTACGACGATACTGTTTCCCGCCTGACTGTAAATATCCGTTTCGGAAACGTAAACAATACGTTCTTTCTTGCCTGTACTTTCATTTTTACGATAATAATACCTGCTTTTATAATAGTCTTTATCTTCAAAGCCCATAAAACGCAAGGCTTCGAGCGGCGTAAGGTGCCGTATGTTTTTTTCACGCGAAGAATGTTCGTCCAAAATATAATTGCCTTGTTTTGTGGTAAGGCAATCGAATATACCTTCGATACATAAAACTTCGTTGCATTGCTTAAATATCGCCCCTTTAATTTTTCCGAGTGGCATAATTCTGAACGTGTCCGAAAAATAACGATTATATGGTTCTACGTCGTCGAGCGTTTTTGTGTAATATTTGTCATTTACGTTGTGTTCGAGTAAATCTTTAATGCGGACGCCCGAATCGTAACCGTGCGGGTATTCGAAATCGATTTTCAAATCCTTGCGAACGGCAACGAGAATAAGCCTTGTACGGTTTTGCGGAACGTTAAAATATTTTGCGTTGAGAATATCCGCGTTCAGTCTGTAACCGAGTCCCGAAAGCGTGTGACAAAACTTCCTGTAAGTATGGATGTGTTTTATCGAAATAACGGCGGCAACGTTTTCCCAAACGACGATTTTCGGCTTTGAAAGTGCTATGAGTTTTATGTAATACCACATCAGGCTGGAACGCGTGCCGGAACCTTCTTCGCCACCCTTGCCGAGTCCTGCGTTGGAAAAATCCTGACACGGCGTTCCGCCTACAAGCAAATCAAGATCCTGCGGAATAGGTTTTTGGTTTATGTTTTCGAGATTGCCGAAATTTTTATTCGTCGATTCTTTATGTATTGCGCAATAGGCTTTTATAGCCGGAATGTCTATCTCGCTGAAAAAAGACAACTCGTATGGTATTCCGAGCATTTTAAGAGCCTTTTCGGGCGCACCTATGCCGGAACATACCGTAGCGACTTTCAACACTTGTTTTATCCTCCTTTACATTTCCGTTCCCGTAGTTAGTCGAACCACCCTTTGACGTGACGTATAAGCCGATTTAAGGGCGTTTAGGGCGTTTTCTATCGTTATTTGTCCGTAAGTGGACGAACCGCGTTTCGTGTCCCATTTGGAACGATACAGTCCCGAAGAACGAAATATGCGGTCTATCTGCGAAGTGTCCTGCGTCCACCATGCAAGAATGGAACAAAGGGCAAAGTCCGCCGAACTATGACTTACTGAGCCGTCAAAGTTTCCGTTATACAGTTTGTTAAACCGTTCGGCAATTCGGCTGTCGCGTATTTTTTCCAACAACTCGGAATCCGTGTGCGTGCAATCGGGACGAACGATAATCGCTTCCGCCTTTTTCCCGACGTATTCCTCGTTGACCTTCAAGAGAACGTCCGAATAATCCTTAATTTTTGTCGTGTCTGACAATAGATTTCCCGTCATACACATAAAACGGTATCTCGAATACATTTCAACTCCGCGCTTATCGTTTTTCTTCATTGCGTCGGCCGGCAGAGTGCCGCGAACAAGAATATGGATACCCGTGCCGCTTAATGATGTTTCGGCATAGGTGTCAGAGAAAATTTGCAGCAATTCCTGCGCGTCGGTAGTCAAAACAGCGCCCGTGTCTTTATCTACGGCGTGGTCAAGGTCGATAAACGTTATGCCTTCGCCGAGAGCAAAAACAAGACCGCCGTAACGGTTTCTTTCGCAGTATCTTTTTGCCGTTTCAAAGTCTGTCCACGTGTCCGGCTCGTTGCTTTTGGCAAACTTGCTCGTTACGGGACTGATGATTATTTTTTGATACTTATTTTTGTTTTTATCGTAATAACTTCGGTAAACGCACCATTGTTTAAGCGTTTTCAGTTCTTGCGGTATGTTTGAATAAATCATAGTCCTCCTAAAAACCCATAAAGCCGAAAGCAACGGTAACAGCGGCAACGTAAAATCTTTTGTCTTTGAAATAATCAAGGTCGGCGTCTGCCGTCCGTTCCCGTTCAACTCCGAAAGCATACGCAACGTTATGCGCTGCCCATTCTCCCGACATATCGGACAATGAAATCTTTATTCCTTGCATTGACAGGCGACGGCGGATAAAACAAAGAATTTCAATTCGTTCTTTTTTTGTAAAGCGGTAAGATTTTTCTATTTTTACCGCGCTTTTGCCGAACGTGATTTTTGCCGTGTTGCCGTTGCTTGTCGTATAGACGACAGTATTGCCCATGTGATCGCACTCCGTAAACGTTTCGACTTTTACGGAGTTGATAGCGGACAGAGTTATAAGGTTGCAGATAAGAGCCGTTACCGATAAAATAAGACAGATAACGGCAATGATTAAACAAGTCTTTCGTATCGTAAACACCTCGCTTTACATTTCAAGTTGGTATCTGTGCGACGTGTCGTATAGCACGACGTATTCGTTGATAATGCCGAGTGCCTCTTTATAATTGTCGCAGGCTTTAACGCGTTCGTAGAGTTCTTCGTAGTCGGAAAGTCTGTCTTTCTTTTGTAATTCTTTTTTTACGACGCCGAGAACATAGAAAACGTTCCCGTTTTCACCGCTCAAATCGATGAAAATAAGCGATTGTTCGCGGATTCGTTCTTTTTCCTGTTGTTTGCGTAAGATTTCGAGTTCTTTTTCGGATACGTCGTCTTCGACGTCGAAAACGGGACCGCAATCACAGGACAAAAGTTGTCCGCCGCAAGCAGGGCAACGCTCTATGTCGCATTGCGGTAAATGCTGTTGTCCGTAACGAAGTCCACAATCACCGCAACAGGCGTCTTTATCGTTTTCATACCAGTCGCCGTGATCGCCGATTTTGATAGGATTGTATAATTTGCCTTTTATAAGCAGTTTCGACATGTTTCAGTTCTCCTTATAAACGGAAGCAAGCCGCTTGCGACTTGCTTCCCAGTAAGTTTTATTGATTTCAAAGCCTATAAATTTTCTGTCTGTTTCGACGCACGCCGCAGCCGTCGTTCCGCTGCCCATAAAGGGATCAAGTACGAGATCTCCCGATTTGGAACTGTTTTCCACGAGATTGCGAATAATAGGCAGCGGTTTTACCGTAGGATGACCGTATAACCGTTTATCTTTTGCGTTTATGGGTAATTCGTAAACGGTAGTTGCGCTGTGATACGTTTTCGGCTGACAATATGCGCCCCGTCTGAAATACAGACAATACTCTTTATCCGAGCATTATATCATGCAAAATCAGATGAAAAACCAACCCCTCTTTGCGCTGGTTCCCGTGCCGTATGAGGCGCTTGTGGACGCCGGAATCGAGATCGGCGATCCCCTGCAGTTTACGGTCGAGGAAGGAAAGATCACGATGGAGCGGATTGTTCCCGAGGAAATTGAGATCGTCTGCAGCGGCAACTGCCAGGATTGTCCGATGCTCCTGCTCGACTGCATTGGCGGCTGCGAAGCCTGTCCCTGTAAGAATAATTGTGAAAGAAGCGAGGTGCGATAACTATGATCCAGATGTTCCGAATCCTTGGTAAGCGTGGACGCATTACCATCCCCTTTGAGATCCGCCAGCGCGTCGGATTCTCCTACAACGACGTGTTGTCCTTCACGGAAGCGCCGGACGGCAGAACCGTGATCGTCAAGCTCGAGAAGATCTGCGACAACTGCGCAGCGGAAAAGCCGCAGAGAAAGGAAGCCGAAGACACCATCACGCTCTTTGACTTCCTCAACAGCCTCTCCGACGAGCAGCAGAAGGCAGCCTTTGCCCATCTCAAGCTGAAGTGGGATCGTGTGCAAGGAAGTGGTCTCTATGGCAGATCATAAGCCCCTTTACCGCTGGTCGCTGCAGAATGCTATCGCCCACAACGAGGTGCAGGATTGGCGAGACAGCTACCGCGAGAACTGTGACTGTGCCAGGGCAATCGAGCGAGCAATTGCCGATCATTATCACGACAATGTCCTCGAGGACGGTACCAGGGATGTGATTGACCGTTACGGCTTCGACCGTGTGAATTGGGTGCTTGCAAACACCCTGCAGGAGAAGGCTCACGACGGCCGCTTTTCTCAGGAGAACAAGAAATGGGCAAAGGGCTTCTTCATCCCGAGCGATGACGTGCGCTGGCACTTCTGTGTGGAATCTCATCCCGGACTGACGGATCTCTTTATCAAACAGGCTCGGGAGGCGTGGCAGAAGCTCGGCCTGTTTGATTCCTCTCACTGCTCCGAAGACAACGACTACGCCGGAAAGCTGCTGGTCCTCAAGCCGTCCGTTCTGAAGAACGAATATAAGGTATCGGATTACCAGCTCTTCTATGCCGAAAGCGGCTTCGGCTGCAGCCCGACAGCCTCCGGTCGAAAGGTTTTCGGCAAGTTTCTCAAGGACGGAGAGAACACAAACTTCAATCGAAGCGACTTCCTTGGCGTTATCAAGGATGAGTGCATCCCCGCATGGGCAGCCGAGAAGCTCGCCGAGCTCGAACCTCCCGACGAGGATGAGTCCGAAGGAATCACGATGGGAGGCATGTAAGATGAGAACAAAGATTTATCAGATCAACTCCAAGCGGGATGTCAACCGTGCCAAGTTCGAAGGTCTGGATCTGCTGGAAAGGTATCAATGCTCATCCGCCGTTGATCCCTCCATTTACGACGAGGTGTTCAGCGCCGAAATTGACGAGACAGACCTGGAACAGATCTACCAAAGATTCAATACGGCAGGGCATCCTCTGCACCGTGGTCACTCGCTGTCCGTCTCAGACGTAGTGGTGAACGACAACGGTGCTTTTTTCTGTGACAGCATCGGGTTCCAGCCCATTGCATTTGACGAGTCGCAGACACAAAAGCCGGACAACCTCATGCGCGTCGTCTATGTCGAACCGCATAAGGCTCCCTATATTTCCGACGTCGCCCATACGCTTGAAGCAGAGCAGAAAGCGGTTGGCGATGGCTTGATCGAGCCGATTGATAACTACGATGGAACCTGTCTCGTGGGCAACGAGGAATCGAAGCTCCGGGGCATGGACGGAAACCGCAGGATCGGCGACGGTTCATCCATCATGGCCGGCCCCTTCTTCGTATGCGGCGATTCCGGTGAATCATTCAGAAGTCTCACTGACGAGGAGGTGACGAAATATATGGCTCGGTTTGCTGAACCGGAGGACATCAGTCCCGAAGAAGTGGAAGCCGATATGGGCTTCATGATCTACCCCATGTAAAGAAGGAGGAACCAATCATGGCAACCAAGAAAACCACCAGCAAGGCTCCTGCGAGACAGCAGAAGCGCAGCACTCCGAACATTTCGGCTCGGATCGACCGCCTCGTGGACTATGAGAATTCGAAGGTCAAGGCCATCGCCAGCGTCAACATCGGCGGCGCCTTTGCCATTCACGGTCTGCGTGTCATCGATTCGCAGAAGGGGCTGTTCGTGCAGATGCCGCAGAACTCTTTCCAGAAGGACGGCAAGACCGAGTATTCGGACATCTTCCATCCTATCGCCGCCGATGCCCGCACCGAGCTGAACAGCAAGGTGCTGGAAGCCTATGAACAGAAGCTCGATGAGGTTGAGTCCGAGAACGAGGATCTCGACGTGGGCGAGGATCTCGATGAGCAGGACGAGGATGCGCCTGCCTTCGGGCAGAGTATGTAGATTTCGGTAATTTTTCCGATTCTCGCTGGACTTCCTGCGTTCTATCCGTATTCTTGTGGTTAAGAGGTGATCCTACTATGAAAACAAAACTCCTAACCACAGCAATCGTCTGTGCGCTCCTAATCTCACTCACGGGATGCGCCACAGACAACACTGCGCAGATGCTCCGCGATAACGCTGAAGTCACAGTCAACACGGAAGCCGTAACAGAGCCTTCTGCGGATACGCAGGCCGTGACTCTGACTGCGGAAACGGCAGAAAAAGAAATGCCTGCCCAGCCAGCTTCAACGGAAGCACCGCAGACAAGTGAGGCACCGGAAGCCGATCCCCCAAGAGAATTGGAACCACCGAAGCAGACAGAACCGCCCAGGCAGACTGAATCCGCAGAAACTCCGAAGCAGGATGCTCCGAGCCAGCCGACGGAACCGGAGCAACCCAAGCCAACGGAGCCACCTGCTCCGCCTGCACCGACAGAGCCCGCGCCGACCGAACCGCCAGCTCCAACGGAGCCTCCCGCACCGACTGAGCCTCCTGCGCCCGTCGAAACAGAGCCTCCTGTGGAAACGCAGCCAAAGACCGCATACGATTATGAGTTCGATATCAATGCGATCCAAGCGGACTGTATCGCCATCGGTCAGAGCATGGGCTATGCGCTGAACACCTCGCTGACTTCGCAGAACGCCACATGGTGGAATCCGGTGACGGCATCGAAATCCAATCAGGGCAGCTCACTAAGGTCGGCACTGGAACAGTATATCCGATTCCACACGGTCGCCAATCTCAGCGCCTACGGTATGGACGAGAACACAGAGTTCAACATCTGCTGCGAATCACGAGGCGGCGGATCATACGCCATCTACTTCGTATTCGCATAACGACAACCAAATACGGGACGAAGTCCTCTGCTGAAAAGCGGAGGGCTTTTTCTTTATCAAAATGAAAGGATGACTATCGAGATGAATGCTATTCTCAAATCCAAGAGCACGAGACTGCTTTCGGCACTTCTGGCCGTCCTCATGATCGCTGCGATGCTCCCTACGACCGCATTCGCATGGTCTGTCGAGGAAGGCACGAAATGCACCTCCACCTACGGAGATAAGTATCTCGGCTCTGACGGCGACTACTTCTACAGTAAGCCGACCACCACTGCCATCTTCTATAACGATGACGGCAGCTTCTATGTGAAAACCTACAGCTCCGGCAACGCCAAGTACAAGTATATGATGATCGACAGCTCCGGCAATCAGCATCATGTTTACTGTATTGAGGGCGGCGTATCCTACGATTACAGCGACACCTACAATTCCACCAGCGGAAAAAACAGCAAGTATTTTCAGAACCTTCCCGTTACCGCACAGTTCGGAATCATGATGGCGCTGATGTACGGTTATCACGAGGGCATGACAACCCCCGTTGCAGGAACGAACAATGATGATTTTGCGTTTGCAACGCAGTGCATCATTTGGGAGTATCAGCAGCAACTCCGTACCAGCCCGACCTCCATTGCTTCCAACAACGGCATCGATGCGGACATGTACAATCATACCATCAAGGGCAGACCTGCCGAGAAATGCTACAACTGGATCTTGAAGCAGATGTCCAAGCACTATGTTGTGCCGAGCTTCTCCTCCCGCAATCAGAGCAATGCGCAGACCTACACGATGAAGTACGATCAGGCGAATGACAACTACAGCATTACGCTGACGGACACCAACAACACTCTCGCCGATATCAATTTCTCTACCAGCGGCATTACCGTCATCCGCAGTGGAAATCAGTATACGTTCACCAGCAAGAACATGATTTCCAACGCAGTGACGATCTCCGCACAGAAGAAAACCAACCTCGGCATGGGCAAGATGCTCATTTGGGGCTGCCCCGGCAAGCAGACGATGGCTTCCGGCGCGGAAGATCCCGTGTATTTCTATTTCAAGCTGAACACGGAAACCAAGGGCGTCGGCCACATTGTGAAAACCAGCGAGGACGGCAAGGTCGAGGGCATCAAGTTTACGATCACCGGCAACGGCGTCAATGAGACGGTTACGACCGGCAAGAACGGCACTGTCGATCTCGACCTGCTCCCCGGCACCTACACCGTGACGGAGCTTCCCGATGACAAGTACGAGACGCAGGCGGCTCAGACCGTCACCATCGTCAGCGGCAAGACCTCTACCGTAACCTTCAACAACACCCTGCGCCGCGGTGATCTCAAAGTCACCAAGACCGCCGAAGACGGGTTGGTCGAGGGCGTGAAATTCCATCTGTACGGCACTTCCTACTGTGGACTGCCTGTTGATGAATATGCCGTCACCAACGCCAGCGGTGTGGCTGTCTTTGATGACGTACTGATCGGCACCGGCTATACCCTCGAGGAAGTCGGCACTCCCGACCGTTATATCGTCCCCGACAATCAGACGGCGGCAATTGAGTGGAATAAGGTCACAAGCAAGAGCTTCGACAACGAACTCAAGCGCGGCGATCTCAAGGTTACCAAGACCGCAGAGGATGGGCCCAACGAAGGTCTGAAGTTCCATCTGTATGGCACCTCCTACAGTGGCATCCCCGTGGATGAGTACGCCGTGACCGATGCCAGCGGTGTTGCGTCCTTCAACGACATTCTGATCGGCACCGGCTATACCCTGGAGGAAGTTGATACTCCGATCCGCTACGTTGTCCCCGACAATCAGACCGCTGCCATCGAATGGAACAAGGTGACCAACAAGAGCTTTGATAACGTGCTCAAGAAATGGAATCTGACCGTTACCAAGCAGGACGTGGAAACCGGTTCTGCCCAGGGCGACGCAAATCTGGCTGGCGCCAAGTACGGCATTTACAAGGGCGATGAACTGATCGACACCTACGTCACCGACGCGGATGGCAAGTTCACTACAAAGTATTATGTCTGTGACACCGATTTGTCGATCAAGGAGATGGACAGCAGCGAGGGATACCTCGTTACCCCCGGCAACGAGCAGATCGGCGTCAGCCCCAAGAACTACACCGCAGAGTACAACAGCGAAGCAATGACGCAGTTCGAGCAGGTCAAGAAAGGCAATATCGCCATCATCAAGCACACCGATGACGGCCAGACGCAGATCGAGACTCCCGAGGTTGGCGCAGAGTTCGCCGTCTATCTCAAGAGCGCAGGCTCCTATGACAACGCAAAGGACTCCGAGCGCGATTATCTGATCTGCGACGAGAACGGATTTGCTCAGACGAAGGATCTGCCCTACGGCAGATATACCGTCCAGCAGGTCAAGGGCTGGGAAGGCCGCGAACTGCTCAAACCCTTCGACGTGTTCGTCAGCGAGAACGGTGAAACCTATCGTTATCTAATCAACAACGCCAACTTCTATTCCTATGTGAAGGTGGTCAAGATCGACAGCACGACCGGCAACACCATCCCGTGTTCCGGCATCGGCTTCCACATCTATGATCCCTCCGGCAATCAGATTCAGATGGCCTTCACCTATCCCACGGTCACTACCATCGACACCTTCTACACGGACGGCGACGGCATGCTGATCACGCCCGAGAAGCTGGAATACGGCAAGGGCTATTCGCTGGTCGAGGTATCGGCTCCCTATGGATACGTGCTCAACAGCAATCCGGTGTATTTCGACATCACCGAGGAAAACTCCACAGAGGAAAACGCCGTGACCGTGGTTGTCGTGACCAAGGAGAATGCGCCTCAGATGGGCGTCATCACCGTGGAAAAGACCGGCGAGTATCTCGCTTCCGTCATCGACACCAAGGACCGCAGGCGTATGGAGTATCGTGATGGGCGTATTCTTTGCGATTGCGCAGAAGAACGAAGATAAAGAAAAGGCGAGAAAAATGATTAAAAATTACGTCATAGGACTTGTCGTAATCTTTGCCATTCTCGTTGCTTGTCCGTATCTTGTAAAAGATATTGCGGCATTGATTGCGGGGTAAAAAGACAAGGTTTTACAAAAAATTCAATTTCAGGGCGAGAAATCGGCTTGACAACACACTTAATTTGTGATATTATTATAGTGCAAATAAAAAGAATATTGCACACATAAAATATCATAAGGAGGTGCGCAACAATGACTGTTATGCAATGTATCGACGAATTTGTTCGGAAAGCGGAATTAAGAGTTCCATTGTATACGAACGAGATTTACGAGTATGTAAAAACAAAGTTACCCGACACGGATAAAGCAACGCTTAATATGACTTTGCAACGCTTTGAAAAGCGTAACCCCGACTTTGTGCGTTACCAAAAAGGTGTTTACTACAAAACGGTGCATACGCCTTTCGGCGTTGCGGGAATCGACACGACCGAGCTTATTAAAAGAACATATCTTGTAAACGGCGACGAGGTAATCGGATACGAGTCCGGACCGTCCTATATGAATAAGATAGGGCTTACGACGCAAATGCCGAATATGACTTATATCGTAACCACGCGAACGAGATATACGACGGAAGATAATGCTCATGTACGGTAAGGAAGCAAGCAACCGAAAACAAGAGATAGACCGCCAG
>UQVY01000014.1 GCA_900544545.1 uncultured Eubacteriales bacterium
TCAATCAGGCTGTCGAAGCTATGGGAAAAGTTATGACCAAGGAAGAAGACATCGCGATGGGCGAAGCCGCTAAAGCAGGTGCCGTAAGAGATCTCAGAGCTTATTACGAAAAGTTCGAAGAGATTTATTATTCCGAAGAAAAATGGGCTGAACTCGAATCCGAATACAATAAGGGCGTAGAAGCAATCAACGCTGCGGAAGGAACGAGAGCGGTTGCCGCTGCGAAGAAAGCCGCTATGGACGCTATGGCTGCCGTCGAAAGACTCGATTCCGGAGACGCTCTCGACAGACTTATCGCCGCTTACGAAGCTCTTATGGAAAACGAATACTGGGCTGAAGACCTTGCGGAAATCAATAAGATTTACAATAGCGCCATCGAAGCTATCCGTTCCTATACCGAGGGCGCTCCCAATCCCGATACTATCGCGGATCAGGCAATCGCCGCTATGGAAAAGGTTATGACCAAGGCCGAGGATATCGAAGCCGGCGACGCCGCTAAAGCAGGCGCGATAAGAGAACTCACCGTCGTTTACGAAGGAATCGAAGTTCTTTATTATACCGACGAAAATCTTCAGAAGATTATTGATATCTACGAAGCGGGCGTAGCCGCAATCAACGCCGCTCAGGGAACGAGAGCCGTAGCCGCTGCAAAGGCAGAAGCTATCGAAGCAATCAAAGCCGTTCCTCAGATCGAATACACCGACGCTATCGACGAACTCGTAGCCGCATTCGAAGCTTATAACGAAGAAGATTATTTCGAAGAAGATTATCTCGAAATCGCTAAGATCTATCTCGAAGCCGTAGCCAATATCCGCGCTTACGAAGGCGGAGCTCCTACTCCCGAAACCATCGTCAAGCAGGCTAAGGAAGCTATGGATAAGGTTATGACCAAGGAAGAAGATATCGAAGCAGGTAATCTTCAGAAAGACGGAGCTATCAGAGAACTCAGAAATTACTACGAATCTCTGAACGAACTCGATTACACCGAAGAAAACTGGAAGACTCTCACCAATATCTATACTACCGGTATCGAAGGCATTCGGCTTGCCGAAGGAACCAGAGCGGTTGCTAAGGCTTACGGCGACGCGGTCGAAGGTATGAAGGCTGTCGAAGTCGTCGAAACTCTCGCTCAGATCAACGCTCTCAAGGAATACTACGAAGCTATCGATAAGAACGATTATTTCGCGGCTCAGCAGGAGGAACTCAAAGTCGCTCTTGCAAAGGGTGTCGAAATGCTCAGAACTTTCGTAGCGGAAGAAGGTTCCGAAAAGACCGCTGACGACGTTCTCGCGGAAGCAAAAGCTCTCCTTGACGCCGTCAACAACAAGGAAAAGGATAGAGAGATAGCGAACGGAAAGAAGGCTGAATACAAACAGAACCTTCAGAATTACGTCGATTCTCTCAATCAGAAAGATTACACCGCGGAAACTTGGGCGCTCGTTCAGTCCCTTCTCGAACAGGGTAAGGCTAACATCGACGCAGCGGAAGGTACCGCAGCTCTTCAGGTTGCTTACGACGCAACTATCGCCGCTATCGAAAAGGCAATCAATGGTAAATAATACCGATAATCTCGGGATTTACCCGTAAAACGAAAAAGCCTCGGCTGTAAAGTCGGGGCTTTTTCCGTAATGAAGGAGAAAAAACAATGCAAAAATCAGCTGCAAATTGCGTCGGGCATACTCACGAGAATCACGTCGTCTCCGATTTTGACGATTTTTTCCCAAGGAATAAAAACGTCCTCGGCTGTTTTCCAGAATTTTCGTTCGCCCGGGACGACAAGGCCGATGACGCAGGCGTCCTTGAGGGCAATAACGAGGTCGCAGGGCTTTCCGAGGCATTTTCCGTCCTGCGTGTTGATAACGCTTTTCGTTCTGAGTTCGGCGAAGGTGATATCCATACTCCATAGTATGCGCGCCGTTCGCAAAAGATGACGAAAACTTTTTTCACAAACTATTAACTTTTCACAGATAATATTTAAGAATTTCTATCTTATCCTCTTCAAATTCCATAATTTCGCGTGCGAGGTCGAGGGTTTTCGGAAGGACGTCGGGCGTATGGCGAAGGAGCCGTCCCATATCGATGACGCCCATAGTCGTCCCCTGAATCATCATTTCCGCGATTCGTGAAGTGCAAGAGTTCATCATTAACTTCATTTTTATCATAAGATTCGCCCAACTCTGCGAGAGCTTTCCGCTCGGTTCGAGTTCGACGTTGAGGTCCTCCGCGATAGTTCTTCCTCTCATCAGAAATTCGCCATATTTTTTCTCTTGATTTTCAATAAGGTTCGCAAAACGCTCATTTTTCACGAACGGAAGGACCGCATTGATGCAATCGTAAGCCATTCCGACGTTTTTCACGAGACAATTCAGCACCGAAACCGTGTTTCCGCAGTCTGGCGACCGTTTCAGAGCCTCGTGCCAGGTTCGATTTTTGCGGATTTCCCGTTCGTCGAGCGGTTTTTCGCGGTTGAATTTTTCCCCGTCGTTTTCCTCGTCGTTCCGATCGTTTTCGTTAAATTCTTCCGCTCTTTTTTCTTTTTCGGAGCAATTCCGGCTTTCCTCGTTTATCCGATTTTCGCCGTAATAAAAGCTTTTTTCGCTTTTCTCATTATTTTCGTCCGAGCCTGTAAAATTACATTCGCTACAATTATTTTCGCGTTTACGTTCGTCAGTTCCTCCCGAAAAATTTTCTTCCGGGAATAGTCTGTACGACAGCCCCAAAAACGCGCACGGCTCTTTAAAATTAAATTCGTTCATTTCTCACCTCTTAATATTTTTTCCCGCGACGCTTCTTGTCCGTGCCGCGCGGCGTCGTCACCGAAAGGTGATAGTCCTCGTTCTGCGGCTCCTCCGCCCAATAATCGAACCATCGGTTTCGGCAGGTTTCGGCCATTGAGTAATATTCGTGATTATTCTGTGAATTTTTCATTTTTCCTCCGTATTGAAATATCTTCTTTAAGCGAGTATGAGCTTTTCGGGAATAATTATACGCCGTTTTCTTTTCGAAAAAGTGAAAATCAATCTCGGTTTTCACGCTAAAGACGATAATTGAAAAAGTTTTGTGAAAATTTGGAAGGATTATTGAACGAAATGTGCGCAAAATAGCAACAAGCGGTTATCCGCAAAGGAGGAAAATATGAAAATTCAGTTTTTGGCGGGACTTGCTCTCGGCGCGGTCGTAGGAATGCTCGTCGTCGACAACTGCCCCAAGGCGCAGAAAGTGATGGACGAGGGAAAGCGCGACGCAAGATTCGCGATAAAAGAGATGAAACATTGTGTAAAAAAGCTCGGAAAGAAGCTTCGGTTCTGACGATGGAGCCGGAAATTTATCGGCGGCGGCGGATTTTCTCGGCAAAAAACGCAAAAAACCGTAAAAACCGCTTAAAAACGCTTGATAAATGAAATTCGATGTGGTATAATCAATACACTAAGATATACAGTTTATTTTAGAGTGGGATTCAGGTTCCGCTCTAAATTTGTGTATAGAGCTTTTTATTTTCCGAGGAGCGGATAAAGTGGCAAACAGAGTTGAAACGGAAGTATTTGAACTTGTAAAACCCTATGCGGAGAGCTTCGGGCTCGAGCTTATCGAAGTCGAGTACGCGAAGAAATTCGACGGAATGAATCTTACGATTTTCATCGACAAGGAAGGGGGAGTATCGATTGACGACTGCGAGAGGCTTCACCGCGCGATCGATGAGCCGCTTGACGTTCTCGATCCGACGGACGACGCGCCGTATACGCTTAACGTGTCCTCCGTGGGGATAGATTGGCCGCTTAAAACGGACAGAGATTTCAGGAAGAATCTCGATAAGGAAATAATCGTGAAGTTATTCGCGAAGGACGAAAACGGCAAAAAGAAATACGAAGGCTATCTCAGAAGATTCGACGAAAGGACGTTCACCGTCGATACTGGGAAGGAAGAGATGAGTTTCGAGCGGGCGAAGGTAGCGCACGTCGAACCTCTCATCAGATTTTAGCATCTTTCGGAGGCACAGATACAATGATCAATAAAGATTTTTTCGCTGCGCTCGGCGACCTTGAAAAGGAAAAGGGTATAGACAAGGAATTCATTCTTTCGGCTTTGGAAACCGCGCTCACTTCGGCGTACAAGAAGAATTTCGGCGAAGCCGCCAACGTGGAAGTCAAGGTCGATCCGGACGAAAGCAGAATTGCGATATATTCTTACAAGACGGTAGTGGAAGAGGTCGAAGACGCGGGCAAGGAGATTTCTCTCGAGGAAGCGAGGATTGAGAATCCCGATTGCTGCGTAGGCGACAAGATATACCCGTACAAGACCGTCGTCAGGACCGTCGAGGATCCCGAAAAAGAGATTTCTTTAAAGGACGCCCGTCTGGAAAAGAAGACCTATAACGTCGGCGATAAGTATAAGGTCGAAATCGTTCCGAGGAATTTCGGAAGGATTGCGGCTCAGGCAGCCAAGCAGATAGTTACTCAGGCGATAAGAGAAGCCGAGAGGAACGTAACCTACGCCAAGTACAGCGACCGCGAAAACGAACTTATTCTCGGTACCGTCGGCCGTATAAACGCCGAGGACGGTACGATTTACGTAGAAATAGGAATCGATCAGGAAGGAATGCTGCGTCAGCCCGACCAGAATCCTCTGGAGCATTACAGAATCGGCGACAGGATAAGGGTCTACATCAAGTGCGTGAGAGAAAGTCCGAGAGGCGTGAGCATTATTCTTTCGAGGACGCACGTAGGCTTTATCCGTAAGCTTTTCGAGCAGGAAGTTCCGGAAATAAGAGCGGGCATAGTCGAGATAAAGAACATAGTGAGGGAGCCGGGATACAGAACGAAGATTGCGGTCTGGTCGAACGATCCGGACATAGACGCGGTGGGCGCGTGCGTAGGCAACAGAGGAACGCGAGTCAACGCCATCGTAAACGAAATCGGCGGCGAGAAGGTTGATATAATCGCGTACAGCGACGATATTCTCGATTATATAGCCCGCGCATTGTCGCCGGCTAAGGTTCTTATGGTTCAGGCCAACGAAGAAACGAGGGAATCCAAGGTCATCGTATCGGACGAAAAGCTCAGTCTTGCGATAGGAAAGGAAGGACAGAACGCCCGTCTTGCGGCAAGGCTTACGGGCTGGAAGATCGACGTAAAGTCGATGTCCGCGGCGATTCGTTCGGGGCTTATCGAGCCGGTTAATCGCGACGAAGACGGAGAAGCCTATGAAAGCGGCTCCGAAGATATAAGGTAATGGAACGCGCGAAGAAAGTTCCGGAGCGTATGTGCGTTTTATGCAGGAAGATGCAGCCCAAGTCGTCGCTCGTCCGGATAGTTTTCGGCTCGTCGGGCGCGGAGGTAGACGCGGGCGGAAAATCCGGAGGAAGGGGCGCGTACGTCTGCGCTTCGCCGGAGTGCGTTAAAAAGTGCGGAAACAGGAAGCTTCTCGGGAAGATTCTGAAATGCGAATGCTCGGAGGAATTTTCGGAAAGGCTTTCCGCGCTGCTTAAAGAAAAGGAGAAGGAAATATAGGTTCCTTAACGGAAAGAGTAATCGATGAAGGGAAAGACGGCGGCTTACATAGGCTTTGCGATAAGGAAGGGCAGCGTGATATTCGGCTGCGACAAGCTTCTTGCGGGCGGGAGATTTCATCCGAAGGTAGTGATAATAGCGGACGATCTCGGAGAGAGCGCGCGGAAAAAGACTGCGCGGTACTGCGAAGAGAAGGGCGTTCCGCTATACGTTACGGCGGCGGAAAATCTCGCGCGGATAACGGGAAAGAGCGACGTAAAGGTTTTGACCGTAACGGACAAAGGTCTGGGCGGTTCGGTTATCAGGGAAACGAAAAAGGATCCCTTCGGGGATTTCAAACAATATACGGAGGTACAACCGATTGACAGTAAAGAATAAGGAGAGCGGTTCCGCTCAGGGACAGATGGGAAATCTGAGGACCATGCGTTCCAACACCTATAAGACGGCAACGGCTATTCGGGTGAAGATTCAGGATGCGAAAAAGCGCGTGAAGGGGATTCACGAAGCAATCGGTGTAAAACACGAAGAGATGGCTGCCGAGAGGCTCAGTGCGGAAACGGCTGCGGCTGCGGCTGCCGAAGAGAGAGCGAGGCTGGAAGCCGAGGAGGCTGAAAGAGCCGCCGAGCTGAAGCGCGCCGAGGAAGAGAAAACCGAAAAGGCTGCGGACGCTGCCCGCGCGGGCGGAAAGTCTGCCGAGGGCCCGGTCGGATCCGCGCCCGAAAAGGACGCTTCTCCGGATAAGCCCAAGGCTGCGAAGGATAAGAGATCTTCCGAAAAGTCCCGCGACAAGTCTGCCGAGAAAGCTCAGGCTTCCGATAAATCTCAGTCTGCGGATAAATCCCGGACTTCCGATAAGGTTCAGGCTGCCGAGAAGGCTCAGGCTCGCGACAATTCTGCGGAAAAGCCTCAGACCGCGGAGAAATCTCAGGTTTCCGACAAGGCTCAGACCGTAGAGAAGCCCAAGGCTCAGGAGCCGGTCGTCGTGAAGAGTACCAATCCCAACGAAACCACGAGAGTATATACCGACGACAAGGGCGTAGTCAAGGTAAGGCGTTTTCTTACCGAGATTCCCAAGGCTCCGAGGGAAAGCAAGCCTCAGGGCAGGGGACAGAAGCCTGCGGGAGCCGCTCGTCAGGGCGCTGCGGACAGACCGTCCCGTCCCGGACAACCCAAGCCTTCCGATTCGTTCAAGGGCGGATTCGGAAAAGACAAGGACGACGCTCAGAGGACTTCAAGACCTTCCGCTCCGAGAGGAGGCGCGCCGAGGGCAGACTTTATGCCCGCGCCCGCGCAGAAGCAGAGGAATTTCACGGGTAAGACTCAGGAGCGTACGGAGGAAAAGAAGAGTAGTCCGAAATCCAAGCACAATATGCTCGTCCGGTCTTACGAAGATTACGACAGAGACGTAGTCCGTCGTCCGCGTCCCAAGAAGGCGGAAACCAAGTTCGAGCCGATTATCAAGAAAATCGATCACGCGGTAGTGAATACCGAAGAGATAGTCATAAAGGATCTGAGCGAAAAGATAGGCGTATCGGTCGCGGAGATAATAAAGAAGCTTTTTGCCGAAGGAATAATCAAGACCATCAACGACAAGATAGACTTTACCGTCGCGGAATACGTATCGAGTCTTTTCGGCGTAACTTTGACGCTCAAGCTGGAACAATCGGCGGAGGATACGCTCAACGCGGGCGTCAAGTCGGACGAAGACAATCTTCCCGACACCGAAAAGCGCGCGCCCATAGTTACGGTTATGGGACATGTAGACCACGGAAAGACCTCTCTTCTCGACGCGATAAGGAACACCAACGTAACCAAGGGCGAAGCCGGCGGAATAACTCAGGCTATCGGCGCGTATCAGGTCGTTATAAACGGCGAACCCATCACGTTCATCGATACTCCCGGTCACGAAGCCTTCACGGCTATGCGTGCGAGGGGAGCGCAGGTTACGGATATAGCGGTCATAGTAGTGGCTGCCGACGACGGAGTAATGCCGCAGACGGTCGAAGCGATAAATCACGCCAAGGCTGCGGGGGTGCCTATCGTCGTCGCTATAAATAAGACGGATAAGCCTACGGCAAATCCCGACGTAGTCAAGACTCAGCTCACGGAATACGGAATCGTTCCCGAGGAATGGGGCGGCGACAACATAATGGTAAACGTTTCCGCCAAGACGGGAGCGGGCATAAAGGAGCTTCTCGAAGCGATTCTTATCGTCGCCGAAGTCAGGGAGCTTAAAGCCAATCCCGCCAAGCGCGCGAGCGGAACGATTATCGAAGCCAAGCTCGACAAGAACAGAGGTCCGGTCGCGACGGCTCTCGTCCAGAACGGAACTCTTCGGGTGGGCGACTATATAATCGCGGGTACCGCCGACGGAAAGGTCAAGGCTATGTTCGACGAAAAGGGCAGGGGCGTAAAGGAAGCCGGTCCGTCCATGCCGGTAGAGGTTCTCGGATTTTCCGCGGTGCCGAATGCGGGCGACGTTATGTTCTCGGTTGACGAAAAGCTCGGCAAGCAGGTTGCCAGCGAGAGAAAAGACAAGGAAAAGCTTGCGAGAACGAACGTTTCCGCTACGGTATCTCTCGACGACCTTTATTCGAAGATAAGCGAAGAGAATATGAAGAACCTCAATCTTATCATAAAGACGGACGTTCAGGGAAGTCTGGAGGCGTTGAAGTCCTCGCTTATAAAGGTCTCCAACGACGAGGTAAAGGTTTCGCCCATTCACGGAGGCGTCGGCGCGATTACCGAGTCCGACGTAATGCTCGCCAAGGCAAGTAACGCCATTATCATCGGCTTCAACGTAAGGGCCGACAGCAACGCGAAAGCCGCCGCGGAAAGAGAGGGCGTGGATATCAGGATATACAGGATCATCTACGACGCAGTGGACGACGTAACCGCCGCGATGAGAGGAATGCTTGCGCCCAAGTACAAGGAAACGATACTCGGCACGGCAGAAGTGAGGGAGGTCTTCAGGATTTCCGGCGTAGGCACGGTTGCGGGCTGCTACGTTACGGGCGGAAAGATATCCCGCGGCAGCAAAGTCCGCGTATATCGGGACAACGTCGTGGTTACGGACTGCGAAATGTCCGCTCTGAAGCGTTTCAAGGACGACGTAAAGGAGGTCGCTCAGGGTTACGAATGCGGAATCTCGCTCGTCAACTACAACGACATCAAGGTCGGCGACGTTTTCGAGAACTACGTAATAGAAGAAATCAAAGAAAAATAAGGCTTGACTGCCCTGCTTTCTTGACGGGAGGCAGGGCAGACGGCTATTGAAGGGAGAGTATACGGAGGAAAGATGAGTACCCCCAGAACTGAAAAACTGAATGCGGAATTCCAAAGGAACATCTACGGGATTCTTAAAAATAAAGTAAAAGATCCTCGTCTGACCGAGATGTTTTCGGTAACGAAGGTCGATACGGATAAAGAGCTTACGCTTGCGAAGGTATATATAAGCGTGTTTTCTGCGGACAAGAGGAAAGCCGAAGAAACTTTTGCGGCGATAGAGAGCAGCGCTGGTTTCGTAAGGAGCGAGCTTTCGCGCGGAATGAGAATAAGAACGGTTCCGCAGATAAGATTTCTCCGCGACGACACGATGGAATACAGCGAAAAGATAGACAGGCTCATAGACAGCGTTATGGGCAGGGAGAAAAGCTCTTCGGGCGAGCCGACAGAAGAGGAAGAACGATGACGGCTTTTGAAAAGACGGTCGAAGCTTTAAGGAAGGCGGAAAGAGTCGCGATTTTCTGTCATACCCGTCCCGATCCGGATACTTTGGGTTCGGGCATAGCATTGCGTGAGGCTCTGATTTCGTCGGGAAAGGAAGCGGATATATATTGCGACACGACTCTTATGGGGAGGTTGTCCTTCCTTTCGGGCTATGAAAATATCTCCACGGAATTCCGGGGAAAGTACGACCTTCATATAGCTCTGGACTGCGGCGACAGGTTGCGGCTCGGAGAACTCGGGGGCGTCTTTTTCCGCTGCAAAAACAACTTCAACGTAGACCACCACTATCTGACCAACGACAATTTCGCCGCCGTAAACTGGGTGGAAAACCGGGCGAGTGCGGCGCAGATGACCTACGACATAATAAAGGCTCTCGGCGCGGAGATTACGGACAACATAGCCTCGGCGATAATGTCGGGGATAGTCACCGACACCAACGCCTTCACCAACACCAATACCGATAAAGCCGTGCTTACGACGGCAGCGGAGCTTATAGGGCGAGTCGACATCAATTTCATAAATTTCCGACTCAGGAGGAACACCTCGTACAGGAGGATAAAGCTTCTCGGAAGGGCTTTGAACGGAATAAGGCTCTATTCGGGCGGAAAAATAGCCGTTATGACGGTGAGGGAGCGCGACCTTGAGGAAGAGGGCGCGGTTTTTGCGGATACGGACGGATTTGCGGACAATATTCTCGACATCGATGGAATAAAAGCGGCGGTATGTATTTCCGAAAGCTCGAAAAACACCTTCAAGATAGGTATGCGCGGAAAGGACGGTACGGACGTGTGCGCGGTCTGCAGGTTTTTCGGCGGAGGCGGACACAAAGTCGCGGCGGGCTGTACGATATGCGGCTTTTACGAGGACGTAATCGACCGCATATTACGGGCGTTCGATATCGAACTCGGATTCGGGAGATGACCGCGGAGAAGAGAATGATAGGTTTCATAAATTGCAACAAGCCTTCGGGGCTTACGTCGAGCGACGTGGTTTCGAGGATAAGAAGATGGAGCGGCGGAGAGAAGACCGGACATACGGGGACTCTTGATCCGGGCGCGGCCGGGGTTCTGCCGATAGCTCTCGGGAAGGCAAACCGACTTTTCGACTTTCTGACTCGGAAGAAGAAAAAGTACCGCGCGGTCTTTTCCTTCGGAGTAACGACGGACACTCTCGACGCCTACGGAGCGATACTCGGTCGCGGATGCGTTCCCGACGAAGGAGAAATAAGAGCCGTTCTGCCGGAGCTTACGGGACGGATAAGTCAGATTCCGCCGGCGTATTCGGCGATAAACGTAAACGGCGTGCGCGCCTATAAACTTGCGAGGAACGATATTCCCGTCGAAATAAGTCCGAGGGAGGTCGAGGTCTTTTCGTTTGAATTGAAAAGGCGGGTTGACGAAAGTTCGTTTGAATTCGACATAACCTGCGGCGGCGGCACGTATATAAGGAGTCTTGTTCGCGATTTGGCGGCTCGTCTGGGGACGGTCGGCTATATGAGTACGCTGATACGGCTTTATTCGGGCGTTTTTGCGATAGAGGACGCTCTTTCGCTCGAAGAAATCCGCGACGATTTCGGAGCTGCGGTGCTTCCGGCGGAATTCGTGCTTGGCGGGCTTAAACGTTTCGACGTTCCCGAAAAGAACGAAAAGCGTCTTCTTAACGGAATAAGTCTGCCGATAAGCGAAGAATTCGAAGGCGGGTTTTTCACGGTATATTCGCGGGACGGGCTTATAGGTCTTGCCGAGCGCAAGGAAGGGAAGCTCGTTTTTGCGGCGAGACTTGACGGATAAGGCGGTTAAAAATGGATTCACACGGAATCGATATAATCCCCTACGGAAGCGAAGGGAAGACAAGGTTGTGCGCGGCTCTGGGATTTTTCGACTGTATACATACGGGGCACGGAGCACTTCTTGCGGAAGCCGTGAGGCAGGCTGCCGAAACCGACGCGACGCCCGCGCTTTTCACGTTCGGAAACGATCCGTTCGCTCTTCTGGGGAACGGAAAGAAGCCCGTGCTGACCTTTGACGAAAGGCTCCGCGAGCTTGAAAAGACGGGAATAAAGACCGTTATCGCGGCTGAATTCGACGAAAGGCTGATGAAGACTTCGGGCGCGGTGTTTTTTGACGGGCTGATAAAGACGGGCGTAGTCGGAGTCGTCTGCGGGCGGGACTACACCTGCGGAGTGCGCGGAGAAACCGACGCGACCGCTCTTAAGGATATGGCGAAGGAAAAGGGCGTGGCTTTCGAGGTCGTGGGCGACGTATTCATAGGAGGCGAAAAGGTCAGCAGTTCCGCGATAAGGAAGGCTCTTGCCGCGGGCGATATAGAGAAGGCGGACGAATTTCTCGGTCGTCCGTATATAATCGGTTCGGACGTAATAAAAGGCGACGGTCTGGGTAAGACCTTCGGATTTCCCACGGCTAATCTGTCCGTTCCTGCGGGAAAGTTTCTTCCGAAGGAAGGAGTATACGCGGCTGAAACGGAAATCGGAGGACGGCGGTTCAAAGCTGCGGTCCATATAGGTATAAGGCCTACTCTCGGGAGTGACGAGCTTCGGATAGAGGCGTTTCTGCCCGATTTTGACGGGAATCTTTACGGAAAGCGGCTTTATCTCGGTTTGACTCGGAGGATACGCGACGTAATGAAATTCGATTCGGTCGAGGAACTCAAAGCCCGTATCAGGCTCGACGTAAAGAGCGTAACCGACGGGCAGCCGTAAAATCCGCCGAATACTTATAAGTCGGATAAGTAATTATAAACCCGACAAGTAATTACAGGACTTACGAATACTTATAAACCCGATAAGCCGAATAATTATAACCAAGACAAGTGATTATAAATCGGGCGAGCAGTTATCGGATAGGTAATCACAGGACTTACGGATAATTACGAGTAAGTAATTATAAATCCAACGAATAATTATAAAAGCTCACGAACGGAAAAGGAGGCTCCTATGATTAAATTCGGACCGAGCGGGAATTCGCTCTCGTTTTACGAAGAAGGAAACAAGCGTTCCGAGCAGGCTCCCGAATGGATAAGCGGCAAGGGCTTGTCGCTTTACGAATACAGTTTCGGACGCGGAGTCAACGTTTCCGACGAGAAATGCGTTCTTATCGGAGAAAACGCGGCGCGGTTCGGCGTCGAGGTTTCGGTTCACGCTCCTTATTATATAAATTTAGCCAACACCGACGACGCTATGATAGAGAAGTCCTTCGGTTATCTTCTGAAGAGCGCGGAAAAGGTTCGGCTTATGGGCGGAAACCGTATAATTTTTCATCCCGCGGCTCTCGGCAGGCTTACGAGGGAGGACGCGGTTAAGCTTACGAAGGAAAGGCTTGCGCTTCTTGCGGAAAGGATAAAGGAAAGCGGATTTTCCGACCTTTTTTTCTGCATAGAAACTATGGGCAAGATAAATCAGATAGGAACTCTCGAAGAGGTTGCGGAATTCTGTACGATTGCGGACTGTTTCATTCCGACAATCGATTTCGGTCATCTGAACGCGAGGACTCTGGGCGGAATGAATTCTTACGAAGAATATCTGTCCGCGCTTGAATTGCTCCGCGGCGTTACGGGCGAAGAAAAGACGAAGAAAATGCACGTGCATTTTTCCAAGGTCGAGTACGGAAAGGGCGGAGAAATCAGACATCTCACTTTTGCGGACGAAAAATTCGGACCCGACTTTGCTCCTCTTGCGCCCGTGCTTCTCGAATACGCTCCCGACGCGCGCGTAATATGCGAATCGGACGGAACTCAGGCTGAGGACGCGGTAACGATGATGAAAATCTGTCTCGGATGCGAGGAAAGAAAATCGGCTTTATAAAAACAGACAAATCGATTGCGATTATGCAATTACCAATAAATACAACTCGGAGGCAAATATGAAAGACACGAAGAAATTATTCGAACTCAACAAAGAAATAGACGCTATTCTCGTAACGTCGCAGAAAAACAGATATTACTTCACCGGCTTTTCCAGCACGGCGGGTTTCCTTCTTCTGACCAAAACGGGAACGACCTTTATCACCGATTTCCGTTACGGCGAAATGGCTGCTCCTCTTAAAAAAGAAGGCGTGGAGGTCGTGGTATGCGGCGGCGCGGAAACTATGGAATACATCAGGAACAGGCTTCACTCCACGGGCGTCAGGAAGCTCGGTTTCGAGGATACGGAAATGACCTGCGCGGAATTCGAAGGTTACAGGAAGGCGATTCCGGAGGTCGAATTCGCGGGCGTCGGTAAGGATATAGAATTCATTCGCCGCTACAAGACTCCCGACGAGCTTAAAAACATCGCCGAGGCTCAGGCAGTTACCGATAAGGTATTCACTCATATGCTCGACGTAATAAGACCGGGCGTAACCGAAATCGAACTTGCTATCGAACTCGAATGCTCTATAAGAAGATTCGGCGGCGAAGGACTTGCCTTCGATACGATAATAGCATCCGGTCTCAACGGTTCCAAGCCTCACGCTCATCCCACGGAGAAGAAGATAGAAGCGGGCGACGCGGTAACTATGGACTTCGGCGCGAGATACGCGGGCTACTGCTCGGATATGACGAGAACGGTGTTCGTCGGAAAGCCGGGCGACAAGATGAAGGACATCTACGATACCGTCCTTAACGCGCAAAGACTCACGCTCGAATCGATTAAACCCGGAATGAAGGGCTGCGATATGGACGCGATCGCAAGGAACTATATAAAGAGCAGAGGCTACGGAGAATACTTCCAGCACAGCACCGGCCACAGCGTAGGACTCGACATTCACGAAAGTCCCAATCTCAGTCCTCTCTGCGAAACGATATTCGAACCGACTATGCTCGGAACGGTCGAACCGGGCGTCTACGTAGAAGGCGTGGGCGGCGTAAGAATAGAAGATCTCGTTATTTTTACACAAGATGGAATCAAAGATTTGACAACTTCGCCGAAAGATATTATAATACTATAGTCAGAGGCAAAATTAGTTGATTCAGGCTAAAAGTAAGCCCTTAGGAGGAAAATATGATATTAGCAGGCGATTTCAGGAAAGGCATAACCTTTGTCGACGGCTCTGCGGTTTACGTTATAGTTGATTTCCAGCACGTTAAACCCGGCAAGGGCGCGGCATTCGTTCGTACCAAGATCCGTAACGTTATGACGGGCGCGGTTCTGGAGCGTACCTTCAACCCCACCGACAAGTTCGAAAAGGCAATGATCGAGAACAAGAAGATGCAGTACCTTTACGCGGACGAAAACATCTATTACTTTATGGATCCCGAGACCTTCGAACAGGTTCCGCTCAACAAGAGTCAGGTCGAAGACGCTCTTAAATATATGACCGAGAATATGGAAGCGACCATTCAGTTCTATAAGGGCGAAGCCTTCTCCGTAGAACCGCCTAACTTCGTAGAGCTTCTCGTTACGGTCTGCGAACCGGGCGCCGTCGGCAACACCGCGACCAACGTAACCAAGCCGGCTACGGTCGAAACGGGTTACGAGCTTCAGGTTCCGATGTTCGTCAACGAAGGGGACAAGATCCGTATCGACACGAGAACGGGCGAATATATGGAAAGAATCAAGCAGTAAGGCTTGAACCGAAACTATACGGAAATTATCGGGCGGGGTTCGCATCGTAATCTCGCCCGTAAAACTTAAAAAAATAAGAGCGGCGCAAAAGTGCCGCTTTTTCACGGAAGGCGTAATTATGACAACGTTACTCAGCGTAGGCGTCGCTATGATAGCGGGACTTCTCGTTTCGCGTATAGCGAGGAAGTTCAGGCTTCCCGCGGTGACCGCTTACCTCGTTGCGGGCGTGCTTATCGGCCCGTATCTTCTCGGCGCGCTTAAAATCGACGGAATCGGTTTTAACGACGCCTCTCAACTTGCCGCTCTCGAAATAATCTCGAACGCGGCTCTCGGGTTCATCGCCTTTTCCATAGGCAACGAATTCAGGCTCAAAAGCCTTAAGGAAACGGGCAAACAGGCTACCGTTATAGGAATTCTTCAGGCTCTTGCGGCGACTCTCGTGGTGGACGCGGCTCTTATCGGTCTGCACTTCCTTATGCCCGAAAAGATTTCCCTTCCCGCCGCGATAACTCTCGGTGCTGTCGCTGCGGCTACGGCTCCCGCGGCAACTCTTATGGTCGTCCGCCAGTATAAAGCCAAAGGAAAGCTCACGAGCCTTCTTCTCCCGATAGTTGCTCTCGACGACGCGGTAGGGCTTGTCGTTTTCGCCGTTTCTTTCGGAATAGCGAGAGCGATGCAGAGCGGAGTTGTGGACGTAGTTTCGATAGTCGTCGAACCTCTCATAGAAATAGTCGCGTCCTTGGGTTTGGGCGCGCTTATGGGAATGATTCTGACCTTTATCGAAAAGATATTCCATTCCGGAAGCAAAAGGCTTGCGCTTTGTATAGCCTTTGTCCTTATAACCGCGGGACTTTCTCTGTTGAAATTCAACATAGGTCCCGTTAAGGTCGGATTTTCTTCGCTGCTTGCGTGTATGATGCTTGGAACGATGTTCTGCAATATGTGCGACTTTTCGGAGGAACTTATGGAAAGAACGGACGGCTGGACGTCGCCGCTGTTCGTTTTGTTTTTCGTGATTTGCGGAGCCGAACTCGACCTCAAGGTCTTTACCGACTTCGACATAGTGATTATCGGCGTCGTTTATATCCTTGCCCGCGCGATAGGCAAGTATTTCGGCGCGTACGGAAGCGCGAAGATGATGAAATGCGACGAAAAGGTTACGAAGAATCTCGGAATAACCCTTCTTCCTCAGGCGGGAGTAGCCCTCGGAATGTCCATAACCGCAAAACAGCTGGGCGACGTCGACGGTGCGCTCGTGAGGAACATAATTCTTTTCTCCGTACTTATCTTGGAGCTTATCGGACCGACTCTCACTAAGAACGCCCTTATAAGAGCGGGCGACGTAATTCCCGAGAACGCGGTTTCCTCCCGAAGAAGGAACGCTCCCGTAGATGACGACGACGATTGATTTATAAGGAACGCGCCGATCGACGACGATTGATTTATTCGGATTAAGGAAAAGCGGATTTTCCGTCCGAACGACGATTTTGTTTTTAATATACCCGAAAGCGATAAGCTCTCGGGTTTTTTTATGCCAGAATACGCAAAACCAAACCGAGAATCCCGTAAGCCGAGGACTTCTCGGAGATAAAATTCGGAAAAACCGAAAAAATCTTAAAAAACTTTATGAAAAACCGTTGACAGCCGACGCGGAAATGAATATAATAAAAACAAACAGATGAATAACTGTTCAACTGAACAACCGTAAACACGATTGATTTGGAGGAAGGAATTATGAACGATTACGGAAGGAGAAAGGACGAAGAGCTTTCGGCGAGCCGCGAAGACTGCGATAAAGTCGTTGCGGATAAGGATTGCGAGGACTGTAATTTCTCGTGCGACTGCGTGGTTACCCATCCCGAGCTTATGAAGAAGGCTGCTTCGGCTATGCCGAATATGTACGAAATCATCGAGATTGCCGAGCTTTTCAAGGTTTTGGGCGATCCTACGAGGGCGCGGATTCTGTGGTGTCTGATATCCTCCGAGCTTTGCGTCTGCGATATCGCCCAGCTTCTCGGAATGACTCATTCCGCCGTCTCTCATCAGCTCCGCGTGCTTCGTCAGGCTAAGCTCGTTGCTCCGAGGAGGAGCGGGAAGGAGGTTTACTATTCGCTTCTCGACGATCACGTTACGAAGATTCTGAGTATGGCTAAGGAACATATCGAAGAATGATTCTTCTTCGTTTAAAAAATTCAAAATCGAATGCGGATTCGTGTCCGCGAAAGGAGAAAATTATGAAAAAGATTATTAAAATCGAAGGTCTCGATTGTGCAAACTGCGCCGCTTATCTCGAAAGGAAGCTTGCGCTCATCGACGGAATGGAGGACGTTTCCGTTAATTTCATTTCCAAGAGGATTACGGTCAACGCCGACGAAGACAGAATGGAAACCGTTCTTCGCGACGTAAAGAAGGTTACCGGAGATATCGAACCCGACTGCGTTCTGAATATTTAACGTTCTGCGGATAAGCGGGAGGGACAGTTATGAACAAGAAGCTGAGATTGATTACAGCCGTAGCCGCGTTTGCCTTGTCCTTTGCGGTCAAGCTGATAGGAGTGCCGTGGTGGGTAGAGATGATTCTTTTCGGCGCGACCTATCTTTTCATCGGTTACGACGTTTTATGGAGAGCGATAAGGAACATTCTTCACGGTCGTGTATTCGACGAGAACTTTCTTATGACGATAGCGTCGCTGGGCGCGTTCGTAGTGGGAGATTTCGCCGAATCCGCCGCGGTTATGGTATTTTATCAGATAGGCGAGTACTTTCAGGATTACGCCGTCGATAAATCCCGCGAGCGCATATCTTCTCTTATGGACATACGTCCGGACAAGGCGTTCGTGTTTGAAAACGGCTCGGTCAGGGAGTACCAACCCGAAGACGTTTCGGTGGGCGCGGAGCTTGTCGTGAAGAACGGCGAGAAGATTCCGCTTGACGGAGTTTTGCTGAGCGACGACGCGATTCTCGATACGGCTGCGCTGACGGGCGAATCCCTCCCCGTTAATTTGAAGAAGGGCGACTCCTGTTTAAGCGGCTCGATAAACGTAGGCGGCGTGATTCACGTAAGAGCCGAGAAGGAATACTACGACTCCACGGTCGGAAAGATTCTGGATATGGTCGAATCGGCTTCGGGCAAGAAGGCTCAGCCCGAGAAATTCATAACGAAGTTTGCCCGCTATTATACCCCGATAGTCGTTATATCCGCGGTTCTTCTCGCGATAATTCCTCCGATTTTCACCGGACAGTGGAAAGAATGGATAATGCGCGCTCTTACCTTCCTCGTAGTAAGCTGTCCCTGCGCCCTCGTAATAAGCGTTCCGCTGAGCTTTTTCGGCGGAATCGGCGGAGCTTCGGGCAAAGGAATTCTGATTAAGGGCGGAAGCTATCTCGAACAGCTCAAGAAGGTCAACACCTTCGTTTTCGATAAGACCGGTACGCTCACCAAGGGCAAGTTTGCGGTAACCGAGGTTTTCCCCGCCGAAAGGAGGAAGGAGATTCTCGTCAAGGCAGCCGCCGCTGAAAGCGGTTCCAACCATCCGATTGCCAAATGTATAACCGAAACCGCGAGAAGCGAATTCGACGCTGATTTTTCGGACGGTTACGAGATTAAGGAGATTGCCGGAAAGGGAATAAGGGCCGAGAGCAAGGATTCGGTCATTCTCTGCGGAAACAAAGAGCTTATGGACGGCGAAGGGATTTCCGTTATCGGGCGCGATACGGTCGGAAGCGTCGTATACGTCGCGGAAAACGGAAAATATCTCGGCTGCGTGGTAGTCGAAGACGAACTTAAATCCGAGGCTGCGGAGGTTATCTCCGAGCTTAAAAGGCAGGGCGTCAGAACGATTATGCTTACCGGTGACAACGAAGCCGCCGCTTCTGCGGTCGCGAAGAAGGTAGGAATCGACGAATACAGGTCGGGTTTGCTGCCGACGGATAAGGTCGCCGAGGTCGAAAGGCTCATCGAGAGCAAGAAGGAGGGCGACGTAATAGCCTTCGTAGGCGACGGAATCAACGACGCTCCGGTGCTTATGAGAGCCGACGTAGGCGTATCTATGGGCGGCGTAGGAAGCGACAGCGCGATAGAGGCTTCGGACGTGGTTCTGATGTACGACAATCTCAAGGCTCTCGTGGAAGCGAGGAAGATTTCGGTCAAGACTATGCGGATAGTCAAGCAGAATATCGTCTTTGCTCTTGCGGTAAAGATAATCGTCCTGATTCTGAGTGCGTTCGGAATCACGAATATGTGGGGGGCGGTTTTCGCCGACGTAGGCGTCTGCATAATCGCGATACTCAACGCTATGCGCTGTATGAAGACCGACAGGCGGTCGTGAATCCGACCTATATCGGGGCGAATAATTATAAACTCATTGAGTAATTATAAACTCTCTCTGCGAAAACGCCCGTAAAAATCGTGCGATTTTCCGATAATTCCTGATAATTCTCGGATAATCCGGAGTAATTTTCGGTTAATTCCCTGTAATCTGTTTGTAATATTTTCATTAAAGCGGAGAAACTCTCCGCTTTTTTGTTGACTTAAAACAATCGTTATAGTATAATGGGCTAAAAGTAAGGAGGTAAAGACTTATGAGCGGTTTGTCCGACGTAAACGGTCGCGGAAGGATTACGGTCGAAGTCGGGAATATACGGAAGACGTTCAGGCTTTCGAGGAAGCAAATGCGGCTGGATAACGCCACGAGCGACAAGAAGGTCGCCGTCGACGGAGTGAGTTTCGAGACTCGTCCGGGTGAGATTTTCGGGCTTCTTGGCCCCAACGGCGCGGGTAAGACCACGGTTATGCGCTGTATAGCGACGCTGATAAAGCCCGATTCGGGAACGATTCTCGTGAACGGAAAGGACGTGTCCGACGATATTTCGGTGAAGAAGCAGATGGCTTTTCTCTCGGGCGAGCTTAAACTCGAAGCCGGTTTTACGCCCAATTACCTGTACGATTTCTTTTCCGGTCTGTACGGAATCGAAAAGTCCGTTGCTCAGGAAAGGAAAGCTTCTCTTTTCCGTAGGTTCGGGATAGACAAATTTGCCGAAGTCAAGGTCGGCGAGCTTTCTCAGGGAATGAAGCAAAAGACCTCGATAGCCGTTTCTCTCGTCCACGATCCCGAAATAATCGTATTCGACGAGCCGACCAACGGACTTGACGTGGTAACGGCGCGCGTCGTCACGGATTATCTTACCGAGCTTAAAAACCGCGGTAAGACCGTAATTATAAGCACTCATATAATGAATCTGGCGCAGAAGCTCTGCGACCGTATAGGAATAATTTACAAAGGCAGAATGCTTCTCTGCGATTATACGGAAAAGCTTCTCGAAGGCTCGGCTACGAACGACCTCGAGGACCTTTTCTTCGATCTGATATCCAAGGAAGAGGAGGCTGACAGACCGTGAGCAATATTTTCAGGATAATGAAGAAGGAGCTTGACAAGATCTTTCTCGATAAAAGGCTTATTTTCACTACGTTTATAATGCCCGCGCTCATCGTTTTTCTGATATATTCCTGTATGGGCTTTATAACGAAAAACGCTCAGGACGGCGCGCAGCAAAAGGAATCGGTCGTCGCGTTGAGCGGAGCCGAGAGCGATATAGCGGTATTCAAACCTTTTCTCGAAGCCGTGGGAAAGGTTCGCGTCGAATCGACCGACAAGCTTTCCGAGTCCGAGATTTCGGATAAGATAAAGGGCGGCGAGATTCAGCTTTACGCCGAGATTCTCGGTTTTTCCGAAGACGGTAAGCTTTCGGTCAACAGCTACGCCGATACGGTCAATACGAGTTCCTCCGTCGCGTACAGTCGGTTTATGGCTGCGCTCGAAGCTTACAGGGCTGCGGTTCTGCAAAGTCAGGGCGTGGACACGATTAAATACGTAAATAATTACACCGAGCTTGCCAAGGGCGACAGCATTTCGATTTCGGTGATTTCGATGATAGTCCCGATGATGCTCGTGATTATGCTTTTCGCGAACGCAATGAGCGTAAGCGCGGAGGGAATAGCCGGAGAAAAGGAAAGAGGAACTCTCGCCACGATAATGATGACTCCCGTCAGGCGCACGGACATAATTTTCGCCAAGGTTTTCGCCAACGGCATAATAACTCTCCTCGTTGCGGTCAGTACGTTTATAGGAATGGCTTTCAGTCTTGACAGTTTCGCCTCCGGAATGGGAATAAGCGGTGACGTAAGCTACGCGTTCGGCGATTATTGTATACTGCTGCTTATGATATCCATGATAGCCTTGACCGCTGTCGCGTTGTTTTCGGTCGCGAGTACGCTTGCCAAGAACGTAAAGGAAGCGAGTTCGATTTCGATGCCGATGTACATAATCGGAATGGTCGCCGCGATAATTTCGGCTTATTCGGATTTGCCGAAGGACTGGTATTTCTATCTTATCCCCGTCTACAACTGCGCCGCCGTGATAAAGAGCGTGATGATGTTCGAGGTAAGCGCGGTGAACGTCCTCGTTACGGTCGCCTCCTCGGTGGTATTCTTCGTTGCGGTCTGTCTGGGGCTTGGTAGGCTTTTCCGCCACGAAAAGATTCTTTTCGCCCAATAATTTTCGGGTTTTCCTCGACGCGGTTTTTTCCGACGCGGATTCTTTTCTCCGACGATTTTCGGTTTTTCCTCGGCGAAGTTTTTTCACACGACGATTTCCGCGGGGTTTTTTCCGATAATTCCCCGTGATCCCTATAAGGAGCGGCTCAGGCTGCTCCTTTTCGTATGAAAACCGACGGATTTTCTGCCAGAAACCGACGGATTTTTCTGCGTAAAATCGACAATTTCCGACGAAAATTCCTATGAACCTACAAAAAAATCGATTTTCGCGCGGTTTTTCCGTCAATTTTTTTGACAAGCGGGACAAGCTGTGATATAATAACAATTTGTCAGTTAGTAATCAGGAGATAAGTTATGGTCAGAAACGATATAAGAAACATAGCGATTATTGCCCACGTAGACCACGGAAAAACCACTCTCGTGGACGCGATGCTCAGGCAGGCGGGCGAATTCCGCGAGAATCAGCAGGTAGAAACCTGCGTTATGGACAGCAACGCTCTCGAGCGCGAAAGGGGCATAACCATTCTCGCCAAGAACACCGCCATAGTCTATAAAAACACCAAAATCAACGTAATCGATACTCCCGGGCACGCCGATTTTTCGGGCGAAGTCGAAAGGGTTCTCAAGATGGTCAACGGCGTTCTCATTCTTATCGACGCGACCGAAGGTCCTATGCCGCAGACGAGATTCGTTATGCAGAAGGCTATGGAATACGGCCACAAAATGATAGTCGTAGTCAATAAAATCGACAAGAAGGACGCTCGCACCAAGGAAATCAAGGAAGAATTCTACGATCTTCTTTTCGACCTCAACGCAAGCGACCGCGATCTGAACAGTCCTATTCTCTACTGCTCGGGAAGAGCCGGAACGGCTTCTCTCGATCCCGACGTCCCGGGTACGAATCTCGTTCCGCTTTTCGATACGATTTTAAGTTACATCGATCCTCCCGAGGGCGACGAAACGGGTAAGCTTCAGCTTCTCGTTTCGGCGATAGACTATAACGACTACGTAGGAAGGATAGGAATAGGCAGGATCGAGCGAGGAACGATAGTTTCCAACAGCGAAGTAACGGTCTGCGACTACTATAACCGTCAGACTCCCTATAAGAGCAAGATTTCCAATCTCTTCCAGATAGAAGGTCTTACCCGCTACAACGTTGACAAGGCTTCGGTAGGCGACATAGTATGTTTTGCGGGCGTTCCCGACGTAACGATAGGGGATACGATATGCGCTCCCGACTGCGCCGAGCCGGTGGAATTCGTGAAAATCGGCGAGCCCACGATAGAGATGAGCTTTTCGGTCAACAACGGACCTTTTGCGGGCAGGGAAGGAAAGTACGTAACCTCCCGTCATCTCCGCGCAAGGCTTTACAAGGAGCTTCTGAAGGACGTTTCCCTTAAAGTCAGGGACACCGACAGTCCCGACACGTTTATAGTTTCGGGAAGGGGCGAGATGCACTTCAGCATTCTGATTGAAACTATGCGCCGCGAGGGCTACGAGTTTATGGTGGGAATGCCCAAGGTTCTTTACCACGAAGAAAACGGCGTGCTACTGGAGCCTTACGAAAATCTTATCGTCGACGTTCCGGAAAACGCAATGGGCGCGGTAATGGAAAAGGTGGGCGCGCGTTACGGCGAGCTTCAGAAGATGACGCAGATGGGTTCGAGAATGCGTCTTGAATTCCTTATTCCGGCGAGATGTCTTTTCGGCTACAAGAACGAATTCCTCACCGACACCAAGGGCGAAGGAATAATGAACACTCTTTTTGCCGGTTTTATGAAAGCCAAAAACAACGTCGTCAAGCGCAACCGAGGAAGTCTTGTCGCCTACGAAACGGGCGTCGCGGTTACCTACGGTCTCTTCAACGCACAGGAGCGCGGTCAGCTTTTCATCGAGCCGGGAACCAACGTATACGAAGGAATGGTCGTGGGCGTCTCCCCGAAGGCTGAGGACATCCGCGTGAATGTCTGCAAGACCAAGCACATCACGAACATGCGCGCCTCGGGAAGCGACGAAGCGTTGCGCCTGATTCCCGTCCGCAAAATGAGTCTGGAGGAGGCTATCGAGTTTCTGAACGAAGACGAGCTTCTCGAAGTCACGCCCAAAAACATCCGCATCAGGAAGACGATTCTGGACGCGACGATGCGCGTGAAGGCTGAAAACCGCAAGCGTCAGGCAGAGGCGGACCGGCTCGCGCAGGAAAATTAGGCTCAAAAAATCGCAAAAAATCGCACTTTTTCTGCGAAAAAACGGCAAAATCGTATTAACGGACAGTTAAATTAATGTTAATAAATGTAATGAATAAAAATCGCATTCATTATAACTATTGCTCAAAATTTCTATAAAAAAAAGGCTCTTCGATAATAAGAAGAGCCTTATTTTTGCGCTAAAAACAGCCGATTATTTCTTTTTGCCGCGGAAAAATCCGAAAAATCCTTTCTTTCGAGGTACAAAAACCTTACAGGAATCGTCTTTTTTCCGACACAAATCGATTTCAATTTTGAGAGAATCGTACAATTCGCCTTCGGGGCGGAGAATTTTGAGAGCCTTTTTTGCGAAGGTGCGAGCGGCTTTGAAATCTCCGGTTCTCCGCAGACAATCGCAGTGAGCCGCCGCGGTATCCTCGGAAAAACCGCCTTTCGCGAAGCATTCGGCAGCCTTAATTCTGAAATACTTCGCGCAATCCTCATCGTTTTCACATTTAAAATCCTTAGAATGAACACTTTGAGAGTGCTTTTCGTTTAAATTTTGATTTTCATTCGTAACTTCAATGCTTTTCAAACGTTCCCTGTCAATTTTATCGTCGAAAGTCCGAGCCGATATGTGTGAATTTTTAGTTTCTTCGTTGCTGCCCTTCGATTTTTCGTGTAACTTTGAAGTCGTGCGTGAATTTTTAGCATTTTCGTCGTCAAAAGTCCAGGCTGCGTTCATATACAAATACCCTGCCGTGATAAAGTCCCGCGCCTTCTCGTACAAATAAGCCGAAAGAATGAATTTTTTCGCTCCCGAAACTTTTTTCGCTCTCTCCAAAAATTCTCCCGAATGAACGACTTTTTCGGCGTCAAAACCTTCGATCTCGGTGTCGACAGAGAAATTCGCGTAGCGGCAGTAGGGGCAGACCTGAATCGACTTCGTGAGGGCGTAGCGTTCTTCGCCGTGAGGGCGTCCGTCGAGGTCGTGTTGAACGGAAGGTGAAAAATCAGTGACCGTTTCGTAGACATTGAGTTTTTTACAAACACAACAAAATAACTTTTCTTCTTTAAGCGTCAAGAGTGATACCTCAAAGTGATAACTGTACGTTGGAATTGGTTGGTATAGAGGTTAAGCGGTGAATATTTAAAGTGTGATTTATGCAAATAAGTGTGCAAATTGTCTCTAAAAAGAGGTGAGCGTGTGGATTTATCGTCATAAAAGCAGAATTGAATCAATTCCGCAAAGTGAAAAAGCCGTGGTGGTTTCGTAAACATTGAGTCTTGAAAAAGCGATAAATCAGTCCTTTTTCCTTTAAATGTTGAAAACGTTGCGTTAAAGTGGCGGTTATATGTTGGATTTGTTTTGCGGTAAAACCGACGTCAGAGCCTCGGAATTGCCCGAAAAGAGAGGGGAAATTCGGATTTTTCCGAAACGAAAAGGATTGAATCGTTAAACGAACTTGCGGGTTTGTTGAATGACCTTGCGAATTGGTTGAACGAACTCGCGATTTAATCAAACGAACTCCGGAATTCGCGAATCAGGTCGGGTTTTCGGGAAGCGGCTCCTCGGGTTCGCCCATAAGCTCCCGCATACTGCTCGTGATGAGCGAAACGAGCCGCTCTTTTTCGGCTGCGGGAGGGTTGTCGGGGTTGAACTCGATCGCCTTGCCGAAGGTGATCGTGTGCGTGTGCTTGTCCGTGAACATCGGGTAAAAAGTCAGGATTTTGCCCGTCTTGCGGAAGTAGTTTTTCGCGACGTGAGCGAAGCCGCCCGATATCGCGGAAAGCCCGTTTTTATTATACTTTCCGTCGTTTTCGGCTTGCGGATTTTCGGGAAAAATCAGGATGTTGTCGCCCTCGGTCAGGGCTTCCACGCTCTTGTCGAGAGTTTCGCGGAGCGCGCTTATCGAGGTCTTGCTGACGGGAATCGGATTGTAGGAATTGAGCGCCCAGGTCCCCAGCAGACGACAGATTTCGGCAATCCCTACCTTCAAAAAATCAGGAAGCGATCGATTATTCTTCATAGAATTTTCAAAAACGAAATCATAGGCTTCGGTTTTACTTAAAACGGGACTGTTTATCCACGGACGAAAGTCGAAGGGCATTCCGACCGCCGCCGAAAGAGGGCCGTAAAGCTCGCCGTGATTGCAGATAAAAACCGCTGGCTCGTCGGGCGTTACGTCGGGGACGTTGCGCAGCTTAATCCGCATAAACGGGCGTAAAATCGAACTGATAATGATGACTCCGGGCTTTCTGTTCTTGAAAGTCAGAGGCTTTTTTGCGTCTTTTTTGTTTTCCATAAGCCTTCTTTTGTTTGTCCGCGAGTTGACCGCAAGCTTGGTTCCGCCTGTGATTATACCATATTTTTTCGGTTTAGAAAAGCGTTTTGAGGTTTTTTCGGACCATATATATCGGGAATTTGTGGCTTGTTCACGGAATAATCCCGAATTTTTCACGAAAAACGAAGTGATTTTCGCAATACGGTCGTATTTATTCACAAAAAGTTTATATTTATTCACCAAAAAATCGGTAGATTTTCAAAAAGCGAATTTCGGAAGAGTCCGAAGATTTTCAAAAAAGCGAATTTCGGGAACCCGATTGCGCGGGCGGGCTACTTCACGAGGGCGTCGAGGACGGAATTCCTTATTTCCTCGTAAATGCGGTCGGAATCCGAGGGCGAATCGGGATTTTCGAGCGAAGATTTCCCGGGAAAAGAGGAATTTTCGGATTGAGTTTTTTCAAAAGAAGGGCTCTCGGACGGAGAATTTTCGAACGGAGATTGTTCAAAAGGAGAATTTTCGGAGCGAGATTTCTCGGAAAAAGCGGAGTTCTCGGGAGGCGTTTTTCCGTCGGAGGAGAAGGAATTTTCCGTCGCGGAGTTTTCGGAGGAAGGGGGGTTCGGGGGAGAAAAACCGTTTTCCGCGGAGGAGGCGGGACTGCCGAGGGACGAAAGCCCCGAAAAACCCTGCGCGAAACTCGAGCCGAGGACGTCGAGAAGCTTCGACACGAAGGGATTGGCGAGAAGCTCGAAGATTATCGGCATTTTTTCGTTCGCGTTCGTTTTTCGGTCGAAAAGCCGGTTTACGCAGTCGAGAGCCGCAAGCGCGTCGGGATTGGCGAGAAGCGGAGCGATTTTCCCGAGGTCGGGCGAGGCTTTTTCGGCGGTCGGCTTGTTCAGGAAAAAGAAGGCGGCGGCAAGTATCAAAGGAAGATAATTCATTCGGTTTTCTCCTTTACGTGCGGCTTTAAGTCGGGAATCCGTGCGATTTACGGGCGGAACGTAGATTTCTGATGGCAAATCCGTACAAAGTTAGTCGGGAATTCGGGCGAGGCTCGGGAATTCGGACGATTTATCGGCGGGTAGTAGAGGTCGGACGGACGATTTTCGGGCAATGTCATTTTATTATATGCCGGCATATAATAAATTGATAATTTTTCGGGAGGGCAGACGTATGAGCAGACCTATGAATACAGCGGAGCAAATGGAATACCTCCGCAAACTCGCGGCTTATTATAACGAAAAAGGCGAGGAAGCTCTGACCGGCGACATAATCGAAAGCGTAAAAGCCGAAAAACGCGCGGGCAGGCTGGATAACGCGGCGATAAGAAATATGGCGGCTATCATCGGAAGATTCGTTTCTCCCGAACAAGCCGCGAAGTTGAACGCGCTCGTGGCGGAGCTTACCGCGGAATAAAAGCACATAGAACGAAAGACGGAATAAAAAAGAAGAACGGAAAGACTGAAAAAGAGAAAAACGAAAGACAGAGCAGAAACCCGCAAAAACAGAAATAGCCGAAAACACAAAACAAAAACGCAAAACAAAAAAGGAGCGCAAAATGCGCTCCTTCAGAGTCATTGAAATTGCGCCGAGGCAATACCCTCGGACTTTCCGAAATGCCGCAGGGAGCAGAATCCCATCGGACTTTCTATAATAATTATTTGTTTTCGTCGCCCATATCGACTATCTGCTTGCCGTCGTACATTCCGCATTTGGAACATACGCGATGAGAAAGCTTGTATTCGTGACAATTCGGGCATTCAACCATAGAGGGTGCCACGAGCTTCCAGTTAGCAACTCTGGTATGCTTTCTTTGTTTGGAAATTTTCCTTTTCGGTACAGCCATTTATCGTTACCTCCGTCGTATTAATCGAGTGATACCAAAATTCATTATAACATTTCCGGGCGGGACTGTCAACTGTTTTTAACCGATAAGCGGAAGAATTAACGACTAAAATCCGCTTTCCGTAAACGCGGAGCAGCCGGGTATCCTCGGCGGCTCCTTTCCCGCGGCTTTTACAGACCGGCGACTCTCTTCGTTTCTCTCGCGATGACGAGTTCTTCGTTGGTCGGGATAACGAGAATCCTGACCTTGCTGTCGTCCGCACCGATCTCGGCAATTTTGCCCCTCGGACAGTTTTTGTTCTTTTCGCAGTCGAGTCTGACTCCCATATATTCGAGACCGCAGCACGCGCCCGCTCTTACGTAAGGAGTGTTTTCGCCTACGCCGGCGGTAAAAACGATAACGTCCACGCCGTTCATAACCGCAGCGTACTGACCTATATATTTCTTGACGTCGTAAGCGAAGATATCTACGGCGAGCTTGTTCCTCGGATTGTCGAAAGCGTTTCCTTCGGTAAGGTCGCGGAAGTCGCTGCTGACGCCCGAAAGACCGAGCATACCGCTCTTCTTGTTGAGATAGTTAAGCATTTCCGAAACGGTCATATGCCTTTTGTTCATAACGAATTCGACGACTGCCGGATCGAGGGAGCCGCTTCTCGTTCCCATCGGGAGACCGTCGAGAGGCGTGAAGCCCATAGAGGTTTCTACGCTTCTGCCGCCGTCTACCGCGGTAATGCTGGAGCCGTTTCCGAGGTGACAGGTAATTATCTTAAGGTCTTTTATGTCTTTTCCCAGATATTTTGCCGCTTCTCCCGCAACGAACATATGACTCGTTCCGTGGAAACCGTATTTTCTTACGCGGAATTCCTTGTAATCGTCGTAGGGAATGCCGTAGAGATAAGCCTTCTCGGGCATAGTCGCGTGGAAAGCCGTATCGAAAACGACTACCATCGGAACGTCGGGAAGAACGGCTTTGCAGGCTTCGATTCCCATAATGTTGGCGGGATTGTGAAGAGGAGCAAGCTCGATGTTTTCGCGGCAGACGCGGAGAACGTCGTCGGTTACGAGAACGGAGGTATTATAGTCTTCCGCGCCGTGAACCATTCTGTGGCCGACGGCGGAGATTTCGTTCATCGAGGAGATGACGCCGCATTCCTTGTCCACGAGGGCGTCGAGAACCATTCTTATCGCGACGGTGTGGTCGGGCATAGGATTGGCGAAAACGAATTCCTTTCCGTGAGCTTTATGAGTAAGTTTGCTTCCGTCGATACCTATCCTTTCGCAAAGACCCTTGGCTATGACGGATTCGTTCTCCATATCGATGAGCTGATATTTAAGACTGGAGCTGCCTGCGTTGATAACTAAAATTTTCATGTTCGTACCTCTTTAGGATTATTTGCACTGCATACAGGTCATTGCAACTACCGCGCACACGTCTTCGCTGGAGCAGCCTCTGGAAAGGTCGTTGCAGGGCTTTGCCATACCCTGACAGATGGGACCGTAGGCATTTGCGCCCGCAAGACGCTGGACGAGCTTGTAACCGATATTGCCCGCGTTGAGGTCGGGGAACACGAATACGTTGGCTTTACCCGCGACCTTGCTGCCCGGAGCTTTGAGAGCCGCGACCTTTTCCACGAGAGCCGCGTCGACCTGAAGTTCGCCGTCGATGGCGAGGTCGGGAGCCTTTTCCTGCGCAAGCTTAGTCGCGAGCTGCATCTTGTCCACGAGTTCGTGCTTAGCGCTTCCCTTGGTCGAGAAGGAGAGCATAGCGACTCTGGGTTCGTCATCGAAATAAGCCCTTGCCGAGTCAACGGAGGCTATCGCTATATCGGCGAGCTGTTCGGCGGTGGGGTTGGGATTGACGGCGCAGTCGGCAAAGAGCATAAGTCCGTCGTCGCCGTAGTTCTTATTGGGAAGCTCCATCACGAAGTAGCCGGAAACGGTGGAGATGCCGGGTTTCGTCTTGAGAATCTGAAGAGCGGGACGAAGCATATCGCCCGTGGAGTGAACCGCGCCGCCTACCATTCCGTCCACGTCGCCCGACTTGACGAGCATAACGCCGAAATACATAACGTCCCCGCAAAGAGCGTAAGCCTGTTCTTCGGTCATTCCCTTTGCCTTGCGAAGCTCGTAAAGCTGAGAAGCGAACTGCTTGCGGAGCGGATCGGTTTCGGGATTGATGATTTTAACGCCGTCGAGCTTTGCGTCGGGAGCGATTTCTCTGATTTTAGCTTCGTCGCCCAGCATAACTATCTTTGCAAAACCTTCCGCGGTAATCATTTCCGCCGCCTTTATGATACGCGGTTCTTCGCCCTCGGGAAGAACGATCGTTTTGTTGAGAGCCTTGGCTTTCTTCTTGAATACTTCGATAAGACCTGACATTTTGATCCTCCATATCATTGATTTATCTGTGATTTTTTAGTATAATGTTTATCGCATACAGCGGTAGACACGTAAACGTAACTATAATTATATAACAAAAAAATCCGCTTGTAAAGGTTTTCGGTATGAAATTCTGTACAATTATTTGCGAATACGATCCTTTTCACAAAATGCACGCCGGACATATGAAGTTTGCGCGGGAGGCTTCGGGCTGCGATTTTCTGGTGTGTCTTATGTCGGGGAACTTCGTTCAGCGCGGAAGACCGGCGGTTACGGACAGGTTCACGAGGGCGAAGCACGCTCTTCTCGCGGGGGCGGACGTCGTTATAGAGCTTCCTTTGCTTTCGGCTGCCGCGGCGGCGGACGATTTCGCCTTCGGAGCGGCGAGAATCCTCGATTTCATCGGGGCGGAGGCGTTGTCCTTCGGCTGCGAGAGCGGGAACGCGGAGTTTCTGAGGAGCTGCGCGGAATTCCAGCTTTCCGAAGAGTACGACCGACGAGTCAGAAGATTTCTTTCCGAAGGAATAAGCTATCCGAAGGCGTGCGGAAAGGCTCTTCGCGGAAAGCTCCCCGAACCTCTCGAAAATCCGAACGATATCCTCGCCGCAGGGTATCTGAGAGAATGCGGGAAACTCGGATTCCGTCCCGAGATTTACCCGATGAAAAGAAACGAAGGGTATAACGATACGGCTTTTTCCGAGAGAGCGTCCTCTTCGGCGATAAGACTCGCGAGAAGCAGAGGAGAGGATTACTCCGCAGCCGTACCGAGCTTCGTTTTCGCGGACGACGACAAGTGGACGAATATTGAGGATTACGAAAAACTCGTCTTTCTGAGCAGGAACCTCTGGAACGCGGAGTACCTCGCGAAAATCCGCGGAATCTCCGAGGGAATCGAAAACAGAATCCTCTCGGCGAGAGCCTCGTCTTACGGAGAGTTCTTCTTCCTCCTCAAAACGAAAAGATACACCGAAGGCAGACTCAGACGCGCGCTTCTCGATTGCCTCCTCGGCGTAACCTCGGAAATCGCGGAGGAATATAAGAAAAGCAAACCTTATTCGAGATTACTCGGATTCAGAAAAGAATCGGAGGGCGCGCTCAAAAGACTGGCTCCGCTTTTTTCGGAGGCCCCGAGGTCGGTCGCCGCTCTCGAAAGAAAAGCCGACGGGCTTTACGAGGCCCTCGCGGGGAGAATAATCAGAAACTATCCCGTGAAGATATGAGAACGGATACGAATAGATATGAGAATGGATATTAAGTAGATATGAGAATGGATACTTGTGGATATGAGAATGGATATAAGTGGATATCGGAACGGGCGGGGTTTTTCGGGAATATAGGAACGGACGCCCGTTTTTTCGGAAAGAAGGACAAAAAACCCGATTTTTGCGGGAACGATAATATTTGTAAATAGTTGACTTATCCTGCGGATTCTTGTATAATCCATAGATACGGACGTCAGATTCGTAAGCGGCTTTATCGCCGCAAAAAAGCAACTCTTTTGTTAACCGTCCGTTATGACTGAAACGGACAACATCTCAATTCAGGAGGAAAAAAATGGCAAGAAAAATCACTATCGACGGTAATACCGCAGCTTCGCACGTAGCTTACGCCTTCAGCGACGTCGCGGCTATTTACCCGATCACTCCGTCCTCGCCTATGGCGGAGGTTGCCGACGAATGGGCTGCCGGAGGCAGAACCAATCTCTTCGGTCAGAAGGTCAGAATCGCCGAAATGCAGTCCGAAGCAGGCGCTGCGGGCGCGGTTCACGGCAGTCTTACGGCGGGCGCGCTGACTTCCACTTTCACGGCAAGTCAGGGTCTGCTCCTTATGATCCCCAATATGTACAAGATCGCGGGCGAACTCCTTCCCTGCGTATTCCACGTTTCCGCAAGAGCGCTCGCTGCACACGCTCTCAATATCTTCGGAGATCACGCGGACGTTATGGCGTGCCGCCAGACGGGCTTCGCTATGCTTGCGAGCAACTCCGTTCAGGAGGCTATGGACCTCGCTCTCGTGGCGCACCTTTCCACTCTCGAAGCAAAGGTTCCCTTCGTTCACTTCTTCGACGGCTTCAGAACCAGCCACGAGGTAAGCAAAATCGAAGAGATCTCCTACGAGGATATGGCAAAGCTCCTCGATATGAAGTACGTAGAGGACTTCAGAAGAAGAGCCATCAATCCCGAACACCCCGACCTCAGAGGTACCGCTCAGAACCCCGATATCTACTTCCAGAACAGAGAAGCCGCGAATAAGTATTACGAAGCGGTTCCCGCAATCGTGGAGAAGTATATGAAACAGGTCGGAGAGCTTACCGGAAGAAAATATAACCTCTTCGATTACGTAGGCGCTCCCGACGCGGAAAACATCATCGTTATGATGGGCAGCGGCGCGGACGCAGCCGAAGAAACCATAGATTACCTCGCGAAGAAGGGCGAGAAGGTCGGTATGGTGAAGGTTCACCTTTATCGTCCGTTCTCGGTCAGGAACTTCGTGAACGCTATCCCCGCGTCGGTCAGGAGAATCAGCGTTCTCGACAGAACCAAGGAAGCAGGCTCTCTCGGCGAACCTCTTTACCTCGACGTTATCGCGGCTCTCGAAGAAGCCGGAAGAAAGGGTATCTGCGTGGTCGGCGGTCGTTACGGTCTCGGCAGCAAGGAATTCACCCCCTCTATGGTCCTTTCGGTCTTCAAGAATATGAAGCTCGAGCAGCCCAAGAACCACTTCACCGTGGGTATCACCGACGACGTTACCAATACCTCCCTTCCCGTGGACGAGCTTATAGACGTCGCAAGCGAAGGAACGACCAGATGTAAGTTCTACGGCCTCGGCAGCGACGGCACCGTCGGCGCGAACAAGAACAGCATCAAGATTATCGGCGACCACACCGACCTTTACGCGCAGGGATACTTCGAGTACGACTCCAAGAAGTCCGGCGGCCTTACCATAAGCCACCTTCGTTTCGGAAAAACCCCCATCAAGTCCAGCTACCTTATCGATCAGGCGGAATTCATCGCTTGTCATAATCCCAGCTACGTTACCCGTTACGACATTCTCGGAAGCGCGAAGGAGGGAGGTACCTTCCTTCTCAACTGCGCCTGGACGACAGACGAGCTCGACGAAAAGCTCCCCGCCGTTATGAAGAATCAGATAGCGAGAAAACACCTTAAGTTCTATATCATCAACGGTCTCGAAATCGCAAAGAAAGCCGGAAGCGCAAAGTCCACCAATATGGTAATGCAGTCCGCTTTCTTCAAACTCGCGAACATCATTCCCTACGAGGAAGCCGAAGGCTATATGAAAGCCGCTATCCTCAAGACCTACGGAAAGAAAGGTCAGGCCGTTATCGACAGCAATAACGCAGCCGTGGAAAACGCAGTTACCGGACTCATCGAGGTCAATTATCCCGAGTCCTGGGCGGACGCTACGACCGGAGCGGCTCTCCCCGAAAAAATCGACAACGAGTATTACGAGGAATTCATCAAGCCCATTATCGCGCAGAAGGGCAACCAGCTCCCCGTATCGGCGTTCGATCCCGCGGGCGTCGTTCCCACGGGCACGACCAAGTTCGAAAAGCGCGGTATCGCGGTTGATATCCCCGTATGGAACAAAGACAACTGCATCCAGTGTAACCAGTGCGCTCTCGTTTGTCCGCACGCGGCAATCCGTCCCGTTCTCGTTCCCGTCGGAACCGAAAAGCCCGCTTCCTTCGAAACCAAGCCCGCTCTCGGCGTTCCCGGATACGAATTCAGGATTCAGGTCAGTCCGCTCGACTGCTCGGGCTGCGGAAGCTGCGCGAACGTCTGCCCCGCAAAGAACAAGGCTCTCGTTATGACAAACGCGGAACACGTCTGCGAGGAAGAGAACTATCGTTTCGCGGACGCTCAGCCCGTCGTGGAGGTCCCCGGCGCGATTAACGTCAAGACCAGCCAGTTCAGACAGCCGCTCTTCGAATTCTCGGGAGCGTGCGCGGGTTGCGGCGAAACCCCCTATATCAAACTCGTAACTCAGCTCTTCGGCGACAGAATGATAGTCGCGAACGCTACCGGCTGCTCCTCCATTTACGGCGGAAGCGCGCCCACCTGCCCTTACACCGTAAACAAGGACGGACACGGTCCCGCTTGGGCTAACAGTCTCTTCGAGGACAATGCCGAATTCGGTTACGGTATGAATCTCGCCTATACTCAGAGAAGAGATAAGCTCAAAGACCTCGTTACGAGCCTTGCGGAAGCTCCCGAATGCTGCGAGGAAGGAAGAAACGCCTGCCGCGAATGGCTCGACAATATGGACGACGCCGAAGGCAGCAAGAAGGCTTCGGCTCAGCTCGTCAAGGTTCTCGAAGGCTGTATGAACTGCGACAACTCCGTTTCTCCGCTTATCAAGGAAATCTACGGAATGAAAGACTGTATGGTCAAGAAGTCCGTATGGATCTTCGGCGGCGACGGCTGGGCATATGACATCGGCTACGGCGGATTGGATCACGTTCTCGCAAGCGGCGAGGACGTCAACGTTCTCGTTCTCGATACGGAGGTCTACTCCAACACCGGCGGACAGGCAAGCAAGTCCAGCCCGACGGGCGCGGTCGCTAAGTTCGCGGCAAGCGGAAAACGCATAAAGAAGAAAGACCTCGGTATGATGGCTATGAGCTACGGTTACGTCTACGTGGCGCAGGTAGGTATGGGCGCGAATATGAATCAGCTCGTCAAGGTTATGGCGGAAGCGGAAGCTTATAAAGGTCCTTCCCTTATCATCGCTTACGCTCCCTGCATCAACCACGGCATCAATATGAGCAATCCTCAGGGCGAAATCAAGAAAGCCGTCGAATGCGGTTACTGGCAGCTTTATCACTACAATCCCGACCTCATCAAACAGGGCAAGAACCCCTTCATTCTCGACAGCAAGGAGCCGACCGGAGATTATCAGGACTTCATCAGACACGAAACGAGATACGCTTCGCTTCTCAAGACCAAACCCGATATCGCCGCTACGCTCTTCGAACGTTCGGAAGAAGAGGCAAAGGAAAGATTCGAGAAATACAAAGAGCTTTCCGAAGAACAGAAATAAATTCGGCTTAATCGAAAACCGATAACGAAAAACGCCTTCCGGGTGACGACTCGGAGGGCGTTAGTTTTTTAGGTCGAAGATTTTCAGTCGAAGATTTTCAGTCGAAGATTTTCAGTCGAAGATTTTCAGTCGAAGATCTTCGGGAGGAGATTTTCAGTCGGGATTTTCGGTCGAAGATTCCGATAGGGGAAAATCGCTCGGAATCAGCGGGCGTCGGCGAAATCCTTGGCGACCTCGGCAAGCTTTTCCCGTATTCTGAGATTGTACGGACAACGGGTTTCGCAGACTCCGCATTTTATGCAGGCGTCGGCTTTGACCGCCATAGCGTCGTATCGGTCTTTGGCCCATTCCGCAAGGTCGTAGTTTTTAAGGTAGTTACGGAAGGTGAACATAGTAGGAATGTCTATCCCGACCGTACAGGGCGCGCAGTAGCCGCAGCGGCGACAGAATTCCGTGCCGAGCCTTAATCTCGTTTCGGCGCATTTCTTTATTTCTTCGTCGGTAAGGGGGCTGAGGTCGATTTCGGAGTCCTCCTTAGCCTCCTTCGCGTCGCCTATTCCCACGAGAGCCACGTCTATATCGGGATTGTTCGCGATAAACCTGAGGGCGAGTTTCGCGTCGTCGAGATTTCCGCCGCCCATAGGCTTCATTGCGAGAGTCCCCATTCCCGCGGCTTTGGCTTTTTTGAACATATCTATGCCTTCGGTCTCGACGATATTGTACGGATACATAACCGAAGCGAATTCGTCCGGATAGTTTTCGATTGCGTAAAGAAGGACTTCCTTTATATGGGAGGTTATGCCGATAAAACGAATTTTACCCGCGGCTTTGGCTTCCCTGAGGGCGCGCATCGAGCCGTCTTCGCCGAAAGCCGAAATCAAATCGGGAACGGTTTTGACGTTATGGAGCTGATAAAGGTCTATGCGGTCGGTTTTAAGATTTTTAAGGGAGGTTTCTATGTCGGCTTTCATTTTCGCGTAGCCCGCGGAGGGCGCTTTCGTCGCGAGGAAAAAGTCTTTTCTGAGGTCGCCGAGAGCGTTGCCGATGAATTCCTCCGAAACTGAATAACCCCGAGCCGTGTCGATATAGTTGATTCCGTTGTCGCGGGAGGCGTAGAGAGCTTTCGCGGCGTCCTCAGCCGAGCCGCGCTGAATGGGTATCCCTCCGAATCCTACGAGAGAAACGTTAAAGCCTGTTTTGCCGAAAGGTGTGTATTTCATTATTCCTGCCTCTTTTGTTTATTTGCGCGTAAGCGCATACGCCCGTCCGTACCGTATCGCAGAATACGGAAGCCCGAAGCGTTTTCTTTAATATGATAAACTATTATTAAGAAAAACGCAAATATTTCGCCCGTTAATAATTGTAATTTTTTCGGCGGTATGTTATAATCAAGTCGGTTTGTAAAAACAAGGAGGCTTTTATGGCGGAAAAAATAGCCGTTTTGACCAGCGGAGGAGACGCCCCGGGTATGAACGCCGCGATAAGAGCGGTCGTCAGGAGCGCGCTTTATTACGGAATGCAGCCCTTCGGCGTCGAAAGAGGCTATAAGGGACTTACCGAAGGGGATATCTTCCCGATGACGAGAGGCTCGGTTTCGGACATTATATCCAAGGGCGGTACTATCCTCAAAACCGCAAGACTTCCCGAATTCACCGAGCGCGAGGTAAGAAAAAAAGCCGCGGATAACCTCGAATCGAGAGGAATAAAAGGACTCGTCGTAATCGGAGGGGACGGAAGTTTCAGAGGAGCCAGGGCTTTGTCCGGGGACTTCGGGATAAACGTCATAGGTCTCCCCGGGACTATCGACAACGACCTCGCTTATACGGACTACACGATAGGATTCGACACGGCGGTGAATACGGCTTTGTGGGCGATAAACAACCTTCGGGATACGATGACTTCGCACGACAGGGTGTGCATAGTCGAAGTTATGGGACGGACGGTCGGAGATATCGCGCTTTACTCGGCGGTATCGGGCGGAGCGGACGATATCATCGTACCGGAATCGCCTTACAGGATAGAGGACGTCTGCCGCGACATAGAGGACAACGCCCGTAAAGGCAAAAGCAGCGATATTATTATACTCGCGGAGGGCGCGGGCAAAGCCGAGGAAGTCAAAAGCGAGATAAAGGCTCATTGCAGCGCGTCGGTCAGGACTATGGTTCTCGGACATATCCAGAGAGGAGGCTCTCCTACGGCGAGAGACAGGATACTTGCCGCAAGAACGGGCGTAAGAGCCGTAGAGCTTATCCGCGAGGGCGCGACAAACCGGCTCGTAGGAGTCAGGGGCGAAGGGATTTACGATATAGATATAGAAGAGGCTCTTTCGATGAAGAAGAGCTTCGACGCAGAACTATATAAAACAGCAAAGATCATCAGTTTTTGAAGAGGTATGAAATGAAGTACGATTACAGTGACAAATTGATAACGACGCAGCAAGCCCTCGATATGGTGCAGGACGGCTACGACATCGCGACGGGACTCGGTCCTTCGACGGCGAGAGATTTCTTCGGTCAGCTCCATACCATCGCGGACAGAATCGAACACGTCGACGTCGAAATTACCCTTATTCTCGACGCCTTTCCCTATCTGACCGACCCGAAATGCAAGGGCAAGTTCCGCTCGGAAGGTTTCTTCCTTACTCCTCCCCTCAGAGGCGGCGTCGCGACTAACGGAAACGTTTATTACGTTCCCACGCACCTTTCCGCCTGCTCCAAAAACAGGCTCTATTACAGACACCCCGATATGTACGTGGGCGCGGCGAGTATGCCCGACGAAAACGGAAACATCAGTCTGTCGCTGAGCAACTGCCACGAAATGCAGTTCCTTAACGCGTCGAGAATCAAAATCCTCGAAATCAACCCCAATATGCCCTTCCTTCAGGGAGACCATATCGTAAATATCAGGGATATAGATTACGTTATCGAATCGGATTACCTTCCCCCCGTATCGGCGGACGCTCCCTCCAACGAAAAGGACAGAATCATCGGTAAGCTCATCGCAGACCAGATCCACGACGGAGATACCATTCAGCTCGGTATAGGCGGAATCCCCAACGCGGTCTCGGACGCCCTCTACGGAAAGAAACACCTCGGCGTACATACAGAGCTCTTTACGACGGGTATGATGAAGCTTATGAAGGCGGGCGTCATCGACAACACGATGAAAACCCTTCATAACGGTAAGATAGAAACCGTGTTCGTTATGGGTACGGAGGAGCTTTATCAGTTCGTCAGGGACAACCCAGATATAGTCGAGGTCCGCGACGCGGCTTATACCAACAATCCTTACGTCATCGCGCAGAACGATAATATGGTTTCCATAAACACCACCATAGAGGTCGATATCACCGGTCAGTGTTGCAGCGAAAGCATAGGCGGAAGGCTCTTTTCAGGTACGGGCGGACAAGCCGATACCGCAAGAGGAGCACAGCTCGCCAAGGGCGGAAGATCCTTTATCGCGCTCTATTCCACGGCTATGGTCAAGAACAAGAACGGCGAAAGAGAGGAAATCAGCAAAATCGTTTCCTGCCTTAAACCGGGCGCGGGAGTTTCCCTTCAGAGAAACGATGCGGATTATATCGTAACCGAATACGGTATCGCCCACCTCAAGGGCGCCTCCATAAAGGACAGAGTCGAAAAGCTCATCGCGATCGCTCACCCGAAGTACAGAGAACAGCTCAGAAGAGAAGCCTTCGAGTACGGAATCATCACCGAATAACGCGGAATAATCACGCCCGACCGAAAATCGGGCGTTTTTTTAAACCAAGCCGCCTCGCGAGGGCGAATTAACGGTGATTTCACAATATCGGTGTATAAAAAAGAAAAAGCTTTTAAACGGAGGTTGTGATGTTCAGAATTTTAGTGGTGGAGGACGACAGGAATCTTCAGCAGCTGATGAAGGCGTTCCTCGAAAAGGCGTCTTACGAAGTCAATTGCGCCTCGGACGGCGTTCACGCTCTCGATATGCTCGAGCAGAAGCAGTACGATCTCGTGGTTACGGATCTTATGATGCCGGAAATGGACGGCTACGAGCTTTCCAAACAAATCAAGAAACATACGCAGATCCCTATAATTATGGTTACGGCGAAGGAAGAGCTGGTGGACAAGAAAATGGGCTTTTCGGTCGGAGCGGACGATTATATGGTCAAGCCCATAGAATTCGAAGAGCTTCTTCTCCGCATATCCGCGCTTCTCAAGAGATATAAGCTCGCGAGCGAAAGAGTCATAGAAATAGGCGATACGATCGTCGACTACAACAGTATGACCGTTACCGTCAAAAACGTCAAGACCGTAGAGCTTACGAAAAAGGAATTCCAGCTCCTCTTCAAGCTTTTAAGCTCCTCGGGAAGAATCTTCACACGCAGTCAGCTTATGGACGATATATGGGGCTACGAGAGCGAAAGCGAGGAAAGAACGGTGGACGTTCATATCAGAAGAATAAGAGAAAAACTGGATTTCGTTACCGATTTCGAACTCGTAACGATAAGAGGCCTCGGCTATAAAGCCGTGAGAAAGGATCAGAAACAGTAAGACGGATATTATCCTCTATGCGTGCGTCGGGGAGTATCTGCCGGACGGGAACGTTTTATGAAGGATTTCGAAAACAAGAACAGGAGGCTCAGTCCCGTCAACATAGGGCTGCGCGTCCTGAACATAATAATCAAATGTATTTTCGCCGTGGTCATACTGGCTTTTCAGATCGCGGTGATTTACCTTACGGTTTTTTATCCTCTCCGTCAGCCCTGGCTCAATACCGTCAGCGGAATTCTCGCGGCGGTCTCGGCCTGTTACGTATACTGGAACGATCAGAATACGTCGTATAAGATTCTCTGGATAATAGTCATAATCATTCTCCCGATAGCAGGAACTACGCTTTATCTGCTTTACGGCGGCGGAAAATCCGCTCCGCAGAGGAGACAGAGAAAAGCCGACAGCCTTTATCTCCCGATGGTCCCGAAAAACGATTCCGTTCTCCGAATAAAGGACAATTCCGCGAGGAAAACCGCAAGGACTATTAAGTTTCTTTCGGGATTTCCGTGCTATAAGGGCGCGGAGGTCACTTATTTCGGCGACGGGACGCCCCTCCATCTCGATATGCTCGGAAATCTCGCAAAAGCCGAGAAGTACGTCTTCCTCGAAAGCTTTATAATCGCGGACGGCAGGCTGTGGAACGAGATTTCCTCCGTTCTCGAGGAGAGAGCCGAAAAGGGAGTGAAAATCTATATTCTTTTCGACTCCTTCGGAAGCTTCGGAAGACTCTCGAGCAAGTCGGTCAAGAAGCTTTACAGGCATAAGAACGTGAAAATCGTAGGCTTCAATCCCGTCGGAATAAAGCTCACGCCCGCGCTCAATCACCGCGACCACAGGAAAATGGTCGTCATAGACGGGAAAATCGCCTATACCGGAGGAATCAATTTCGCCGACGAATACGTTCACTATATCGAAAAATACGGGTTCTGGAGAGATACCGGCATCAAAATAACCGGACAGGCTCTTTCGAGTTACGTCATTCTTTTCTGTCAGAACTGGTTTATGGCGACCAAAAGACTGCTCGATCCGCACGCCTTCCTCGTCGAAAATCCCGCGTCGGAAAAAGAGAATTTCGTTATGCCCTTCGGAGATTCGCCCGCGGACGACAGAAATCCCGCGTATAACTGCTGTATGTCGATGATTGAAAACGCAGCCGATACGCTGTATATTTCGACGCCGTATCTCATTATCGACGAGGAAATGATAGCCGCGCTTTGTCGGGCGGCGGCTTCGGGCGTGGACGTCAGAATCCTTACCCCGGGAATACCCGACAAGAAGCTGGTTTATACCGTAACGAGAAGTCATTACGGAAAGCTTCTCAAAAACAAAGTGAAAATCTACGAGTTCACCCCGGGCTTCAATCACTCGAAGATGATTCTCGCCGACGGGAAAAACGCTCTCGCAGGCTCTATCAATCTCGACTATCGGAGCCTTCTTCTGCACTACGAGACGGGAACGTTCATTTCGGGCGACGAATGTACGGCGGAAATGAAAAAAGACTTCCTCGAAGCCGTCAAACTCTCTCACGAGGTGACCGAGGAGGAATACGAGGCACGCCCGTTCTACGTGAAGGCGGCGCAGTTCGTCCTTCACCTCATAGCTCCGCTTCTGTAACGATGATTTCGCTCCGCACGGACGGAGCTTTTTTCGTTGAAGAGAGAAAACGCGGATTCGCGATTCGGGAGTTTCTTCCGGAAGAGAAATCCGAGGTTTTCTTCGGCGAGCAGGGAGAGGATTCGTCCGAGAGAAGGCTTTTCGTCGTTTTTCGGGGTAAAGTCGTCCTGCCTATGCAATGCTTTAATGAAGTTGAGTTTTTTATTTGCGTCTTTTCGCTGTACAAAAAACGGTTTGTATGGTAGAATGTAGAAGCGGAGGTGTAAGCGTATGCCGCCGCTATACGTGTTTTTGTGAGGAATAGATTTGGCTAAAACGAAAATAGGCGGTCAGGCTCTCATAGAAGGAGTTATGATGCGCGGAGAATCGGGAGCCGTCGCTATGGCGGTCCGCGATTCCAAGGGAAATATAATCGTCGAAACCGAAAGACTCGGAAAGCCTTCGGGCGCGAGAAAAATTCCGTTCGTCAGGGGATTCCTTAACCTCGTGGACAGTATGAAGAACGGAATGCGCTATATGATGAAGGCCGCGGGAGTCTGGGCGGGCGACGAGGAAGAGGTCAACGAAACCGAAGTCAGATCCGCGGGCTTTTTCGGAGTAATCCTCGGACTCGTTCTTGCGGTCGTTCTTTTTATACTCGTACCGGATTTTCTTACGCGGATTATCTTTAATCTCTGCGGCGGAGCCGTTTCGGGCGCGAATTTCGGAGAGGTCTGGAAAAGCCTTACGAGCAACGCGCTCATAGAAAGCTCGGGAGGAATGCTTTTCTGGGGAAATCTCGTAAAAGGGCTTATGAAAATCGCGATATTCGTCGTTTATCTCCTTGCGGTCACCCGTATGGAGGAGATGAAACGCGTTTTTATGTACCACGGCTCGGAGCATAAGACTATCAACTGCTTCGAACGGGAACTGCCCCTTACAGTCGAGAACGTTCAGAAATGCTCTACCTATCACGACAGATGCGGCACGGCTTTTTTGTTTTTCGTAATAATCGTATCCATTCTCGTAACCTCGCTCGTCGAAATCCTCTTGAGGGGAGTTACCTCCTCGATAGAAAGTCAGGGACTTAAAACGCTGTTCAGGGTATTCGTGAAGATTCTCTGTCTGGTCCCCGTCTCGTCGCTTTCCTACGAGCTTCTTATGTTCAACAGCCGTCATGACTGGTGGATACTGAAGCCGCTGAAGTGGCTGGGAAGGAGTATGCAGCTTCTTTCGACGAGGCAGCCCGACGACGATATGGTGGAGGTCGCCATAGCCGCCTTCAATACCGCCCTCAGAATGGACAGGGAACCCGATTTCCCGGGAATGAAATTCACGAAGGTCTGCGAGCTTCGGAAAGCCGCGAGGATTTACGCCGAAAAAAAGGGCGGAGATATCGCCGCGGTAGATTGGCTTCTGGCGGGAACTCTCGGAATCGGTCGTTCGGAACTGGCGCTCGACGGCGATTTCGTGGATTACAGGGTTTATCCCGGACTTATGGAGAATATAGCGAAAGTGGCGGAGGGTTATCCCGTTCAGTACATACTCGGAACGCAGCAGTTTTTCGACTACGAATTCGAGGTCGATCCGTCGGTTCTTATTCCGCGCCCCGAAACCGAACTCCTTACCGAAAGAGCGATAAACTCTCTTGCCGAGGGAGAAACCGTCCTCGATTTGTGTACGGGAAGCGGCTGCATAGGAATAACGGTCGCTCTGAAAACGGGCGCGAAGGTCACGCTTTCGGATATCTCGGAGAAGGCTCTTTCGGTCGCGGAACGCAACGCGGAGAAACTCGGTGCGGACGTAAGAATCGTGAAATCGGATATGTTTGAAAACGTGGACGGGAAATTCGACGTAATCGTATCCAATCCCCCCTACGTGTCGGAGGAGGATATGAAAAAGCTCGATAAGTGCGTCCGAGAGGAGCCTTATTCCGCTCTCTTCGGCGGAAAGGACGGACTGGATTATTATCGGATAATCGCGGAGGAAGCAGGAAAGCATCTCCGCGAAAAAGGAAAGCTTTTCCTCGAAACGGGAATCGGACAGTCGGAAGCCGTCAGGAAGCTTCTGGAGGAAAAGGGATTTTCGGTGAAGATTCATAAGGATTACCAAGGTACGGACAGAATCGTCGAAGCTTCGCTGAACGGGGAAAAGGAAGATTCTTCCGAAAAATCGGACGGCGGAGAAAATTCCGCAAATGCGGAAGAGAGAAGTTGAATCCGAAAGGTCGGACGGAGAAAGATTGCATTGAATCCGAACGGCAGCGGAATATAAAGACAACGGGAGTAATATGCTGGGAAAATTAGACGCAATAAAGAAAAGATACGACTTTCTGACGGAGGAGATTAGCAAAGCCGAAGTCATCGCCCGTCAGGAGGAATGGAAAAAACTCGTGAAGGAACACAGTTCCCTTACGGATATAGTTGAAACTTACGACAAGTACAACGCGGCGAAGCAAGCCGTTTCCGATTCGGAGGAAATGCTTAAGTCCGAAACCGACAGGGATATGGTTTCTATGATAGAAGCCGAGATTCAGGACCTTAAAAAGCAGATGGTTTCGCTCGAGGAGGAAATGAAGGTCCTGCTTCTTCCCAAGGACCCCAACGACGACAAGAACATCATCATCGAAATCCGCGCGGGCGCCGGAGGAGAGGAGTCCTGCCTTTTCGCCTACGAGATAAGAAGAATGTATTATATGTTCGCCGAAAGACAGCACTGGAAAATAGAGGAAATCGGCGTAAACGAAACCGAACTCGGCGGAATAAAGGAATGTTCCTTCACGGTCGTCGGAAACGGAGCGTACAGCAAACTCAAGTACGAGGGCGGAGTCCACAGAGTCCAGAGAGTCCCCGAAACCGAATCGCAGGGAAGAATCCATACCTCGACCATAACGGTTGCCGTTCTCCCGGAAGTCGAGGACGTCGATATAGTCATAGACGAAAAGGACCTCAAAATCGATACCTACAGAAGCGGCGGAGCGGGCGGTCAGCACGTCAATAAGACCGAAAGCGCGATAAGAATGACGCATATTCCGACGGGTATAGTCGTGGAGTGTCAGGACGAGAGAAGCCAGATCAAGAACAGAGATAAGGCTATGAAAGCGATGAAAAGCAAGCTTTACGACCACTTCAAGACCATATCCGACGCCGAATACGCCGAAACCCGCAAGAATCAGGTGGGTTCTGGCGACAGAAGCGAAAGAATCAGGACCTATAATTTCCCGCAGGGAAGAGTTACAGACCACAGAATAGGTATGACCGTCTATTCCATAGAGGACTTTATGAACGGAGATATCGGCGGAATGGTAGAAGCTCTTCGTCTTGCCGATCAGGCGCGGAAGCTCCGGAGCGGCGACGAGGAATAATTCCCGACAGTCAAAGACGAAGATAAGACAAAACAAGACAAATAAGATAAGGCGAAAAAGATAACATAACTCCGGATAAAGGAGTACGAATATAAAAACAAGAGGTAAGAAAATGAAAGAACTTGCAAAGAGAGCGACTTCGGTCACTCCGTCGTTGACTCTGGCTATTACGGCACAGGCAAAAAAACTTAAAAGCGAAGGCGTCGACGTCGTTGCGTTTACCGCGGGAGAACCCGACTGCAACACTCCGGCTTACATAGTAGCCGCGGCTAAAGAAGCTCTCGATAAAGGCTTTACGAAATATACTCCGGCAAGCGGAACTCTCGAACTCAGAACGGCCGTATGCGAAAAACTCGCGAGAGAAAACGGACTTTCCTACAAGCCCGAACAGATAGTCGTAAGCAACGGCGCGAAACAGAGCTTATATAACGTTTTTCAGACCATAATAGAAGAGGGCGACGAGGTTATCGTCGTGGCTCCTTTCTGGCTCACATATCCCGAACTCATTAAAGTCAACGGGGGTACTCCCGTCATCGTATACGCCAGGGCGGAAAACGGATTCAGAATCTCCGCCTCCGAAATAGAAGCCGCTATTACCGCAAAAACCAAAGCCGTGGTATTCAATTCCCCCAACAATCCGACGGGCGCGGTCTATAACGAAGAAGAGCTTCGCGCGATTATGGACGTCTGCGTGAAGCACGACCTTTACGTGGTTTCGGACGAAATCTACGAGAAGCTCATTTACAGCGGAAAACACGTTTCTCTCGCTTCCCTCGGCGAAAAAGCCTACGAGAGAACCTTCGTTATCAACGGAATGAGCAAGGCTTACGCGATGACCGGCTGGAGAATAGGCTACGTGGCCGCTCCCGACGCGAGAACGGCTAAGCTTATGGGCGGCCTTCAGAGCCACGAAACCAGTAACCCCAACAGTATCGCACAGTACGCTTCGGTTACCGCGCTCAGTACGGGCGAGGAGGTAATCGACGGGATGGTCGCGCGTTTCGGAAGACGTCAGAAACTTATGTGGAAGGAGCTCGAAAGCGTTCCCTTCGTGGAAGTAGTGAAGGGCGACGGCGCGTTTTACGTTATGGTAAAGGTCAGCGGACTCTTCGGAAAACAGCTCGGAGGCTCGGTTCCGCAGACGGCTCTCGACGTAGCCAATCTTCTTATCGAAAAGGCGCACGTAGCCGTTATCCCCTGCGAAAGTTTCGGCGCGCCCGATTATATAAGACTGTCCTACGCGCTCGGCGAGGACGATATAGTCAAAGGCGTCGGAAGAATGGCGGAATTCTTCGGACAGGCTAAGTAAGTATAACAATCGCCCGAGGGCGGTAATAAATAAAAGGAGATGACCTTAATTATGATCAAATTATTTTGCGGCGAAAGAGGAAGCGGAAAAACTCAGAGAATGGTGGCGGACGCCAACGCTTTCGCCGAGGTAGCAAAAGGAAACGTCGTTTATCTCGATCGCGATTTCAACAGGATTCACGACGTAACCAGAAATATCAGACTCGTAAACGTCAAGGATTACGGAATTTCGGACGACGTTCAGCTCATCTCGTTCATAAAGGGGCTTATCGCGGGTAACGCCGACATACAGCGCATTTATATCGACAGCATAGCCAAACTTACGGGAAAGAGCATATTCGACCTTAAAGATATGTTTAAGGAAATGGCTGAACTCAGCGGTCGTTTCGATACGGAATTCGTATTGACGGCAGAGGGAAGGAAAGAAGACCTCCCGCTCCCCCTTCAGGAATACGCAAATGAGCAATAAAGGAAAAAAGAAGAAAAACCCGTCGGGCGGAAAGACAGGTTTATCCGACAGCCGCAGACTCGCGGAAGAGAAGAAGCTCGCGTCGGATTCCGAAACGGTCTTTAAGAACGAAATCCTCAGAGCCAACGACCCGCAGGGCGGATTCTACGCGGACGAAACCGAATCTCTCGGCGAAATGAAAAAGGACGCGGAGATTCTCGCGGAGCTTAAATCCCGATGCGGGGACGAGGATTGCGCGGAAAACCGAGAGGAGGATTCTTCGGACGCGGATTCTTCGGAGATGAACCCGAACGAGGATTCGTGCGGATTTTCTTCGGAGATAAGTCCGGACGAGGACTACGATTCCGAAAAAGAGGATTCCGAGGAAGACTTTTCCGAGGAAGAGCCGGAATTTTCGGGAGCCTCGGAGGAGAAATCGGGGAAAAAGACCTTCTCGGCTATGCAGAAAAGAGATAAGATTCTTATAATCTGCGTGGCGGCTTTCGTCGTGGTCGCGCTGATAGTCGGACTGATTCTCGGATTCGCAACGGGCGGACAAAAGCCCAGCGAGCTTACGGGGCTTTCCTTCGACGAAATCAAAGCGCGCGTCGGCGAAAACAGAATCGTTCCCGACCTCCGCGAAAACGGCTATAGCGCTCTGGGAACGCTGCTTTTCAGCCGGAAATTCAACAGCCGCGACGATATGAAGAAACGCGAGAACGACCAATATATCGCGCAGTACGAGATAGTTTATACCTCGACGGGCGGAAAGGGATTCGTTCTGACGGCGACCAACACCGACTCCAAGGTCCTCGAAGCGGAAAAGCTGACTCTTGCCGAAGGATACGGCGAGCCGATTTATCTCGACGCGGATTCGGAAACGAAGAATATGCCGATTTACGTTCTTGCCGAAAAGAAGGACGAGAATTCTTACGTCATAACCCTGTGTTTCGAGCGCAAAGGTCAGATTCTGGGCGTATCCGCGAGTTACGGCGACGTGGACAAAGCCGTCGCGCTTCTCAAGGAATACGTAGAGCTTATCATAGTTAAGACCGCCGAAATATAAGGCTTTTCGGCTCGGCTCTTTACGGACGAAAACAGACAAAAATAAAAACCTCCGTGCGGATAGACGCGGGGGTTTTTCGTTTTTTTAAAGGAGCCGTTACTTTCTTTTCAATCGGCTTTCGTCTTTAAGGGAGAGTTTCTATTCGTTTTGTTTTTCGTTCTCGGAAGCAACTTCGTTTTTCGTCGGATTCTCGGTTTTATCCGTAATTTCGTTTTCTGTCGGATTCTCGGTTTCCGTCGGATTTTCGCGTTCGGGAGAGGATTCCCTGCCATTTTTCAGAACGGATAAAAGCCGCTTTATCACGAAATAAAGAGCGACGACGGGCGTGAGAATCGACCAGAAGAAAATATACCACGGAGCGGCTCTGCCCGCGGCAAGAACGATTTCGGCGGCAAACCCCGCGACGATGACGAGCGCGAGAATTCCGAGAAAGATTGCTTTTACCGTATTCTTTTTCATATCGGGTACTCCTTTCTAATTATTTCGTATTTTACGGTTGCTGCGGCGAAATCCGTCCGCTTTCCACGCGGAAAATTCTGCCACTGTCGGTCTGACTTACCGGATTTGCGGAGGTCAGAATTATCTGAACGCCGCCTCCGAGAGAAAGCAGCCGCTTTTGTCTGGCTTCGTCAAGCTCGGAAAGCACGTCGTCGAGCAGAAGCGTCGGATAATCCCCCGTAACTTCGCGCATAACGCGGGTTTCCGCAATCTTCAGGGCAAGAGCAGCCGTGCGTTGTTGTCCGCGCGAACCGTAAATCCGGACGTCCACGTTTTCCTCCGATTCCTGTCCGAGAGAAAGACGGACGTCGTCCCTTTGCGCGCCCACCGAGGTATGCCGCAGGGAAAGGTCTTTTTCGCGGGAGGAAAGCAGAGCCTTCGCGTAGTTCTCGGCGATTTCCGATTGGGTTTCGCCCTCTATCCCCGTAACGTATCTGACCGAAAGACTCTCGCGGCTCCCCGAAAGCCCGTAATGAACGTCCGCTGCCTGCGGGGCGAGTTTGCTTATGAATTCCCTTCGCTTTCTGATGAGCTTGGCTCCTTCCTTGGCGAGAACCTGATCCCAGACCGAAAGCATATCCCCTACCGAAGGGGAGGAAAATCCGTCGCGGAGGAGATTGTTGCGCTGAGAAAGTGTTTTGTTGAATCTCGTGAGGGTGTCGAGATAACTCTTATCCGTCTGACAGACGTCGATATCCATAAATCTTCGTCTTTCTGCGGGACCTTCGCGCACGAGCCTGAGTTCGTCGGGCGAGAACCATACCGCGTTGAAATAGCCCATAAGGTCGCCCGTCCGCATAATCGGAACGGAATTGACGGCTATTCTGCACTTTCCGCCCAAAAAAGCGAAATCGATGACCGCCGAGCCGAATCGCGACGAGAATTCGACCTTGACGCGGGCGTTTTTTTCGCCGCGTGCGATAAGTTCGCGTTCTCTGTCCGTTCTCGGCGATTTTCCGAGCGCGCAAAGACAAATCGCTTCGAGAGCGTTGGTTTTTCCCTGAGCGTTTTCGCCCCAAAGAATATTGAGTTCCGGATCGAAGAGAATTTTCTGCGCTCCGAGATTACGGAAACCTTCGACTTCCAGCGAAATGACGTGCATAAAGAGCCTCGTTCGTCGTCTGACAACTGTTGACCAAAGTATACAAAGCTTTCTCCCGTTTGTCAAGTCTTTTTTCCGCCGCGTTCCAATAAGAGAGTTTTTTCGCCGATAAAAGCCATTTTCCGCCCCTTCCGGTAATATATAGTTATAGTCGGACGCGCTCGGTCGTCGTAGTCCGCGGATTTACCCCGAGGAGGAAATTACCGAAGCGCAAATAATTACGATTCAGGAGGAAAACTTATGAATTCCGTCGAAAAAACCGTGATTTTTTCGCAGGTAGGCTCGGATTTCGCGGAGCCGGGAGTAATCGCGGGACTCCTTCACGTAGAAACCGCCGATTCGGTCGCAAGAAACGGAGTGAGAGTAATCTTCTCCAATCTTTCGCCCTCCGCGGCGGGAAAATGGTGGCTGGCTCTGAGATGCGGGGACAAACTCGTGCTAAATCCCGTATCCCTTCCGCAGGACTATTTCGTAACCGAAAAACTCGACTGCGCCCGAACCGCCGAGGCCGCTCTTATCGGCGAAAAGGACGGACGGAAGCTTGCCGCGGCTTACGCCTGTTCGTCGGGAGGAAACAGGGACGCTTTTATCGCCAAGGCGATTTCGCTTCTTTCGGGAAAAACCGAGGAGAAATGCTATTATAAGGAGAAAGCCGCCGAGCTCCTTAAAATCTTTACCGAAAACAAGCCCTTTTCGCCCCTCATAAAGGCTTTCCGCGAGTCCTATTGGGTGAGAATGATCCGCGGCGACGCCTATTTTCTTCAGGGAGTGATTCTTCGCGGCGACAAACCTCTTTATATCTGCTTCGCCATGCCGGAAAAATATATGAAAAAGCGCGACGAAATCTTCGTTTATTACGCGCCCGAGGGCAAGAAGGGCTATTTTCTGGCTTTTCAGGACGCTTTTACGGGGAAAGCCGTAAAGCCCGACGTCAATTCCCTTCTCAACGCATCCTGATTCCGAGGAAAATCCGTATTTTTCGGAAGAGAATCGGGATTTTCGGAATTAAAAGAGCTTGGATTTATACCAAAATCGACCGAAAAACACGCGTCCTCGCGATTCCGATCCGGAGAAAACGACCGATAGAATCCGGATTTTCCAAAAGCCTTGACAAACGGAAGAAAATCTGTTATTCTCGAAGAAAAACGGACGGAACGCGGTTATGGATTACGGGAAGAAAAACGACGGCTTCGACGCCGAAAGGAAAAACGGGCTTCGGGAGGGTTTCGGGAACGGAAACGAGCAGCCGAACTTTACAGATAACGGAAACGAGCAGTCGAGCTTTTTCGATTTTTCGTGGAATTCGGACGCTTATGCGGATAAAACCGACAAGCCCGAAAAGACTATCGGAAGTCCGACCGACGAGAAGAACGAAAAGACTTCGGAAAAAGGAATCGAACCGACTTACGAAAAAGAAGGGGAGAAAACCGAAGATATCGACGGGAAATCCCGAGGGAAAATCGGAGATATTAACGAAAAACCCCAAGGGAAATTCGAAGATATCGACGGGAAGATTCGGGAGAAGACCGACTGCTTTTCGGACGGAGATCTTTTTTCCTTCCCCGAAAACGGCTGGGGAGAGTTTTTCGCGAGAGAAACCCGAAAGGAGTATTTTGCGAATCTTACGGATTTTCTTCGGGCGAGATATTCCGAGGGCGCGGAGATTTATCCGCCGAAAGAAAAGGTTTTCGAGTGTTTCAGACTGACCGACAGAAAGGACG
>UQVY01000015.1 GCA_900544545.1 uncultured Eubacteriales bacterium
GGTGGGCCTTCAGGGACTTGAACCCCGGACCAATCGGTTATGAGCCGACCGCTCTAACCAACTGAGCTAAAGGCCCTTTCCTTTCTGGTCGGGGTGACAAGACTCGAACTTGCGGCCTCATGGTCCCAAACCACGCGCGCTACCAACTGCGCCACACCCCGGCGTCCGCTCTTGTCTTCCAACCTCTCGTGAAAGCCTGTTAATAATACAACATTTCAGCCCGACTGTCAACTGTTTTTTCGTCCTTTTAGGGCGAAAAACGCAACTTTAATTTAGCTTTTGCAGTCCCTCGCGAAAAATCCTTCTCCGCACCGAACTCCGCCGCGTTCTTTCCGCAGCCGTCGCATTACCGTTGAATCATACCCGAAAAACTCCGTTTTGACAAGCGTTTTACGCGCTTTTTTCAAAAAAATATCCCCTCTTTCGGTTTTCGCCGCAAGTCCGCTCCGCCCGGAGTTTTTACTCCCCGACGCGGAACGGACTCCCGATTTTCCGACGCGTTTTTCGTTTCCGTCGGGTCTATCGGTCTTACGGATTCGTCGGATCTATCGGTCTTACGGAAATCCGCGTCCGTCGTTTTCTCCGCCGGACGGAATTTCTCGCTTTAACGGCTTTTTACGCCCGTTTTAAGACAATTTTCCGCTTAAAAGTCCGCCTAAATGCAATCTTACTTTCTGTGCGCGTCCACGAATCTTCCGATGCGGGCAAGACCTTCTTTAAGGCTGTCTATCGAATAAGCGTAGCTGATACGGACGTTGTTCTTGCCGAAATCTCCGAACGCGCTTCCCGGAACCATAGCCACCTTCTCCTCCTCGAGGATTTTAAGCGCGAATTCCATTCCGTCGAATCCCGTTACCGAAACGTTCGGAAAGATATAAAACGCGCCCTGAGGTTCGAAGGCGTGCAAGCCTATGGAATTGAGTCCCTCGTGCATAAGTCTGCGTCTTTCGTCGTATTTTTCGCGCATATACTCTATGTCCGCAAAACCGTTCTTAAAGCCCGTTTCCAGCGCGTCTATGCAGGCGTACTGAGCCATAGTCGCTGGACAGACGGTCGTGAACTGACGAATTTTTATCATCTGCTTGAGAAGAGCGTTGTCCGCGCAGGCAAAACCCACTCTCCAGCCGGTCATAGCGAAGGACTTTGAAAATCCCGAAATAAGTACCGTTCTTTCCTTCATTCCCGGAATCGCAGCCATAGAGAAATGTCTTCTTCCGTAGGTAAGTTCGCCGTAAATCTCGTCGCTCACGCAGATAAGATCGTGCCTGATAATAACGTCGGCTACGGGTTTAAGCTCCTCTTCGGTCATAATCGCGCCCGTGGGATTGGACGGATAAGGCAGAATAACGACCTTGGTCTTATCCGTAATCTCTTTCTCGAGATTCTCCGCGGTAAGCTTGAAACCGTCGCTCTCGAAGGTTCTGACCGCCTTGGGAACGCCGTAATTGAGCAGCGTGCAGGGAGAATAAGCCACGTACGCGGGATCGGGAATAAGAACTTCGTCCCCCGGCTCCACGAGAGCGCGTAAAGCGAGGTCGATGGCTTCGCTCGCGCCGATGGTCATCATTATCTCGTTTTCGTAATCGTAGGCGACTCCGAATCTTTCTTCGAGATAACGCGATACGTTCCTCCGCAATTCGGGAAGCCCCCAGTTGGAGGTGTACCTCGTTTTACCCTCTCTGATAGCCTCGACTGCGGCTTCTCTGATGTGGTCGGGCGTCTTGAAATCCGGTTCGCCCACGACGAGCGAAAGACAATCGTTATTGCCCTGAATGAGGTCGAAAAAGCGTCTGATACCGCTCTGCGGTATGGCTTCTACGTTTTTGGACAGGAATTTTTCCATTTTTATTTATGCCTCCTCGGCTTAATTTTTCCGATATTCCGTCGGCTTCCTTTCCGACGCCTCAATTGTAACATATTTCACGAAATAAAGCAACGGAATTCCGCCGCGCCTAAGCCCTCTCCGCGGCTGTCTTTCGGAAATTTGCGTAAAAAAAGAACCTCTTCACGTTGAGAAAAAGGTTCTTATGCTTCGATTCGTCGAAAACGCCTTACAGAAGCTGGATTACAGCCATTTCGGCAGCGTCGCCCTTACGGGGACCGAGCTTGTATATAGCGGTATATCCGCCCTTGGCTCCGTCGGCAGCCTTCTGAGCGTACTTGGGCGCGTATTCGTTGAAGATCTTTTCGATGAGCGGGTGATTGATACCTGCCGTTCTGCGTTCGAAATCTCTCTTCTTTTCCTTGAATTCGGGAACTTCCTGAAGGTCGTTCAGTTCGGCCATAAGCGTTCTTCTTACGGCAAGTTTATCTTTTCCGTCGTTGACGACTTCGACCTTGACCGTCTTGCCGTCCACGATTCTTTCCTTTTCAACCTTGACTACGTCGGTATAGGTCCTGACTGCCATGGTTATATACTGCTCGGCAAGTTTCTGTACTTCTTTTGCGCGGGCAAAGGTCGTTTCGAGCCTGCCGTACCATAAGAAAGCGGAAACCTGATTTTTAAGCAACGCCATTCTCTGATCGGTTGCTTTTCCTAATTTACGTTGCATGATCTATGTCCTCCTGCGATTACTCGTCATTTTTGCTGAGCGATAAGCCGTATTCACGCAGTTTTTCGATAACTTCGTCTAACGATTTCCTACCCAGATTACGTACCTTGAGCATATCTTCCTCGGTCTTGCGCGTCAGATCCTGTATAGTCGCGATTCCCGCGCGCTTCAGACAATTGAAAGAACGGACGGAAAGATCCATATCTTCTATGGGCTTTTCGAGAACTCTCGTCTGCGAATCTTCTTCCCTTCCGGTAAGAATCTGCAGTCCGCCCATATCAGAAAGCTCTACGAACATATTGATGTGTTCGTTGAGAATCTTTGCCGCAAGGCTAAGAATATCCCTTCCCGAGAACGCGCCGTTGGTCTTGACCGTGAGCGTAAGCTTATCGTAATCGATGCTCTGTCCTACTCTCGCGCTTTCGATAAGATAATTCGCATTTTCCACCGGAGTGTAAATGGAATCGACGGGGATAAAGCCGATCGGGTAGTTCAGCTTCAGTTCTTTGTTGATTTCTTTATTCTTTTCGGCAGATACGTATCCTCTGCCGCATCCTATTATCAGTTCCATCCTGAGATGTCCGCCGTTATCTATCTCGCAGATATACGAATCGGGCTTCAGAATCTCGATATCGGCGTCGGCTATGATGTCCTTCGCCCTTACCACGCACGGCCCTTCCTTATCGATGATGACCGTTCTACGGAAAGACGCGTCTCTGTCGCTGACCGACGTCTTGAGCGCAAGCCGCTTGATATTAAGGATTATCTCCGTAACGTCCTCTCTTACGCCTTCTATCGTTGAAAATTCGTTTTTGACTCCTTCGATGTTGATGCCCACGCAGGCAACCCCTGGAAGCGAGGAAAGAAGAACTCTCCTCAGCGCGTTTCCGAGCGTGACGCCGAAACCGCGTTCCAACGGTTCGACCACTACTTTACATTCGCTGTAATTGTTGTCGCCCTGTTCCTCTACGGTCATTCTCGGCTTTTCGATTTCCATCATTGGACTTTACTCCTCCTTATTGATAAATTGAACTTGCGCTTTTAAGCAATCCGAAAGTTCCTTTATTACTTGGAGTACAATTCAACGATCATACGCTCCTCGATATTAAGATCGATGTCGGCGCGTTCGGGCTTAGCGAGAACCTTGCCGGCAAGGGTTTCGGGATTGAAATCAAGCCACTTGGGGAGATTTCCGGACTTCTTCATTTCTTTGATTTCGGTGAAGAATTTGTTGTCCTTCTTGTTTTCCTTAACCGCGATTTCGTCGCCCGCCTTCACTATATAGGAAGGAATGTCTACTCTCTTGCCGTTAACGGTGATGTGTCCGTGCGTAACGAGCTGACGGGACTGACTGCGGCTCGCGCCGATACCCATACGATAAACGACGTTATCCAGTCTCATTTCGAGAAGAACGAGCATATTCGCGCCCGTAACGCCCTTCATCCTTTCCGCTTCTACGTAGTAGCCGTGGAACTGCTTTTCGCAAAGACCGTAGATCCTCTTGGTCTTCTGCTTTTCGCGAAGCTGAGTGTAATATTCGCTGGTCTTCTTCCTTGCCGCACCGTGCTGACCGGGAGCGGCGGGTCTTCTCGTGAAAGCGCATTTGCCGGAGAAGCATCTGTCGCCTTTCAAAAATAATTTACAGCCTTCGCGTCTGCAGAGACGACAATCGGCTTCTGTATATCTTGCCATATTATACTATCCTCCTAGATTCTTCTGCGTTTGGGCGGACGGCAGCCGTTGTGAGGTATGGGCGAAACGTCCTTGATCATCGTAACTTCGATTTCGGCAGTCTGTAATGCTCTTATCGCCGATTCGCGTCCCTGTCCCGGACCTTTTACGAAGACTTCAACCGAACGAAGACCGTATTCCTTCGCTCCCTTAGCCGCAACTTCCGCTGCCTGCTGAGCTGCGAACGCCGTGCTCTTTCTGGAACCTCTGAAGCCTAAACTTCCCGCGGAAGACCAGCTCAAAGCGTTTCCGTTCGCGTCCGTAATCGTAACGATAGTATTGTTGAAAGATGCGTGAATGTGCGCCTGTCCTTTATCGACGCGACGCATCTCCTTCTTTTTTCTTATAACTTTTTTCTGAGCCACGTTTCTGTCCTCCTAATTACTTGGCAGCCTTTTTGCCCTTGGATACCGTACGCTTCGGACCCTTTCTCGTGCGGGCGTTGGTTTTGGAAGACTGTCCTCTTACCGGCAGGCCTTTTCTGTGTCTGACGCCGCGGTAGGAACCGATTTCTATCATGCTCTTGATGTTCATGCTTACTTCTCTTCTGAGATCGCCTTCAACGGTGATGTTGTGGTCGATATACTCACGAAGCTTGCTTATATCCGTCTCGGTCAGATCCTTGACTCTGACGTCGGGATTAACGCCTGTATTGGCCAGTATATTCTGCGAGGTCTTGAGACCGATTCCGTAAATATAAGTCAGGCCTATTTCAATTCGTTTTTCTCTGGGTAAATCCACACCTGAAATACGTGCCATAGTTTCCTCCGAAAATTATGTGGTCGGCGATTTACGCGCCGAAATCCGACGGAAAGCTCCTTTCCGCCATTCAAAATATATTTTATAAATACGCGTCCCCGGCAGCGCGGACTTGCCTTTCGGCAGTGGAATAGAGCCCGATACCGACGCGTTGAACGTCATAACCGCGGAAAACGACTCGCCTCCCGCTATTGCGACTGGAATATCATTCTGCCGCTGCGCCCCGTTCATACGAACCAACCGCTGAAACGCACGACGCAAAAGATATATTCCGATTTGTTCTTGCCCTCAACGAAACACGGAGTTCAGCCCTGTCTCTGTTTATGGGAGGGTGTCTTGGAGCAGATGACCATAACTCTGCCGTTTCTCTTTATAACCTTGCACTTGTCGCACATAGGCTTAACAGACGGACGTACCTTCATTTCTCTTTCTCCTGAATCAAAATATTGTCTTTTAAGCTGAGCGGAAACAACTTATATGATAACTCATACGAAGCTTCTCTGTCAAGCGTTTCAAGAAAAAATAAAAAATTATTTATTTTTTGAACCGCCGCAATGCTGTCCGTTCGCTTATGCTCAAGCCTTCGAGGCCCGCGGGAGTTAAATGCTCTCCTTGATCTTGGCTGCCTTACCGGTGCGCTCTCTGAGATAATAGAGTTTAGCGCGCGAAACCTTACCGCTGCGGACGACCTCGACCTTTTCGATCTTGGGGCTGTGTACAGGGAAGGCTCTTTCCACGCCGATACCCTGGCAGATTCTTCTTACGGTGAAGGTTTCTCTGAGTCCGCCGTGCTTACGTGCGATAACGATACCCTCGTAAGCCTGGATTCTTTCTTTGTTTCCTTCGATAACCTTGAAGTAAACTCTTACGGTGTCGCCGACTTTGAACTGCGGAACGTCTTTCCTCAGACTTTCCTGTTCGATAGCTTTAATGATATCCATAATTGACTTTCCTCCTGATAACGCGGCGTTCGTTCGCATTCTGTGTTTTACGCGGCAATACCTGTCGTCGGCGGGCGTCGGTCACGGAAAAAAACGGTGATTCCGTCTTCCCTTTCACGGAAAGAACGAAGAAAAACCGTTTAAAAGCCGAAAAAATCGACAAAACAAACCGCCGGCCGTTCTCGGTAAGCGTATATGCCAGAGGAACGCCCGAAGTCACTAACGAATTTTACCATAGACGCGAAAAAAAATCAAGCGTTTTTCACGGGCAAAACCAAAAAATTTCCGATAAAACGAACTCCCGGACGAGAAACAGACCTATGCGGACGAAATAACGCGAAAATCGCCCGAAACAAACCTTAGACTACGAGCCTGTCGAAACGAACCTTCGGATACGAGTTTGACCTACTACGAGCCTTTGGATACGAGCCTTCCTCGGACGAAAGAACGAAAAAACGGACTCCCCTAAACGAAGAGTCCGTTCATATCCGAATATTAAGATTGAAAATCGGGATTACATCGGGATTTATAGCCGATAATTTATCCGATTACGGTCAGGCGGAAGAATCCGGTTTCGCCGTTAACGCTCCATTCCTTGGAATTTTCGGAAGAAAGACTTTCGTTGAAGCTCATTTCGTCGGTAAGCGTGTCGGCTTTGATGCCTTCCGCGTATTTATCGAGGACTTCGAGGAGCTTTCCGTCCGCCTTATATTCCACGCGGATGTGGTCGGTAACGTTGAAACCGCTTTCCTTTCTTCCCGTCTGGATTTTGGAGACGACCTCTCTCATAAAGCCTTCGCCGATAAGCTCGTCGGTCAGCGTTACGTCGAGAACGACCGTAACTCCCTTGTCGCTCGCGGCGACGAAGCCTTCCTTATCCTTCACGGAGATAAGCAGATCCTCTTCGGAAAGCTCTACTTCGCGTCCGTCGAGTTCGAAAACGTAGGGTTTTCCGGCTCTTACGGTATCGACGACGGCAGCCGCGTCGCATTCGGAGAGGAAGGTTTTGATTTTTCCGAGGAGCGGTCCGTATTTGGGTCCGACCGTTCTCATCTGCGGTTTAAGCTCGTAGGAAAGGAAAGCCGAGCCGTCTTTTACGAAGCGGCAGTCCTTTACGTTAAGCTCCTCCTTCACGACCGAAACGTAGCTTTCGGGAAGCTCGCGGAATTTGTCGGTCAGAACGAACATAGCCGAAAGGGGCTGTCTGTTTTTCATATTACCGGCGTTTCTCGCGGAGCGGCCCAGAACCACGACGTCGATGACGTTATCCATATCGGCTTCGAGCTTCGCGTCGATACGGCTTTCGTCGCATTCGGGGAATCTGCACAGATGAACGGATACGGGAGCGTCTTTACGGAAGGTACGGACGAGGTTCCCGTAGATTTCTTCGGTTATGAAGGGAACGTAGGGAGCCGCAACGAGACAGAGCTTGGTCAGAACTTCGTAAAGCGTACAGTAAGCGGCGATTTTATCGTCGGTCATATCGCTTCCCCAGTATCTTTCGCGGCAGCGGCGGACGTACCAGTTGGAAAGCTCGTCGGTAAACTGCTCGATGGCTCTGCTCGTGTTGGTGATATCGTACTTTTCGAGGCCTTCGTCCACGGTTTTTATGAGAGTGTTGAGCTTACTGAGAATCCACTCGTCCATAACGGTAAGCTTTGCGTCCCCGAGAGAATAAGCCGTCGGATCGAATTTGTCTATATCGGCGTAAAGCACGAAGAAAGCGTAGGTGTTCCAGAGCGTACTGAGGAATTTCTGCGCCTCGGAAACGGCGTCCGCGTGGAATCTCGTGGGAATCCACGGCGCGCCCGCGGTATAGAAGTACCAACGGACGGCGTCCGCCCCCTGAACGTCGAGTACGCTCCAGGGATCGACGACGTTGCCCTTATGCTTACTCATCTTGATTCCGTTCTTGTCGTTGACGTGGCCTAAAACTATACAGTTCCTGAACGGAGCCTTATCGAAAAGCAAGGTCGAGATTACGAGAAGGACGTAAAACCAGCCTCTCGTCTGATCGACGGCTTCGCTTATGAAATCGGCGGGGAAATTGGCCTCGAATAAGTCTTTGTTTTCGAAGGGATAGTGATGCTGAGCGAAGGGCATGGAGCCGCTGTCGTACCAGCAGTCCATAACCTCGGGCGTTCTTCTCATCGTTCCTCCGCATTCGCAGCCGAAGGTTACTTCGTCTATATACGGACGATGAAGCTCGATATTCTCGTCGCAGCCCGAAAGCTCGTGAAGCTCCTTTCTGCTTCCGACGACGTGAGTTTTTCCGCACTTGTCGCAAACCCAGACAGGTACGGGAGTACCCCAGTATCTTTCTCTCGAGAACCCCCAGTCGATAAGATTGTCGATGAAGTTGCCCATTCTTCCGGTCTTTATGGTATCGGGCATCCAGTTTACGGAGGCGTTGTTTCTCGCGACTCTCTCCCTCGCCTCGGTAACTTTAATGAACCAGGATTTACGCGCGTAATAAAGCAAGGGCGTATCGCATCTCCAGCAGAAGGGATAGCTATGCTCGTACATCTGTTCCTTGAAGAGGAGTCCTCTTTCTTTGAGGTCGCGGAGAATAATCTTGTCCCCGTCTTTACAGAACTTTCCTTCGAGTTCGCCCGTACCTTCGGCGAAGCAGCCCTTTTCGTTTACCATCTGAAGGAAGGGAAGTCCGTATTCTCTTCCGACGGCGGCGTCGTCCGCGCCGAAAGCCGGAGCTATATGAACGATACCCGTACCGTCGGTAAGCGTAACGTATTCCGCGCAGGTCACGAAATAAGCCTTTTCCTTCCCCTTATGATAAGGATAAAGCGGCTCGTATTCGGTATATTCGTATTCCTTTCCCTTTTTCGAGGAAATACGCTCGTAGGTTCCTTCCTCGAAGAGCGAAGGAATCAATGCGTCCGCAAGAATATAATTCTCTTCTCCGCACCTGATTTCGGTATAATCTTCGTTTGCGTTTATAGCGAGAGCGACGTTCGAAGGAAGCGTCCAGGGCGTCGTCGTCCAGGCAAGGAAGAACGTGTTTTCCCTCGACGGAATACGGAATTTCACGAAAGCGGACTTTTCCTTGACGTCCTTATAACCCTGAGCGACCTCGTGGCTCGAAAGAGCCGTTCCGCACCTCGGACAATAGGGAACTATCTTGTGTCCTTTATAAATAAGTCCCTGCTTATCGATCTCTTTAAGGCTCCACCATACCGACTCGATATAGTCGTTGTCGTAGGTTATATAGGGATGCTCCATATCCACCCAGTATCCTACTCTGTCGGACATCTTCTCCCATTCGCCCTTGTATTTCCAGACCGATTCCTTGCACTTGTTTATAAACGGCTCGATACCGTATTTCTCTATCTGATCCTTTCCGTTGATTCCGAGAAGCTTTTCGACCTCCAGTTCCACGGGCAGTCCGTGAGTATCCCAGCCCGCTTTTCTTAAAACGGAATATCCTTTCATTATCTTATAGCGCGGAATGATATCCTTCATTACTCTCGTAAGGATATGACCGATATGCGGTTTTCCGTTTGCGGTCGGCGGTCCGTCGTAAAACGTAAAGACGGGCTTGCCCTTCGTATCTTCGTTTGTTTTTTCGAAAACCTTCTCTTCCTTCCAGTATTCGAGGACCTTTTTCTCCCTTTCGGTGAAATTGAGTCCCGTATCAACCTTTTTGTACATAAATATTCTGTCGCTCCTTTGCCGCGCCGCGGTTTCTTCCGGCCGCGCGAGTCATTTTGCGTTTTTTGTCCGATTTTCCGATTATAGCAGAATTTTTCCCTTTTGTAAAGCGTTTTAAGCTTCCGCCTATTGCAGAGTCGCGTCCGTCGCCACGGCTTTCATTTCGTTATTGAACACTCCGACGATGTTGATGATCGGAAGATTGTAGGGCGGAACGGAAGCGTTTGCCGTTACGGTCGAAACGAGCGCTCTGAGATACGGATAAAGGGTCGTCGCCGCCATATCCGCGAGAAGCTTCCTGAGCATAGGGCTCGTATCCCAGTCGTTCATATCGAAAATTCCCGAAACCGCCGCCGAAAGAGTAAACGGTACGGGTTCTCCTCTGTCGGCAAGTTCGACTTCGAGCCTGACTATCGCCTGAGTTTCGCTGACCTTAAAGACCGTCCTCTTGAATTCCGGAATCATTTTCACGGGGACGTCGGGCTGCGGACGGAATTTCTCGTTCCTTTCGAAACAGGCTTTGTTTACGAAATAGGTCCTCATCGTTATCTGTGGATTCATAATCTTTCCTCCTGAGTTATAGTATAAAAAACGACGGCTGCAAACGAGCAGCCGCCTCGATGATCACAAATTCCGACAACCCTACGCGGAGCCGGCGGACTCACCCGTCCCGAAACCGCATAAGAATCGTCGCGCACGGAAAAAGAAACTTACTTCACGCTTTCCTTAAGCTGCTTTCCTGCTTTGAATACGGGAAGGCGGGACGAGGGTATCTCGATCTTTTCCTTGGTAGCCGGATTGATACCCGTTCTTGCCGCTCTCTCTTTGACTTCGAACGTACCGAAACCGGAAAGAACGACTTTGTCTCCGCTCTGCAAAGCGGCCGTAATTTCGGAAAGCACCGCATCGACAGCCAAAGCCGACTGCTTGTTCGTCATATCTGTTTTTTCGGCAACGGCTTTAATCAATTCTTGTCTGTTCATATACTTGACCTCCGTGTCGGGCGTTAATTAACCAAACGCCTTTCTTCTAAACAAGAATACCATATACTGACGGATTAGTCAAGAAATTTAAAACGATTATTCCGTTTTTCGATATATTTATACCGACTTTTTCCGTTTTCGGACTTTTTTCGCCGTAAAAGTCCTCCTCGGACGCAAAAAAAGAGAGGCAGCGGTCTCTTGCCGCCGCCCCTCCGGACGTCAGATTGAATTAAAAACCGCTTTTGCTTTTACGCTTCGGTCTTAAGCTTTGCAGCAGCATTCTTTATGCGGGAAGTAAACCTTCGTAACGCCTTCGATTCCTTTAAGGAAATCCACGCAGTTATCGCAAGGCATATCGCTGAGGTTGACGAGAGCGGCTCCGTAGCCTTTCTTAACCTGAACGACGGAATTGACGATTTTCTTCATTTCGGCAAGCTTGGCTTCCACGGCTTCCTTTGCGCATTCCCTGAAGAGAACGACCATTCTTACTTTACCCTGAGCCTCGAGAGTAACTCTCGGATAGTTTACGCTGTTGACGATATTTCCGTTTTCGATATAGTCCACCATCTGCTCCGCGGTCATAACGGCGCAGTTGTCCTCGGCTTCTTCCGTGCTTGCTCCGAGGTGAGGAATGGTTATGAGACCTTCGACTCCGAGAACTTCCGCGCTCGGGAAATCGGTGACGTATCTGTTGACCTTTCCGGAAGCGAGAGCTTCCTTTATGTCCGCGTTGTTTACGAGTTCTCCTCTCGCGCAGTTGATGACGTTAACGCCGTCCGCCATCTTCGCAAGAGTGTTCTTATTGACGAATTCCTTGGTTTCGGGAGTAAGAGGAACGTGAACGGTGATGTAGTTGCAGCCGTCGATGAGTTCGTCTATCGTGTCCACTCTTCTGATTTCGGGATTCATAGCCTTGGCTGCGGCTTCGGAAAGATAAGGATCGTATCCCACTACCTTCATACCGAGAGCGACCGCCGCGTTCGCGACCTTCATACCGATTGCGCCCAGTCCGTAAACCGCGAGAGTCTTGCCCGCAATTTCGGTTCCGGCGAATTTGGACTTACCCTTTTCTATCTGCTCGGCAACGGTCTTTTCGCCGTCGGTGAGGCTCTGCGCCCAGGCGATTCCCGGGATAATGCGTCTTCCGCAGAGAAGCATAGCCGTGATGACGAGTTCCTTGACCGCGTTGGAGTTGGCTCCGGGAGCGTTGAAAACCACGATTCCTTCTTCGGCGTATCTGTCGAGAGGGATATTGTTTACGCCGGCTCCGGCTCTGCCCACGCAGAGAACCGATTCCTGCGGATTGTATTCGTGCATCTTGAAACTTCTTACCATAATTCCTACGGGCGCGGAAGCTTCGGTAACGAGCGTATATTTGTCTTTGAGAACGGAGGAAACCGCTCCGCTTATTTCGTTAAGCCTTAAAAATTCTCTCATTATTTATTCTCAGCCTCGAACTTCTTCATAAATTCAACGAGCTTTTCGACGCCTTCAACGGGCATCGCGTTGTAGATGCTTGCGCGCATACCGCCGACGAGCTTGTGTCCCTTAAGAGATACGAAGCCAGCCGCCTCGGCTTCCTTGACGAATTTAGCGTCCATATCGAGATCGCCGGTAACGAACGGAATATTCATTATGGAACGGTCTTCTTTGTTTACAACGTTTCTGAAAAGCTTACTGTTATCAAGGAAGTTATAGATAAGGTTAGCCTTATAAACGTCCTTTTCGTGCATAGCCTTTACGCCGCCGTTCTTCTTGAGGTATCTGAAGACGAGCATAGCCACGTAGATGGAGAAGCAGGGAGGAGTGTTGTAAAGGCTGTGTTCCTTAGCCTGCGTAGCCCATTTGAGCATAGTCGGGCAGTAAGGAAGAGTATAATCGTTGTCCACGAGGTCCTTTCTCGCGATAACGATGGTTACGCCCGCGGGAGCGATATTCTTCTGCGCGCCTGCGTAGATAACCGCGTAGTTATGAACGTCGATTTCCTGCGAAAGGATATCGGAGGACATATCCGCAACGATGGGAACGCCGTGAGTTTCGGGAACGAAATTATAGTGCGTACCGAAAATCGTGTTATTGCTGGTCATATGAACGTACGCGGCGTCCTCGCGGATGGTGAAATCCTTGGGGATATAAGTGAAGTTGGCTTCCTTGCTGCTTGACGCTTCACGGATATCGCCGTATTTTTTAGCTTCCTTATATGCCTTGGTCGCAAAGTTACCCGTCACAAGATAATCGGCTTTATTGTTCTTGCCGAGAAGGTTGAGGGGAACGGCTTCGAACTGAGTGGACGCGCCGCCCTGAACGAAAATAACGTAATAGTCGTCGCCGATGTTGAGAAGATCGCGAAGGCCCTGCTCGGCTTCTGCGGCGATGGCGGAGAACCATTTGCCTCTGTGACTCATTTCGGTAACGGACATTCCGCTGCCTTCGTAATCAAGCATTTCCGCCTGAACCTGCTTAAGAACCTCTTCCGGTAAAACGGATGGACCTGCCGAGAAATTATAAACTCTCATCTTAAACTCCTTTTCGTCCGATTCTTATGCGTCCGAAACGCGCGAAAATACGGACGTTTGATTTTTTTAATTCCGGTCGAAACGGAACCTATTTCCTATATTATACTATCGATTGACTTTTTTTGCAAGAAAAAAAGCGTCCGCAGGCATTTTAATGACATCGACGCTTTATTTTAGCACAACAAAAAAGCAACTCCACTCCGATAAAGTGAAAATCGAAGAATCCCGCCAGACCGATGCGTCCGAGATCAACCTGTAAAAAGATACAGGTGGGTAACTAGCCGATTTCTTTTGTCTTCCACCGAGAACAATAAGTTCTTTTAGCTTCATCACAGCAAGAGGCCTGACATCATAGCCGGACATCGCTCCCTTTATTGATTTGTGGTTGACGCATAAAACGCTGTCGAGAAAGGCAGGATTCTTCCTTGCGGCTTTTATTTTGCGGAAGCGTTGGGCTTTCACGCATTATCACTGCTCACAGCTGCCGCCCGTTACTTTTATTATATATGCAAAAACCGGATTTGTAAACACAATCCGCCGTATTTTTCAGAGAAAAAACAGAAATTTTTTTATCGCATAAAACCTCCTTAAAACGCTTGCCAAAACGAAAAGGATTTGGTATAATAGCTGAGGATTTCGGGTTTTATCCGAAAGTACGCCTCCATAGTCTAGCGGTCAGGACGCTGCCCTCTCACGGCAGAATCATGGGTTCGAGTCCCATTGGGGGTGCCATAGTACGGACACTATATGCCGATTCTCTTCCTTGGTGTAATGGGGGAGCGCGGGATATAGTGTTTTTTGTTGCGCAAAAAAAGCTCTCCTTCGGTAAAGCGCTATGGAAAGAGTGTAATTTATATGTTTATATCGTTACGAACGTATAAAAACCGTTTTTTCGGGGATTTTGCTCACTCCCGACGAAATCGGTTTTTCACTCCCGCAGGTATTTTTGCGCGGCGCATTACGGAAACCCCGAGGATTGAAATGAACAAAAACAACGGAAAGTCTTCCGCTCACTACGGAGTGGATATTCTCAAATATAAAGGATTCATCGGTACGTCGCAGTACTGCGATTCCGAGAACGCCTTCTACGGCAAGACTCTCAACACGGAAAAGCCCGTGATTTATAAAGGACGGACGCCCGAAGAGCTTTACGAAAGCTTCTGCGCCGCCGTCGAATCTCATCTTACTTCTCTTTTACGGGTAAAGAAATAATTCCTTTTTAACGACTTATATATCGACGAAAGAAAAGCCGCACTTCGAACGAAATGCGGCTGTTAAGCGATACTCGAAAATCGACCGAATCAACCCGTTACGGTCAGGATTACGTAACCTACGTAGCCCGCAAGGCAGATGATACCGAGAATCCTCGAAGTCTTCTGTCTTACGAGAAGCGGAACCATCGCAAGCACGGTAGCTATAAAGCATGCGGGAAGGTCTATCGCGAGGCTCTGCGCGGAAACGGGAAGCTGCTGACCGGAAACGAGCGAGCATATCGGCAGAATAAGCGAAAGGTCGATTATGTTCGCGCCGATTATGTTGCCGATGGAGAGCGCGGATTCCTTTTTGATTATAGCGGTTATGGTCGTAACGAGTTCGGGAAGGGAGGTTCCGACCGCTATGAGAGTAACAGCGATTACTCTTTCCTCTACTCCGAGCATAATTGCGATCTCGCTTCCGTACGTTACCATAAGCTGACTTCCGCCGACGATTCCCGCGGCTCCGACGATAAACAGAATAACGTTCTTGACGATAGTTTTCTTCGTCGTTTTTCCTTCATTCTCCTCGGGCGTTTCGAGGGCCTTTTCGTGTTCCTCGGCGACTTTACTCAATTCTTCCGAGGGTACGGTATTGCTGCTCTTTTTCGCGGAAACGACGTTATAGACCATAAAGCCCACGAAAATAAGAGCGAGAACCACGCTTCCCCATACGCTGAGCCTGCCGCCGAGACAGAACAGCCAGATTCCGCCCGAAGCCGCGATAAGAAGAGAAATCGGGACGACGAAACGCTTTCTCTCGCAGACTATGTGCATCGAAACCATAGCCACGCCGAGAATGAGAGCCGTGTTTGCCGTAACCGAGCCGACCGCGTTGCCGACAGCCATTTCGGTGTTTCCTTCGGCGGCGGCGATTACGGATACTATCATTTCGGGAAGAGTCGTCGCGAGGCTGACGATGGTCGCACCTATTATAAACGAGGGAATCTTCATCGCCTTCGCGATAAAGCTCGCCGCGTCCACGAAGATATCGCCGCCCTTGACGACCAGTCCGAGTCCGACGATAAACAATAAAATCGTAATGAATACTTCCATTTTTATCCTCCGATAAGTTTTGCCCGGGATTCCTCCGCGCAACCCGTTCCGCTTCCCGCGTGAAAATTCTGAGCTGCTTCTCGGAAAACGTGATAGTATTTTATTGTAAACGTTTTTTAATTCTTTGTCAATACTTGATTCATACTTTCCGATAATTTCTTCCCGCATTTTATTTTCCGCATAATTTCCACCCGATTTTTTCACGCGGATTTCTTTTTCGGAGGAAGTTTCCCCGCATTGTCCGCAACGGACGGAAAACGCTTGACTTAAACGGAAAAAAAGAATAAACTATCGTTATTCGGACGCGCAAAACGTATACGGCGGAAAAACGGACGTTCTTTTCGGTTTTCCGTCGGAAAATAAAAAGCGCGTGAAAAAGGAGAAGTGAAAATGAAAAAGCAAAAACTGACTCTTGCGTTGACGCTGCTCGTCGTCGCCGCCGTTCTTACGGTTCTTTGCGGCTGCGTTCACATTCAGAGCGGCAAGGACATCGTCGTGCTTTTCACCAACGACGTTCACTGCGGAATCGAGGACAACATAGGCTACGCGGGACTCGCGGCTTATAAGAAGGAGGTCCGCAAGCATACCCCCAACGTTACTCTCGTAGACTGCGGCGATTCCGTTCAGGGCGCGCTTATCGGCACCGTTTCCAAGGGTGAATTCCCCGCTCGTCTTATGAACTACGTCGGATACGATTTCGCCGTTCTCGGCAATCACGAATTCGACTACGGTATGGATCGGATCGAAAGCCTTATCGCTATGTCCGACGCTACCTATATCGGCTGCAACCTCGAATACACGGGTTCGGGCAACAATAAGCTCGGTCAGGTCAAGCCTTACAGCATAGTCGATTACGGTCACGCGAAGGTCGCTTATATCGGCGTTTCCACTCCCGAAAGCATCGTTAAATCCACTCCCGCTTACTTTATGGAGGACGGTGAATTCGTTTACGGCTTCTACGGCGACGATTCCGCGAGATTCTACGCCCGGGTTCAGAAATACATCGACGAAACCAGAGAAGCCGGCGCGGATTACGTAGTCGTTGCATCTCACCTCGGCGACCTCGATATCTCCGCTCCCTATAACTCCGTGGAGCTTATCAGAAACACTACGGGTATCGACGTTCTTCTCGACGGTCACGCCCATAACGTCATTCCCTGCCGCGTAGTCAACGACAAGGACAACAGAAGCGTCAAGATGGCTTCCACCGGCACGAAGCTTCAGTACATCGGCGAACTCGTTATCACGCCCGACGGAAACATCTCTCTCGGAATCGTTTCGGATTACGCCGAAAAGGACGAGGAAATGACCGCTCACATCGAAGAGATCAAGGCTACCTATTCCGAAGAAGTCAATAAGATCGTTGCTTCGAGCGACGTAGACCTTTATTCGACCGACGCCAACGGAATCCGTATGGTAAGAAACCGCGAAACCACTATCGGTAACCTCTGCGCCGACGCTTATCGTTCGGTATCCGGAGCGGACGTCGCTTTCGTCAACGGCGGCGGTATCCGCGCGAACATCAAGAAGGGCGATATCTCCTACGCGGACATAATCGCGGTTCATCCCTTCGGAAACTCTCTCTGTATGGTAAAGGCTACGGGCGCTGAAATCCTTGACGCTCTCGAACACTCCTACCGCTTCACCCAGAAGGAATACACCGACGGTACCTACGCTCTCGGTGAAAGCGGCGGCTTCCTTCATATTTCCGGCCTCAGAGTCGAAGTCGATACCTCCGTGGCTAATTCGGTAATCACCGACGCAAAGGGAATGTTCATCGAAGTTTCGGGCGAACGCAGAGTCAAGAACGTTCAGATTCTCAGAAACGGCGAATACGTCGATATCGATCCCGAAGCGATCTACACCGTCGCTTGTCATAACTATATGCTCAAGAACGCCGGCGACGGATATACGATGTTCCGCGACAACGAGCTTCTCATCGACGAAGGAATGATCGACAATCAGGTTCTCATCACCTATATCACGCAGGTTCTCAACGGAAACCTCAGCGAGAAATACTCGGCTATCGAAGGCAGAATTATCATTAAGTAATTCTCCCGGCGAAACCGACTTCTCTGATAATCCAATCGATTGAATGTACGCCCGCAGGGATTTTTCCGAGCGGGCGTTTTTTTGCGTCGGAATCTCCGAAGTCCGCGCCGTAATCTCCGAATAATCCTCCGACCGAAAAGCCGTCCCTACGATTCGCAAACGAAAAGCCTTCCCTACGATTCGCAAACGAAAAGCCCCCGCGCAAAATCGCGCGAAGGCTCCGCTTCTGAATAAATGCTCTGACTCTCGGAGATAAACGACTATTTTTGCTCCGCGTCCTTGTCGTAGAAAGCCTTTTTCTCGCAGTAAACGCAGCGATAAAGGTGCTGCTCGGGATCGGCGAGGCGGAAGATATCGTCAAGCTCCTGCTCGGTCGAGGTTATACAGGCGGGATTGTCGCATTTGATGACGTTCACGAGTTTTTCGCCCGGCGTTTCGCGGCAGATTTCTTCGCCTATGCGGCTCACGAAGCCGTTTCCCATAATGCAGTCCGTATGCTCGTCGCAGCAGTGTTCTTCGTTATGAATACGAGGCTTGCCGTTTTTCTTTTCCTCTTCGGCTTCGGCGAGGAGCTTGAGGATAAGAGCTTTTCTTATGTATTTTCCGTTGAGCGCCTGACGCAGGTAGCAGGCTCTCGGATCGTCGTCGAGTCTTACGCTTATCTCGTTTACTCTCGGGAGGGGATGCAGCACCGCCATATCGGGTTTTGCGGAAACCATTTTTTCGGGAGTGAGTATATATCTGTCGCGAAGACGCAGGAATTCGTCGCGGCTGGAAAATCTTTCGCCCTGGATTCTCGTCATATAGAGAATATCGAGGTCGCCTATACAGTCCTCTATGTCCGTAGTCTGTACGTACTCTATTCCCTTCTTTTTAACCACGTCCTTTTTGATATAGCTCGGGAGCTTCAGCTCTTCGGGAGAAATCAGAACGAATTTCATTCCCTCGTATCTGGAGAGCGCGGTTATGAGGGAATGGACCGTTCTTCCGTACTTCAGGTCGCCGCAGAATCCTACGGTCAGATTATCGAGTCTTCCCTTTTCCCTGTGAATGGTGAGAAGGTCGGTAAGCGTCTGCGTCGGATGACAATGCCCTCCGTCTCCGGCGTTTATGACGGGTACGGTCGCAGCCTTGGACGCGACGTAAGGCGCGCCCTCCTTCGGGTGTCTCATAGCGATTATATCGGCGTAAAAGCTTATTACCTTCGCGGTATCCGCAACGCTTTCGCCCTTCGCCGCGGAAGAGCTGTTTGCTTCGGAAAAACCTATAACGCTTCCGCCGAGCTCGAGCATAGCCGCCTCGAAACTCAGTCTGGTTCTCGTCGACGGTTCAAAAAACAGCGTCGCGAGTTTCTTTCTTTTGCAGCTCTCCGCGTATTTGTCGGGATTGGCTATAATATCGTCCGCGGTTGCTATAAGTTCGTCCAGCTCCCTGACGCTGAGATCCGATATGTCTATTAAACTTCTCATAATGATTTTCCTCCTGCTTATTATTCCGTATATTTTCCTTTGTTTTCCGGATTTTCTCTTTAACTTTTTCCTCGGCTTTCCGATTACCGGGCCATCCAGGATTCGTCCGACGGATCGTTTCTGAAAGCGATAAGTCTTGCCTCGTCCTCGGGTTTTATGTAACCTTCCTCGGCGGCTATACGCGCGACCGTATCGAAATCCGTGAGCGAAACGTTCTTCACCTTCGCCGCCGCGAGATTATCCAGACCTTTTTTCATCCCGTAGGTGAATATGGAAACGATTCCGAGAACCTCCGCTCCTTCTTCGCGGAGAACGTCGACGACTTCGATTACGCTTCCCGCAGTCGATATAAGGTCCTCGACGACCACGACTTTCTGACCTTTTCCGAGCCTTCCTTCGATTCTGTTTTTGCGTCCGTGGTCCTTCGCTCCCGAACGCACGTACCCCATCGGCATTCCTAGGATATGTCCGACTATCGCCGCGTGAGGGATTCCCGCCGTGGAAGTCCCCATAAGAACCTCCGCCTCGGGATAATTCTCCCTTACGAGTTCCGCAAGTCCGTTTTCGACGTCGTTTCTCGCTTCGACCGAAGTAAGCGTAAGTCTGTTGTCGCAATAGACGGGACTTTTGATTCCGCTTGCCCATACGAACGGCTCTTCCGGACGGAAAAACACCGCTTTTATTTTCAAAAGGTCCTTGGCTATAAGTTTTTTCATATTTTTCTCCTTAAAATAACGGAGGAGCCTTTTGGGTTTCCTCCGTTTATCGAATTTATCCGACGAATTCTCTTACGCATCTTCCGTAAGCCTCTCTCGGGTCGTCCGCAAGAGTAATCGGTCTTCCGACGACTATGTAATCCGCGCCGAGATCCCTTGCGAGAGCGGGCGTCGCCACTCGTTTCTGATCGCCGATATCGCCGTCGGCGAATCTCACGCCCGGCGTAACGGTCAGGAACTTCTTTCCGCAGACCTCGTGAATCCTTCTCGCTTCGAGAGGCGAACAGACTACTCCGTCGAGTCCGGAATCGAGCGAATTTCTCGCGTAGGAAGCCACTACGTCCTCCATCGGAAGGTCTATCAGCAATTCCTTGCGCAGAGTTTCCTCGTCGGTGGAAGTAAGCTGCGTTACGGAGATAAGAAGCGGTCTCGTTCCGTCCGGTCTCGCGAGTCCGCGTACGGCCGCTTTCATCATCGCGCTTCCGCCCGCCGCGTGAATGTTGACCATATCGACGTCGAGGGAGGTCAGGACCGCCATAGTCTTTTCGACCGTATGCGGAATATCGTGAAGCTTCAGATCCAGAAACAGCTTATAGCCTCTGCTTTTAAGCTCGCGGACTATTCCCGTTCCCTCCGCGTAAAAGAGTTCCAGTCCGATTTTTACGAAGGGTTTGATTTCTCCGAATTTTTCGAGGAATTCCAGCGTTTTCTTTCCGCTGTCGAAGTCGCAGGCAATGATTACGTCTTTTCCCATATTCGTTTCTCCTTTATTTTTCCGTTATATTTCCGAATCGTTTTCGGTTGCGTTTCCGCTCGTCCGCGTTTTCGTCGGGAAGATTTTATCTTCGGGTTCCGCGGACGGATTTCACGCCCGCCCGATGATTTCCGAAAGGTCGTCGATTCCGTATTTCTCCATAACCTTCGGCAGCTCTTCTACTATATCCCGACAGGCGTACGGGTTCACGAGGTTTTCCGAGCCGATCTCCACCGCCGTCGCTCCCGCGAGCATCATTTCGATTACGTCCTCCGCGCAGGAAATCCCGCCCGTTCCGACGACGGGAATCTTCACCGCCCTGTAAGTCTTATACACCATAGCCAGCGCGACCGGAAATACGCATCTTCCCGAAACTCCGCCCGTTACGTTGGAAAGCAGGGGCTTTCTTTTCTTTATATCAAGTCTCATTCCCACAAGCGTGTTTATGAGACTTACGCCGTCCGCACCCGAAGCCTCCGCCGCTCTCGCTATTTCCGTGATATCGGTAACGTTGGGCGAAAGCTTTACGATTATCGGTTTGCGGACTCTTTTTCTGACCGCCGAAACTACCTCCGCGCAGCTCTCCGCGCTCGTTCCGAAGCTCATTCCGCCGCCGTGAACGTTAGGGCAGCTCACGTTTATCTCCAACCAGCCCACCTCAGGGCATTTATCGAATTTCTCCGCCACTCGGACGTATTCCCCGACGGAAAATCCGCAGACGTTCGCCATTACCTTCTTTTTGAAGAACTTCCGTATCTCGGGAAGCTCTTTTCTTATAACCTCGTCAGCTCCGGGGTTCTGAAGCCCTACGCAGTTTATCATTCCCGACGCGCATTCTGCTATTCTCGGAGTAGGATTCCCGAATCTCGGCTGCTCGGTCGTTCCCTTGAAGGAAAACGTTCCGAGTACGTTTATGTCGTATAATTCCGCGAACTCCTTTCCGTATCCGAAGGTTCCGCTCGCGGGAATTATCGGGTTATCGAGAGTTTCTCCGCAAAGCACGACCTTTGTATTCATCTTTCGTCCTCCTTCGTCAGAATCAGCTCGCTTTTCCTTAAAACCGGACCTTCCCTGCATATCCTCTTGTTTCCGGTCAGGGTTTTGCAGGTGCAGCCCATACACGCTCCGAATCCGCAGCCCATTCTTTCCTCGAAGCTGAGTTGTCCCTCCGTTTCCGAAAGGCGCGCGACGGCTTTGAGCATAGGCTCCGGTCCGCAGGCGTAGAAGTAAGTATAGTCGCCGATTCTCTTCATCGCATCGGTAACAAATCCCTTTTCTCCGTAAGAGCCGTCCGCCGTCGTAACGACTGCCTCCGCGCCGATTTCTCCGAATTCCTTTTCGAAAAAGACTTCCTCGGCTTTATTGAAACCTATTATAACCCTTACTTTCTTTCCCTCCGCCGCAAGCAGCCTTGCCGCCATATAAAGAGGCGGGACTCCCGCTCCTCCGCCGACGAGAATCGGTCTTTCTCCCGAAACCGAAAGCTCGTAACCGTTCCCCAGTCCCGTCAGAATATCGAGTTCCCCTCTTTGCGTTCGGGAAAGAATATCCGTTCCCTTTCCCACGATTTTGTATATAAGGGTAAGCTTTCCGTCTTTCGCATCGCAGACGGACAACGGTCTCCTCAGGTAGCAGCCGTCGATTTTCACGTTTACGAAGCTTCCCGCGCGGCATTCCGAAACGTCTCCTTCGAGGAGGATTTTCATCGTATTTTCCGCAATAAGAACGTTTTCGTTTATTTCGAACAAACCTTTCTTCATCTTCCTTTCTCCGCCGACGAATAAACCTCTTTCCCGTTCACGAAGGTCGCGATATTCCTTCCGAAAACCCTTCTCCCTTCGAACGGCGTGGCTCTGCCTTTACTCAGAAACTCTTCGGGATCGATTTCGTACTCCTCGCCAAGCTCCCAGACCGAAAAATCTCCGACGTTCTCTCCCGACGAAAGCGTTATAAAGTTCTCTTGACTCTTTCCGAAGGGTATCCCGAATCTCCTTCTCGGCTCGACCGCCATAAGCCCGATAAGTCTGTCCGCGGTTATGACGCCCTTCATCACGAGTTCGGTATAAAGCACGGGAAAAGCCGTTTCCAGTCCGACTACTCCGAACGCGCTTCCCGAAAGCCCTCTGCTCTTTTCCTCCGCCGAATGCGGAGCGTGGTCGGTCGCTATCATATCTATCGTCCCGTCCTTTATTCCTTCGATAAGCGCGAGTCTGTCTTTCTCCGAACGCAGAGGCGGATTCATCTTGAACCTTCCCTCCTCGCGGAGGTCGTTTTCGTCCAGAACGAGATAATGCGGAGCCGTTTCGCAGGTTACGTCCGCGCCTCTTTTTTTCGCCTTTCGGATAAGCTCCACGCTCTCCTTCGCGGAAACGTGACAGACGTGGTACTTAACTCCCGTTTCCTCCGCAAGAGCGAGATCTCTCTCTATCTGAAGGTATTCGCTTTCCGGGCAGATTCCCTTATGCCCGTGAGTTTTCGCGTAGATTCCGTCGTGGATATAACCTCCGCGGAGAAGCGATTCGTCCTCGCAGTGCGCGGCGACGATTTTCCCGAGCTTTTCGGCTCTTTCCATAAGAGAAAGCATAGTATCTCTCCTCTGAACGCCCTTTCCGTCGTCGGAATAAGCCACGCAGAGGTCGCTCGTCCCCTCCAGATCCGCCGCGACGAGTCCTTTTTCTCCTACGGTCAAAGCCGCGTAAGGATAGACGTTGATAACCGCGTCCCTTGCGATTATCCCGATTTCCTTGAGAAGGTTCTCTCTCGAATCGGGAACGGGATCGAGGTTAGGCATAGCGCATACCGCCGTAAATCCGCCTCTTGCCGCCGCCATAGTCCCCGTCCTTATGCTTTCCTTATAAAAAAATCCCGGCTCTCTGAGATGTACGTGTACGTCGCAGAAACCGGGAAATACGAAATATTCTTTATCGGAATCGGGGAATACGGGTGCCTTTGAAAAAGAAAACTCCCTTACGAGGCGGCAGCCTCCTTTGATTTTTCCGTGGGTAAGGTCCCTCATTTTTCCTCCGCGCAAAACGTCCTCGGTCAATATTTCCGTCCGGAAGGTCGTTTCGCCTTTTGCCCAAATTTTTTCCATTATACCCCACGAAAAGAAAACCGTCAAGCGTTTTTAAGCAAAAAATCCGACTCGTTTTTTACTCGCGAACAGAACGAGGACAAAAAAATACCTCGCGTAAAGCGAGGTAATGGAGCGGGAGACGGGATTCGGACCCGCGATATCTGCCTTGGCAAGGCAGCGCTCTACCACTGAGCCACTCCCGCATAAATATTGGCGCCTCAGGTAGGGTTCGAACCTACGACCCTTCGGTTAACAGCCGAATGCTCTGCCGCTGAGCTACTAAGGCAAACATTATAATCGCTGGTGGGAGCAAATAGACTCGAACTATCGACCTCACGCTTATCAGGCGTGTGCTCTAACCAACTGAGCTATGCTCCCACAGTGGTGGAGGTAAGCGGGATCGAACCGCTGACCCCCTGCTTGCAAGGCAGGTGCTCTCCCAGCTGAGCTATACCCCCACGACGGAACGACACCTACGGTCGAATCTCCAATCGCCCCAAGTGCCTGTTAATAATATCACTTTCTCGGATTTCTGTCAACTGTTTTTAGGAAAAACATATCGGCATTTTTTTGTTTTTGCCTCGGACTTGGCCCGTCCGGACGCGGCTGCAAAACGATTCCCGCGAAAGCCGCCGCTCCCGAGAGCAGCCTGCTTATTTTACCATATAATCCGGCAAATATCAACGATTTCGCAAAGAATTCCGTCGGAATATTTTCGTTTTTGCGAAAGCTCCTTCGGGTGAATCCGAGGCTCGCGCAGAAACGCGCCCCGACCTTTACGGACGGGGCTTACTGCTTTTCAGTCGTCCTTCCGGTCTTCCTCGGAAGTTTCGGGTTTCTCGCCCTTGATGACGTTTTTCGCGCGGTCCTTGCTTTCTTTAAGCTCGCGGTTGCTGTCCCTGAGTTTTTCGGAAAGGTCTCTGACCTTATCTTTATAACTGTCCAGCGATTCGCCCACTCTCAGGGAAGCCGCCACGAGGGAAAGGAAGAAGTGATTGCGCTCGCGGTACTTCTTTTTGACGTCCCCGACGGTCTCCTTGAATTCCTCGTAGCGCACGAGAAGTCCGTTCTTTTTCGCGAAACTTCTTATCTTCACGACGAGGTTGCAGGAATACACGACGTCCAGAATAAACACGCCGAAGAACACTCCCAATATAAACGAGAAGGAAAGATTCTCCGAATACCACCTGATCGCGTCTATTATATAAGGATTTACGAAGAAATAATAAATCGTTCCGAGAGCCGCCCATATAACGAAAAAGAGCGGACAGATTATTCCCTTATAGTTGAGCCATCGTTTGCTGTAATCCCAGAGCTTGACTTTAAAGCCTTTTATGAAAATCAATCCGCCGATAAGCTCGATGAGCGTCATAACGCAGCCTATTCCGAAAAACAGGACGACCGCGTGAACGAATTGGTTGGGGAAGGTAAAAAGTCCGTCCAGAAGGGATATGCTGTAAAGCGCGCAAAGTCCGAAGCCGTATATGGGAAGATACGGCCCGTTAAGGAATCCGGGATTCACCCATTTTCTTTCGACGTTGCTGGGCTTGAAGCGTCTGTAAAAGAACTCCATTACCCAGCCGAAGGTCGAACCTATGAAGAACAGAAAAACGTACAGCAGAAAAACGTTCATAAAAAAGCTCCCGCGGTTTCCGGCTCAGAAACTTACCTTTCCGATAATCGATTCGCAGAGCGAGTCGACTTTTTCTTCGGCTTCTTTTATTTCGGAAAGAGCCTTTTCGACGAAAGCCTCGTCCTCTATCGCGGAAAGGTTGATTTTGACGTTATAAACCGCGCTCCAGAAGGCGGTGTTAAGGCATCTTATGCCCACGCATACGTCTGAAAGCGCATATTTGTCGCCTTTCTCAAACATAACCGCCGCGTACTCGCAAAGAAGGGAATAAGCCTTTTTCGCTACCTCCGCAGGCGGGACTGTCGCGCCCTTATAGGCCTCCTGAATCTTTTGTTTTCTGAAAGCCTTTTCCTCTTCGGTGTTTTTGGGATTTTTCATCGCGTCCATAACGACGTTGAAGGCATTGGAATCCTCCTCTATGAGCGCGTTGAATCTGTCGGCTTCCTTTTCTCCGATTTCGGCGATTTTCATTATCGCGGCGTCGGTTTCGATACCTTTCTTACTCTGTTTTCTTACGGTCATATTGGCTACCATAGCGAAAAGGCTCACGCCCAGCGCGCCGTTCAGAGCCGCAACGCTTCCGCCGCCCGGGACGGGGATATCCTTGCTGAGTTCGCGGCAGAATTCCGTTACCTGCATTTTATATAATTCCATATTCGTATCCTTCCTTATGAAAATTCGTATCTTTACAAAAATTGCGGACACAAAAGAATGTATCCGCAATTATGAATAAACCCGTAATTATTTTTTGATGGGTTCGAGGTGAGCCGTGAAGTGACGAAGCACGGGCGGTTCCCAGGTGATGCGGTATCCGCTGACGTTTGCCGCGCGGTTCTTGATGGCGATAAGGGCGTCGGCGATGATATCGAGGTGAGCCTGAGTATAAACTCTTCTCGGGATAGCGAGTCTCGTGAATTCGAAATCCGCTTTAAGCTGCTCCTTGGTATCGGGGTCGTTTCCGAGCATAAAGGAACCTATGTCGCAGGCTCTGATTCCGGCTTCGATATAAAGCTCGATAGCGAGAGCCTGAGCGGGGAATTCGTAATACGGAATCTGAGGAAGCAGCGCCTTTGCGTCCACGAAAACGCCGTGTCCGCCTACGGGAGACTGATAAGCTATTCCCGCTTCGTCGAGACGTGCGGCAAGATACTGCATCTGACCGAGTCTGTACTTGAGATAATCCTCGTTAATGCCTTCGTAAAGACCTACCGCGAGAGCTTCGAGGTCGCGTCCGCTCATACCGCCGTAAGTAACGAATCCTTCGTAGGAAATACAGCGTCCCTGAACGGTCTGGAAGAGGTCCTTGTTATCCTTGACGCCGATAAGGCCGCCCATATTCACGATAGCGTCCTTCTTGCTGGACATAGTGAACATATCGCCGCAAGCGAACATAGCCGCTACGATTTCCTTTATGGACTTATCCTTGAATTCGGGTTCTCTCTGTTTGATGAAAGCCGCGTTTTCCGCATATCTTGCGGCGTCGATACATACGGGGATTCCGTACTTGTGAGCGATTGCCGAGGTTTCGCGCATATTTGCGACGGAAACGGGTTGACCGCCCGCGCTGTTGTTGGTAACGGTGATGATAATAACGCCGATGTTCTTTGCTCCGTGCTCTTCGATGAGCTTAACGAGACGCTCGTTATCCATATTGCCCTTGAAGTCCGCGTAGCTGCTTACGTCGAGAGCCTGAGGGTTAACGCAGTCGATAGCTCTCGCGCCGGCGAGTTCGACGTGCGCTCTGGTGGTATCGAAGTGCATATTCGCGATAGAGAACTTACCTTCTCCGAGAAGAATGGGAAGAAGGACTTTTTCCGCCGCTCTGCCCTGATGAACGGGCTGAATCATCTGATATCCGAATATATCGCGTGCGGCAGCGACTACGTTGCGGTAGGATTTCGCGCCCGCGTAGCTTTCGTCGCCGCGCATAACGCCCGCCCACTGCTCAACGCTCATGGCGTTCGTTCCGCTGTCGGTAAGAAGGTCGATATAAACGTCGTCGCTGTTAAGCGCAAAAACGTTATAATGAGCCGCTTTGATCTTTTCGATACGTTCCTCACGGGTAAGCATCTTAATCGGTTCAACGCTTTTAATTCTGAAAGGTTCCGGTATGTATTTCATAACAGAAATCTCCTTATATAAATATTTTTATATACTCAGTATAAACCAATTTCCCGAATTTTGCAATCCTTTTTACCCGAATTCGGGGCATAGAAAGCTTATTTCGTTTTTACTCGTTTACTCGTTAAATCGAACGGGCGTTTTTTTCGGATAACGGGGACGCTTTATTCCGCGGAACTTCTCCTTTTTCTTTAAACCGTTGACAACGGGGGAAAAAAGTGATATAGTAAATCGAATACGACGCGGCGGATACGAACCGCGTTACTCTGCGAGGTACTTATGAATAACGTTACAATCTTCCGGCACCCTCTCATTCAGCACAAGGTTGCTCTTTTAAGGAATAAGAACACCGATACCAAGCTTTTCCGCGAACTTATCAACGAGATCACGATGCTTATGGCTTACGAAGCCCTGAACGATATCCCCACCCGTCCCGAACAGGTCGAAACTCCTCTCGAAATCTGCACTCAGCAGGTAATCAAGGAAGATATACTGGCTATCGTTCCCGTTCTTCGGGCAGGTCTCGGAATGGTAGGCGGAATCCTTTCCCTTTTCCCGCACGCAAAGGTCGGTCATATCGGCGTTTACCGCGACCACGAAACCCTCGAGCCTCAGCAGTATTACTGCAAGCTTCCCGAGCATATGGACGAAAAGCTCGCTCTCATAGTCGATCCTATGCTTGCTACGGGCGGTTCTGCCAACGCTGCGATAAAGATTATCAAGGACACGGGCTGCAAGCATATCAAGCTTATGAACATAATCTGCGCTCCCGAGGGAATCGAAGCCGTTACCGGAGCCAATCCCGACGTTCAGATTTACTGCGCCTGCGAAGACAGATGCCTTAACGAACACGGATACATTCTCCCCGGTCTCGGCGACGCGGGCGACAGAATCTTCGGTACGAAGTAGAATCTCCGATACGAAACAGAATCCTCGGTACGAAACAGAATCTCCGACACGAAACAGTCCGAATTCTCGAGAATCACCCGAAACCGTATTCCGGACTCAACTGCGGCCTGCCCGAAAAGGCGGACCGTTTTTCGTATATATTCCTCGGCTTTTCGTATATATTTCCTGTCGGAAAGTTTCTTTTATCCCTCGTGGAGAGCTTTTTTATCCCTCGTTTTTATAAATTAACGAAAAACAGCCTCTTTTGGCGAAAAACGGAAGCTTTTCGTTATTGACTAAATCCCGTAAGCGTGATATACTTATAGGCATCAAGGAAGTTAACTCAATCCTCATGTTGAGATATAATCCTCCCCCTTTTCTCCCCACATATACCCGTGTGGGGACTTTTTTTGTCTTTTTTTCGTTTTATCCGCACGGACTTTCGTTAATTCATAAATAAGTCGGCGTCAAAAAACGAAAAACCGAAAAAATCGGCGAAAATCGGCGTTTTTTCCGTAAAAAACCTCCTGCAATCGTTTGACTTTATTAACCGAATGTTATAAAATAGAATGGTATTTTTATTAAAAACCGACCTACGGAGGTAATTACCGATGGGAATTCACGGCTCGTCACGCTGCGTTTTATCCGGTAAGGCAGACTGTTTTTTCTGCCGGTTTTTAAAGTGCGATTCTACCGAAAGACTTTAAAGTCCCATAGCGTAAAAGCTGCGGGGCTTTTGCTTTTTCGTAGGAGCGATTCGGTTATTGGCGGTAAAGGATTCCGTTCCGAGCAAATCGGTTCGGGTTCGTTTACCGGATAATAATATATTTACCCGGAGGGAAAAAATGGAAAACCAGACAACACAAAAGAAAGGTTTCGGCGGATGGCTTGAAAAGACGTTCTCCATAACCGAACGCAACTCGACGGTAAAAACCGAGATCATTGCCGGTCTTACGACCTTCTTCGCAATGTGCTACATCGTTATCGTCAATCCCAACTCCATCGCCGGTTCCGCGGAAGCGAATCCGGAAATCTGGAACTCCGTATACGTCGGCGGAACGATTGCCGCCGTCATCGGAACGCTCCTTATGGCGTTCGTCGCAAAAAGGCCTTTCGCTCAGGCAGCCGGAATGGGTCTCAACAGCTTCTTCTTCGTATCCTTTATTCTTCCCGCTATGAACAGCAACGGCGCTCTCGACGCCAAGGACGCTTACGGCGCGGGACTCGTGATTATCCTTATCTCGGGTATAATCTTTATGCTTCTCTCCGTGACCGGTCTGAGAAAGCTCATCGCCACGGCTCTTCCCGATTGCCTCAAGAAAGCCATTTCCGCGGGTATCGGTCTGTTCATCGCCTTCCTCGGCGCAAAGAGCGCGGGACTCGTTCAGGATAATATGTACACCTTCGTTCAGATAACCGACTTCACGAAGATCGTCGATCAGGCTTCCTGGGCAAGCATAGGCGCGCCCGTTATCTCGGCGTTCCTCGGTCTTATTCTCATCGCGGTATTCGCCAAGAGCAAACTCGGTTTCCTCAGAAAGGGCAGCATTATTCTCGGTATCGTCATTACGTCCGTTCTCTATTATCTTATGACCTGGACTCTTCCCTCCTTCGATATGTCCAACACCGGCAAGATGTTCTCCGACTTCGCGGCCATCGGTTTCTCGGCGTTCAAGCCCGAAAGCTGGAAGCTTGCGTTCGACGGCGTGACCTTAGGTTCGGTATTCTCGGTACTTATGACGATGGTAGGTTTCCTCCTCGTCGATATGTTCGACACCATCGGAACTCTCTACGGAACCTGCTCTCAGGCGGGTATGCTTAACGAAAACGGCGATCCCGACAGACTCGACCAGTGTCTTCTCTGCGACTCCATCGGTACGGTTGCGGGCGCTATGCTCGGAACCAGCACCATCACCACCTTCGTGGAATCGGCTTCCGGCGTTGCCGAAGGCGGAAGAACGGGCTTCGCGAGCGTTATCACGGCTCTCGGACTTCTTCTCTGTCTTTTCCTCAGTCCTCTCGCTATGCTCATTCCGAGCGTTGCGACAGCACCGGCTCTTATGTACGTAGGCGTTCTTATGCTCAGGAACTTCGCGAGCGTGGATATGTCCGACATTCGTTTTGCGGTTCCGTCCTTCCTTACGATGTTCTTTATGCCTATGACCTACTCCATCTCCAACGGTATCGGCGTAGGCGCGATCGCGTACGTTCTCATCACTCTCCTTACCGGAAAGTACACCAGAAAGGATATCGTGGTTACGGTCATCGCGATTCTCTTCGCTCTTCGTTTCGCATTCGTTTCGATGTAAGCGATTTTAAAGGATTCTTAAAAGCGGGAGGCTCGTTCTTCCGCTTTTTCTTTGCGCTTTTATAAAATGAAATATCCGTCTGCGTTTTCTTTGAAAAGTGCGGACGGATTTTTTCTTTCGTCCGTCTTTAATAAGGTAAGAAGTATTTTTGCCGACAGACAAAGGAGGAACAAATGGTTTTCGGAAAACAAATCAACCGTTATTACCTGAAATACGCGCCGTGGCTGATACTCGGGCTTCTCGCGCTTATCGCGGTGGACGTCTTCCAGATGGAGATTCCCAAGATATACCGTATGGTAATAAACGGAATTCACGACGGCTACGTAATAGAAGACGGATTTTATTACGTTTTCGACGCGCAGTTTCTTTTGGAAAAGGTCTGCATTCCCATCTTCGTTATAATCGTCGTTCTGATGAGCGGACGATTCTTGTGGAGAATATGCTTTTTCGGCACGGGCTTCAAGGTCGAGAGAGATTTGAGGAGCCGTCTTTTCGATCACTGCAAGGACCTTTCCCTTCAGTTTTATCAGAAGAACAAGGTCGGAAATCTTATGTCGCTTTACACCAACGACCTCGAAACTCTTCAGGACTGTTTCGGCGGCGGTTCGATGGAGTTTTTCGACGCGGTATTCTTAGGTTCTCTCGCAATCTACAATATGGCGAGAATGAATCCCGTGCTTATGGCTCTTTCGCTCATTCCTATGGCTTGTATGCTCACGATGTCCTTCGTCATCGGCAAGTATCTCACTGTAAAGTGGAATACCCGTCAGGAAGCCTTCTCCGACCTCTCGGACTTCTCTCAGGAGAGTTTTTCGGGCATAGCGGTAATCAAGGCTTTCGTCAAGGAATACAAGGAGCTTCTCGCCTTCAACAGGCTCAACTCGCAGAACGAAAACGCAAACGTGGCTTATACCAAGCTCTCCGCCCTGCTCAACGTCCTCAATACTCTCTTCATAGAGTCCGTAACCTGCGTAATTCTGGGCTACGGCGGCTATCTCGTGTACACGGGAGTATTCAACGCCGGTCAGCTTATGGAATTCATAGGCTATTTCAACGCCCTCGTCTGGCCGTTTATGGCGATTGCAGAGCTTATAGAAATGGCGTCCAAGGGAAAAGCCTCCCTTAAAAGAGTCTCCGACCTTCTCGAAACTCCTGTCGACGTAAAGGACTCCGAAAACGTCGCCGAAACCGAGAACGGAATCCGCGGCGAAATCGAATTCCGTCATCTTACCTTTACCTACCCGGGGGGCGACTACGAAGCTCTTCACGACGTTTCGTTCAGAATCGAGGCGGGCGAAAACGTAGGTATCATCGGCAAGACCGGATCGGGAAAAACCACCGTTGCCGACCTCCTTCTCCGTACCTACAACGTTCCCGACGGTACGCTTTTCGTGGACGGAAGGGACGTGAACACCATTCCCATAAAGTTCCTTAGGAATTACGAGGCTTACGTCCCGCAGGATAACTTCCTTTTCAGCGACACCATCGAAAACAACATCGGTTTCGCCTTCGACAACGTAAACGGAGCGGCTGCCGAAGAAGCTGCCAGAATGTCCGACGTTCACGACAACATCGTCGAATTCCATAACGGTTACCAGACCGTACTCGGCGAAAGAGGCGTTACCGTTTCGGGCGGACAGAAACAGAGAATCTCCATTGCCCGCGCGATAATGAAAGACTCGTCCATACTTATCCTCGACGACTCGGTTTCGGCGGTCGACACCGATACCGAAAAGGTGATTCTCGGGAATCTCGCAAGAACCCGTAAGGGCAAGACTACCGTCCTCATCGCGCACAGGATTTCCACGGTCAGGAATATGGACAAGATAGTTTTCCTCGACGAAGGAAGAGTCGAAGCCGTAGGTACTCACGAGCAGCTCGAAGCAAGCTGTCCCGAATACAGGAAAATGGTCGACCTTCAGCGTCTCGAAGACCAACACAGGGAGGTGAACGGTTAATGCTCGAATACTATCCGCTTCTCGTCGTCGGCGGTCTTATCGGAATAGTCACGACGATACTCATAATAGCCTACTCAACGATGAAGGACAAAGCCGAAGCCATAGGTTTCGACCGTAAAATGAAGGACGGCGAACTTATCCGCAGGCTCATCGGCTACGCAAAGCCTTTCTCGAAGAATTTCTTTGCGGTTATGCTGATTATGCTCGTTTCTGTCGCCTTTTCGATAGCCTCTCCTCTTATGGTTTCGGATATCGAAGGAATGATGCGGCAGAATTTCGCTCTCGACGACCTTATAAGCAAGGTAATAATCTACGGAGTCCTTCTCGTTATTTCTCTTATCGGCTCCTACGTCCAGGCCGTGATTCTTCAGATAACCGGACAGAAGATAGTTTCCAGTATAAGAGAAGACCTTTTCTCGCATATAGAGAGTCTTTCTCACGGACAGCTCAACAAAATGCCCGTCGGAAAGCTCGTTACGCGCGTAACCAACGACACCAACGCCATTTCGGTGATGTTCACCAATATCATAGTCAACCTCATTCAGAACTGCTTCGTAGTCGTTGCGGTCTACATCGCGATGATGTGCATAAATCAGGCTCTGACTCTTATGATATCCTGTTTCGTTCCGTTCATAGTGCTGTTTTCCGTCCTTTTCAGGAAGTTTTCGAGAAGGGCGCACAGACGCGTAAAGGACAGAACCACCGATATAAACACCTTCCTTTCGGAGAACCTCTCGGGAATGAAGATCATTCAGATTTTCAACCGCGAAAACAAGAAGATGAACGACTTCTCCGAGAAGAACGAAGCTCTCTACAAGGCTCAGCGCAATCAGATTCTCGTTTTCGGCGTGTTCCGTCCGATAATCTATGTGCTCTACATCTCGACGATTCTGTGTCTGTTTTTCCTCGCCGGAAAGGGCTACATAGACGGCATAACCTTCTTCGGACAGACCATAACCGACCAGACCGTCGTCGCGTTTTATATGTACATCAACCGCTTCTACAACCCCATTCAGAATCTCGCCGAGCAGTTCCACAGGCTTCAGTCCGCGTTCGCCTCTGCGGAGAAGATTTTCACCATTCTCGATATGCAGCCCGAAGTTATCGACGCGCCCGACGCCGTTGACCTTGACGAAGTCAGGGGCGACATCGAATTCCGTCACGTATGGTTCTCGTACGTTCCCGACGAATGGGTGCTTAAAGACGTTTCCTTCAGTATAAAAGCCGGTCAGACCGTCGCTTTCGTCGGAGCCACGGGTTCGGGAAAAACGACTATTCTCTCGCTTCTCTGCCGGAATTACGACATTCAGAAGGGCGAGATTCTTCTCGACGGCGTAAACATCAACAAAATCAGAATCTCCTCGCTCAGAAAGCATTTCGGACAGATGCTTCAGGACGTATTCCTTTTCGCGGGCACCGTCCGCAGCAATATAGTTCTCCGCGACGAATTCTCCGACGACGAAATAAACGAAGTCTGCCGCTACGTCAACGCCGACAAGTTCGTCTCGAAGCTTCAGAACGGTCTCGACGAAGAGGTCCGCGAGCGCGGCAACAACTTCTCCGCCGGTCAGCGTCAGCTCCTTTCCTTCGCCCGCACGATAATCCATCGTCCCGAGGTAATGATTCTCGACGAAGCTACCGCAAACATCGACACCGAAACCGAGGTTCTCATTCAGGATTCGCTCGAGAGGATGATGAACATCGGCACGATGATAATCGTCGCGCACAGGCTTTCGACCGTCCAGCACGCGGACAACATCATCGTCCTTTCCGACGGCAAAATCATAGAGCAAGGCTCGCACAACGAGCTGCTCGAGAAAAAGGGCCGTTATTACGGGCTTTATATGCTCCAGTACGACAAAAAACGCATTTCCGAGGGCATCGAAAACACCATCTGACACGCTCGGAAATCCGAGAGAAAAAAGCAGTCCGCTTCTTTGTTGAGAGGCGGACTTTTTTTGCTTTTGATTATATTATTTAATATTAAATTAACGGTAAGTTCATCGAAAAAATCGTGATTTTACGCACTTAAAGGCTTGATTTTCGACCGATTCCCGTCCGTTTTAGGGCAATTTTCCGACCGTTTTCAGAAGATTTCCGTACCCTTACCCCGTAAATCCGTCGAAAATTTCAGCCTCGGCTTTTCGGCAAAGTATATATATTTATTCAATTTATGTAATATTTATACAAAAACCGCAAACGTAAATCCGCAAAATCCGGCTCTCATCGCAGATTCGTCGTTTACCTCAGAAATCGGTTTTTGTCGGCGAGCTATAACCTTCCCGCAAGAATCGATTTCCGTCGGCAGACTAATACTTTGCCGCGAGAATCGTTTTCCGTAAAAAAGTCAAAATTTTGCCGTAACAAAAGGTTTATGTCGGGAAGTAGAATCCTCCCATAACAATCGGTTTTCGCGGAAAAGTCCAAATTTTGCCGTAATAATCAGTCTTTATCGGCAGGTCAGAATTTAATTGAGAGAATCGTTTTCCATCGAAAAATCAAATTTTCATCGCTTCACCGCGAGAATCAGCTTCCGTTGGCAGATTCATCGTTTTGTCGTAAGAATCGGCACTAATCTGTAAGTCAGAATCCACCATAACAATCGGTTTTCGTATGCAGATTCATCGTTTTGTCGTAAGAATCGATATTCATCGGTGGACTTATCGCTTTGTCGCTAAAATGCAATTTGCACTTGTGAATTTATCTCTTCACTGCGAGAATACAATTGGCGGTTGCGGCGATTCCGTCCCCCTCCCCAATCATTCCCAAACCTTCCGTCGTAGTCGCGCCGACGTTCACGCGGGCGGGGGAAAGGTCGAGGACGGCGGCGATATTTTCTTTCATTTGCGTAATATAGGGGAACATTTTCGGTTTTTCGGCGATAATCACTCCGCTGACCGACAACGGAATCAAGTTCTTCCTATCCAGTATCCGCCGCACACGCAGAAGCAGAGTCATCGACGAAATCCCTTCGTATTCGTCGTCGCTGTCGGGGAAAAGCACTCCGATGTCCCTCTCACCCGCCGCCGAAAGCAGCGCGTCCATTATCGCGTGAATCAGAACATCCGCGTCGGAATGACCTAAAAGGCCTTTTTCGTAGGGTATCTTCACGCCGCCGATAATCAGGTCCCGACCGTCAACCAGCCTGTGAGCGTCGGCTCCCATTCCGCAGAAAACCGAATTCCCGTCCCCCGCGTAGGTAATCTTTACGTTGTTCCTGTCGCCCGCAACGAGATTCGGAATCCTTCCGGACTTACAGAAAACCGTTCCGTCGTCCGTCCTCGACGCAGAATTGCCCATATATGCGGACATTATTTCGCGGTAAATAAATGCCTGAGGCGTCTGAACGAGAGCTACGTTGTCCCTTTCTACGGGCAGAGGCCTGCCGCCCGCAATGTTCATATAGACCGAATCCACGGGAGTTACGAAGGGAATCGCGCTCCCCTTTCCCCGAGCTTCGCGGATAAGAGTCAATATCAGCTCCTTCTTCAGAAAAGGTCTCGCTCCGTCGTGAATCAGCACCACTTCGCACCTTCTGTCCAGCGCGTTAAGCCCCGAAATCACCGAGAGAGTCCTCGTTTCCCCTCCGAGAGCGTAGCTTATTCTGTCGTTCCGTCCGAAAAGCATTTCGAATTTCTTCCTGCGCTCGGCGTCGGTAACTATAACTATCTTAGCCACGCATTCCGTTTCGAGAAAAGGAAGCACGGCTCCTTCTATTACCGTCCTTCCGTCCGCTACGGACAAGAGCTTATCCGAGCCGAACCGACTGCTTTCGCCGGCTGCGACTATTACCGCGCAAACGAGTCCTTCGTTTGTCATCAGACTTTACCTCCTTCCGAAAATTCCCGCAGAGCGAGCTATTCGCTTATGACTTCGTACATCTTGTCGGCTTCGTCTTTACGGACGGATTCCTTGAGCATAAGAACCCTGAATACGAATTTTCCGCTCATATAGCTTATCGAAACCACGTCGCCTTCTTTAAGCTCGCTCGAAGGCTTGGCGGACCGTCCGTTAAGCTCGACCTTCCCACTTTCGCATACTTCCTTCGCGACCGTGCGCCTCTTCAGTATTCTCGAAACCTTCAGGAATTTATCCAATCTCATTTTTACTCTCCTTATCACGCGAAAATCCATCGCGAAAAGCTGTCGTTAAAAGCTATGGCGAAAAGCTGTCACGGAAATCTATCGCAAACATCTGCCGCAAAAATCAGCTGCGGAAATCGTCGCTTTTTTCGATTATACCAAAAAAAACGCCCGCGGTCAAGCGTTATCGGTTGCGGGAGAAAGAACGGGAGATTTCTCGGTTGCGGAAGAGAGAATGGAATATTTCGCAGAATAACGGGGGGTACGTAGGGGTTTACTCGAAATACGAATCGGGACGGCAGGGGCAGGGGAAGTTTCGCAAAATAAAAGCGCGGGAGCCTCATCTGCCCGACAAAATCATCGGGATTTTCCACCGAAAAAAGCCGAAATCAACGGGATTTTCCGCCCGTAAAGCGAACGAAGACTCCGCTAAAAAACTTTTGAAAATTCAGCCGAAAATCGTTGACAAATCCGCAGAATCTGCTATAATAGGGAGGTCGTTTAGGGGTATCGCCAAGCGGTAAGGCAACGGACTCTGACTCCGTCATCGTTGGTTCGAATCCAGCTACCCCTGCCAAGTTGCGGATTATCCGAGAGGATAGTCCGTTTTTTTCGCCTTTTTTCCGAAAATCGATTCGCTTTTCTCCGAAAAGAATATCAGTCCTACCGAAAAGAATATCAGTCCTACCGAAAAGAATATCGGACTTAAAAATGAGTCCGACCCGTCATCGGACTCATCTGAAAAAGCTTTTCGTATTTCCGCGGCAGTAGCTTTTTTATTGCACCGCAGGGTTGTTTCGTTATATTGTGGGTTTTTATAACATGGATTTTTCGTTATACCGCAGGTTTATTTTTATTTATTGCAGTTATTTCGCTATACCGCAGGTTCTTATAACACAGGTTTATTTCGTTATATTGCAAGCTTATTCGTTGTAACGTAGGTTTATTTCGCTATACCGTGCCGGAAACGGTCAGAATCGTCGTCCCGGGAGTTACCGTGTACGCGCCCGTGGTCGGATCCTGCGTAAAAGTCGCCGCGGGAACCGTTATCCTTCCCGCAACCGTCGAAAATACGCCCGTCAACCCGTCGTAAGCGTAATCCGTTACCGCAGTCAGAATCGAACCGTTAAGGCTCGCGGTGAGATTTCCGAGTATCGGATTGAAAGTGTCGCGCACAACGATATTGTCCGAAACGTCGGCTTCGCTGTTTCCGTAATTCTGAATCACGAAGGTATAGGTCAGAGTTCCCGTTCCGCTTACCGTGGAAGGGTCCACGCTCTTTACTATCGCAAGGTCGGGATCGGTCGAAGCCGTTACCGTCGCCGCCGCGGAAAGAGGCGAGGTTATGCCCGTCCCGCTTACCGTAGCCGTGTTTTCTATCGTAGAACCTACCGCCTGCGGTGCGTATGCGGTCAAGGTCGCTTCGTATACTATCGCAGCGTTTCCTCCCGCAGGAACGGTGATGCCCGTTATAACCAGAGGCGGTCCCGCGGTTACCGAAGGAGTCGCCTGAAGTATGCCGTTCACGTAATACTTCACCGAACCCGCCGAATACGCAAGCGGATATACCGTAGTCGAATTTACCGGGTAGCCGCCGAGATTATCGGAAACCGTTATATCCGTAAGCGGCGTCGCGCCGGAATTTACGAGATTTATCACGTAAGTCATCGCGTCGTTCTGCGAATAATCGCTTAAAACCGCGTCTTTCGTCGCCGATAATGCCTCTACGAGATTTCCGATAGTCGTGTTGGAATTTATCGTTCTGTCGTTATATGAAAGCTGAGCCTGATTTGTAAACTGAGCCATCTTTTACCTCCTTAGCGTCTTTTCAGAGAGTACCCTCTGCTTTATTATATGTTTTCCGCGCCGTGAGGTGATTACTTTCCGCTTTCTTTCGAGAAACCGGCGTGACGCCGGACCCATTGGCTTCGCGA
>UQVY01000016.1 GCA_900544545.1 uncultured Eubacteriales bacterium
AGAGCGGTCGGCTCATAACCGATTGGTCCGGGGTTCAAGTCCCTGAAGGCCCACCAGTTAATTTAATTAACAAACCGCTTAAATAGTGGCCTGGTAGTTCAGATGGTTAGAACGCTAGCCTGTCACGCTAGAGGTCGAGGGTTCGAGCCCCTTCCAGGTCGCCATTTTTTTGCTTCGGTAGCTCAGTTGGTAGAGCAGGGGATTGAAAATCCCCGTGTCGGTGGTTCAAGTCCGCCCCGAAGCACCAGCGAAAGCTGCTGATGACGCAGGCTGCTAGTGTAGCTCAACTAGGCAGAGCAGCTGATTTGTAATCAGCAGGTTGCCGGTTCGATTCCGGCCACTAGCTCCAACTTAATACGGGAAGATTCCCGAGCGGCCAAAGGGAGCAGACTGTAAATCTGCCGTCACCGACTTCGGTGGTTCGAATCCACCTCTTCCCACCAGAAAACCCGAAACTTTATCCGAGAGGAGATTGTTTCGGGTTTTTCTTTATTTCGGTTGCAAAAAGGTCGGGGCGTGGTATAATCGTCAGGGACGAGAAAACGAAAAATTGCGAGCAAGCTTCACCCGAGAAAACGAAAAATGGTGAGCAGACTTTACCCGAAAAACGAAAAATTGCGAAGAGTTTTCCCTTCGCGATATATATTGAAACATACAGGGACGGAATAACTTCGGTTTTTCCGCCTTTTTCGTTGCAAAGAATACGAAATCGTGTTATAATTAAAGGAGTCGCTTTTTGTGCGCGGGGAAAATCGCTTTCCGCAAGCCGCCGTTAAGAAAGAATTAACTTCCGTATCCGAAAATAAAGAAGAAAACGGGCTTTCTCGGCGCAAAATCGGGAAGAAAGGCTTTCCGCAACTTGAAATCAGGAGATTTTTTATGAAAAAAACAATAATCACGGCGATTATCTTGCTTTTCGCGCTCTCTCTCGCGGCCTGCACGCAGACCGTTCAGGTCTTCAGGACGATTCGTTGGGAGGAAGGAGAGGAACTCGTTTACGATATAACGAAGGATTCTCAGGGCAGTTATAAATACGAGGAAGTGGACGGAGCGGTCAAAATTCCCGACAACGTCGTCGGAACGATGACTATGACCGTCAACAAAGCCTATAAGGACGATTCGGGTTCGGTTTCGGAAACGACTGTCGAAATCGACGTCTGGAATACCTATCGGGTTTCCGCGCTCAACGGTTTCGACCTTACGAAAATCGATTCCGAATACGTGCGTTACGACGAATCCGATACCGAAGCCGTTCAGTTGAGAACGACTCTCAGATACGAAACGAAATTCCCGCTTTACAGCTGCGCAAGCGTCAAGGTTTCGGGAAAGGGCGCGGTTATCGTGGTTTACAAGTCCGGTAACGAGGTCGAATTCAACGATTATACGGCGGTATGCGAGAAATTCGCCGATAAGAAGGCGACCTACAGCCTTACCTTCAACAACGGCGCGCACGAGAACGTAGAAAACGCGGTCATCGACATCGGAAACACCGAATTCACCGACAACACCGCTCTTATGTACATTATAAGGAGTCTGGACCTTTCCGCGCTCAAAAACGCGGGTTCGGTTTCTCTCGTGGCTTCGGATATAGTTGCGGGCGCAAAGAGAACGGTTACGGTCAGGACTTCGGCTGCTTCGGACAGTCTGAGACCCAAAGCCGTGGAAAATCTTCTTCTCGAGAGCATAGGCGAGGAGGAGAAGAATAAGCTCACCGTAGTCAGGGTTTCGGGCGGAAATACTCTTCGCGGAAGCTATAATTACTTCTATTTCGACGTAAGCGAAGACGAAGCCGGAAAGAACGTTATCCATTCTTCGGGCAAGACCGTCGCCAAAAACAGAATCGTCGCGATGCAGCAGGGTTATATGGTCTTTATGCTCCGCGGCTTCAGGTAACGGAGGGAATTATGAACGATTACGCCGCATACGTACGGGCCGCTCTCGAAGCGGGCGCGGATAAAGCCGAGGTTTTCGGAATCGACGATATAGTTTTCGATCCGAGAACCGTTCTGAAATGCAGATTCGGCTGCGACAATTACGGGAAGCATTATTTCTGCCCGACCGATCCGAGAATGAAGGATATCGAGCAGTCGATAAGGATTTTCAGACATTATAAGGGCGGAATCGTCATAAGGACGGAGGATAAGCATTCCGCGCAGCAGATAAGCCTTGCGATAGAAAGACAGGCCATGAGGGACGGGCATTATATGGCTCTGTCGCTCAGCAGCTGCGATTTGTGCAAGACATGCGCCTGCGAAACGGACAGACCTTGTCCGCACAAATCCGACGCGCGTCCGGCTTTTCATACGGTAGGGGTGGACGTGGTTTCCACCGTTGCGAAGATGGGAATGACGATGAAGGAAGAGAAGGACGGAAAGACAGTGTATTATTGGTTTTCCGCCGTATTTATAGACTGATTGCTTTTGCGGCGGCTTTCCGGCGAGGGGAGCGCGGATTGAAATACGAGGGAGAAAAAGATATGGTACTTGTCGCGGATCTTGGGACTCAGAGCCTTCGGGCGATGATTATTGACGAAAGAGGAGAAACGCTTATCCGCAAAAAAATAGCCTTCGACGCTTCGCGTTATATGAAAGACGGAGGCATAGCGGAGGAGGATCCCGCCGTATATTGGGAAGCGTTATGTTCGGCTTGCCGCGGCATAGCGGAGGAAAGACCGGATTTGGTGAAGACGGTCGAAGCTATGTCCGTTACGACCTTCCGCGACAGCGTCGTATGTCTGGACGAAAACGGAGAGCCGCTCCGTAAAGCCATTCTCTGGCTGGATCAGAGAACGACCGATTGCCATACCCTCAAAGTTCCTTTTCTTTCCTCGCTTGCGTTCAAGCTCATAGGTTTCGAATCCACTCTTCACGCGCAGAGGTCCATAACCAAAAGCAACTGGATAATCGAGCACGAACCCGAGATTTGGGAAAAGACGTATAAATTCGCCTTTCTTCCGACCTATCTTATGCATAGGCTTACGGGGAAGTTCGCCGATTCGGTGGCTTCGCAGATAGGTCATCTTCCGCTCGACTATAAGAGGAGGAAGTGGAAGAAGCCGAACGATATACAGATGCCCGTATATAACGTCCCCGCGGAAAAGCTCGTGGATCTCGTTCAGCCGGGTGATATTATCGGAAGGGTAACGAAAAAGGCTTCGGAGGAAACCGGACTTCCCGAAGGGCTTCCGATTATCGCCACGGGAAGCGACAAGAGCTGCGAATCTCTCGGCTGCGGAGTTTTGTCGGAGGACGTCGCGAGCATATCTCTCGGAACTGCCGCGACGGTTCAGCTTGCGCTCAAAGGCAGATACGTGGAGCCGGTAAGGTTCCTTCCCGCCTACCCTTCGACTGCAAAAGGATACTATAATCCCGAGGTGCAGATTTATCGGGGATTCTGGATGCTCAGGTGGTTTATAGAGAATTTCGGGAAGGAGGAGAGCCTTATTGCCGAAAAGGAAGGCGTCCCGACCGAAGTCGTACTCAACAGGTGCCTCAAGGATACTCCCGCGGGCTGCGACGGACTCGTTCTTCAACCCTATTGGTCGCCTCTTCTTCAGTATCCCGAAGCGAGAGGAAGCGTAGTCGGTTTCAGGGATTACCATACGAAGGCTCATCTCTATCGCGCGATAATCGAAGGAATAGGCTACGCGCTCCGCGACGGACTCGAATCTATGGAAAAACGCTCGGGCAACCGTATAAAATGGGCGACGATAAGCGGCGGAAGCAGTCAGTCGGACGAGATTTGCCGTATAATGGCGGATATTCTCGGATTCCCCGTAAGAAGGATTCAGACCTACGAAGCCTGCGGACTGGGCTGCGCGCTTGCTGTCTACGTAGCCATCGGGAAATTCGGAAGCTACGAGGAAGCGGTGAAGAATATGGTGCGTTACGAAGAGCCTTTCCTTCCCGATCCGAAGAATCGCGCGGTTTACGACGGGATATATAAGGGCGTATACAAGGATTTATACAAGCAGCTTCGTCCGCTGTATAAAAGTATTTATTGAAGAGAGATAACGCAATGGATTTCGACGTGATCGTTATCGGCGCGGGGCACGCGGGCTGCGAAGCCGGACTTGCCGCCGCGAGAACGGGTAAAAAGACGCTTATGCTGGCGACCAGTCTGGATACGGTCGCCTTTTGTGCGTGTAATCCGAGCATAGGCGGGACGGCAAAGGGACAGATAGTCAAGGATATAGACGCTCTGGGCGGAGAAATGGGAATAAACGCCGACAAAAGCCTCTTTCAGCTCAGAATGCTCAACAGAGGGAAAGGAGCCGCCGTTTACAGTCCGCGCGCTCAGGTAGATAAGCACAGATACCATATCGAGATGAAAAAGACTCTCGAGAGTACGGAGAATCTCTTTTTAAGGCAGGGCGAAGCGATTGACCTTCGGGTTATCGAAGGCGGGTACGAAGTAAGGACCGCGGTCGGGCTTTCGTATACGGCGGGCGCGGTAATCGTCGCGTCGGGCGTTTATCTCAGAAGCCGCATAATCGTCGGGGACTATACGAGGAACGTCGGACCGAACGGTTTTATGGCGGCGAACGAATTCAGCGACGCTCTGAATAGGCTCGGATTTTCGCTGAGGAGATTCAAGACCGGTACGCCCGCGAGGGTTTCGGGAAAGAGTCTGGATTTTTCGAAAATGGAAATGCAGCCCGGGGAAAGGGATATGCTTCCGTTTTCGGCGATGAGCGAAAAGGTGGACGCGGATAAAGCGAGATGTTATCTGACTTACAGCACTGCGGAAACCAAGGATATTATTCTCGGGAACAAAAGCCGCGCGCCGGTTTTCAGCGGAGCGATAAACGGAGTAGGTCCGAGATATTGTCCGTCGATAGAGGATAAGGTCGTAAGATTTTCCGATAAGGAAAGACACCAGATTTTTCTCGAGCCGGAGGATTCGGAGAGCGACGAATGGTACGTTCAGGGAGTAAGCTCTTCTATGCCTGCGGATGTGCAGTACGAGATTTATAAAAGCATAGTCGGTCTTGAAAACGTCCGTATAATGCGGGACGCCTACGCGATAGAATACGATTGCATAGATCCTCTGGCTCTTACGCCCGCGCTTATGAGCAAGGATTATCGCGGCTTGTTTTTTGCGGGACAGATAAACGGAACGAGCGGTTACGAGGAGGCTGCGGGACAGGGACTCGTCGCGGGAATAAACGCTTCGCTTTATCTCGACGGAAAGCCGCCGATGATTCTTCGCCGCGATACGAGCTATATAGGCGTGCTTATCGACGACATAGTTACCAAGGGAACGGACGAGCCTTACAGAATGATGACGGGGAGAGCGGAATACAGGCTTCTTCTGAGGCAGGATAACGCCGATACCCGTCTTACGGAGCTGGGAAGGTCGGTGGGGTTGGTGAGCGACGAACGTTACGAAAGGTTTCTGAGGAAGAAAGAGGAGATGAAAAGGCTTAAAAAGCTTCTTTCGGTAACGGTATCTCCCTCTCGTGCGGAGCCTTTTATGACGCTTTGCGGCGAGAGCTGTCCGGTGAACGGAATAAGCTATGCGAATATGCTCAAACGCGGGAATATAAGCATTTTCGACGTCGCGGAATATTTCGAAGGCTTCGGAGAATTCGGAAAAGCCGCGATGACAGAGGTGGAAACGGATATAAAGTACGAAGGCTATCTCGGCGACAGCCTCAAGGAAATCGAAAGGAACGCCGCTCTCGAAAACAAACTTCTTCCCGAGGACGCGGATTATTCGGAAATAAAAGGGCTTCGGCTCGAAGCAAGACAGAAGCTCAATAAGATTCGTCCTTTGAGCGTCGGGCAGGCGTCGAGGATTTCGGGCGTAAGTCCTGCCGACGTAAACACGCTTATCATATGGCTCGCGATGAGAGAAAGCCGAAGGTAAGGTCGGGTTCGCGCACGGTTGCGGACGGAAGATAAAAAACAGAATCGCTAAAAAGGATAAAAAAAGTTGACAGCAATCGGTTTTTAATGTATAATAAGTTGCTGTAATTGTCGTCGCGGCAAAGACGTATCGTCGTCCGAGCCTGAAAAAGACAGACGGCCGCAGAGATGCGGAAGGAATAAGCATAAGGAGTGTAAAAATGAAACGTACCTATCAACCCAAGAAAAGACAGCGCAGTAAAGTCCACGGATTCCGTCAGCGTATGAAGACCACGGGCGGCAGAAACGTTATCAAGCGTCGCAGAAACAAGGGCAGACATAAGCTTTCTGCATAATCATGTCGCTTTCAGGCGTATTCAGGCTTAAAAAGAGCTATCAGTTCAATTACGTTTATCGCAAGGGCAAGACCGTCAGCGACGATTTTCTCATACTGCATTACGCGAAGAACAACACGGGGAAGCCGAAGGTCGGGCTTTCCGTACCGAGGAAGTACGGGAAAGCCGCCGCGCGTAATCTTTTCAAGAGGAGGATGAGGTCTGCCTTTGCGGAATTGCTGCCGGAGACCGACGGGCGATACAACTACGTTCTGACGCCGCGTTCCGAAGCTTCCGGTTGCAGCTACGGAGAGCTTTTCCGTTCGCTCGGGATTTTGCTCAGACGCGCCGAAGGGGAGAGGAAGCCCCGGAAAGCAAACGTTCTTACGGTCGGAGAAGACGAAGGATGAAGGCGTTTGCTCTATGGCTCTTGAGAGGGTATAAAAAGTACGTCTCGCCGCTCAAGGGCAGGCATACGTGTATATTCAGACCGAGTTGTTCGGTGTATGCCATCGAAGCCGTCACGGAATTCGGGTTCGTGAAGGGCGCGGCATTGACTGCGCTGAGGCTTCTGAGATGTGTTCCTTGGGGAAAGGGAGGATCGGATCCCGTCCCGTATAATTTCAGAGGAGATATCAAATGGATATTATAAGTTCCATTTCGCAGAGTTTATCCGAGATTCATTTTATAGGTCAGTTCGTAGGCTGGATTCACGGCCTCGTCAACGATTACGGTCTGACCGTAATTTTGTTTACGCTCGTTCTCAAGCTTATTACGCTTCCGCTCGATTACTGGTCGAGATTAAGTATGAAAAAGACCTCGGCGGCGCAGAAAGAGCTTAAGCCCTATATCGAAGACATAGATAAGAGATACCCCGACGATCCGCAGAAAGCCAATATCGAAAAGCAGGCGCTCTACAAGAAGTACAACATCAAGATTGCGAGCGGCTGTCTTCCGATGATAGTTACTATGGTAATATTCATCTTTATGTTTCAGGGCTTGAGCGCGTATTCGTCCTACAGCAGCAATATGCTGTACAACAAGCTTGCCGCGAGCTACAATTCCGCGTATAACGAAAAATACGCGTACGAACAGAGAGTCGCCGACAAGGAAGTCATCGACGCGCTGAACGCGCAGATATCCGAACTCGAAAAGCTCGGCGAGAATATAAGCGAAGAACAGAAAGCGATTCTCGACGGCTATAAATCCGATTTGAGCGGAAAGATTTCGGAACGCTCGGTCAAGGAAAAATCCGCGGGAGAAGCTGCGGCCAACGCGGCTGCGGCTACCTTCGACAGCGAAAGGGAAGGCTTCCTCTGGGTTAAGAACATATACCGTCCCGATACGTGGGCGCAGGTATTCGCGACCTACGACGAGGCTGCCGGAACGGGAGCCAACGGACAGGGTATAGACAAGAACAAAGTATCGAAAGAGGATTACAACCTTATTTACGACGCGGTTATGCTCAGCGATGCCGGAAAGGGTTATACGGGCAATCACTGGAACGGTCTTATAATTCTTCCCGTTCTTTCGATAGGTCTTGCGTTCGTATCCTCACTTATCTCGCAGAAAGCCAATAAAGTCAAGGGCGGCGTGGAAGATCCGCAGATGGAAAAGAGCAATAAGATGATGATGTTTATGATGCCTCTCATCTACGCCTTCTTCGTATTCCAGTATACCGCGGCGTTTTCGGTTTATATGGTATTTTCGGCTTTGTTCTCGATTCTGGCGGGGCTTATAATCAATCCTATCACGGACAAGAAGGCGGAGGCTGCGATAAGAGCGCAGTTCGATTCCAACAAGCCTTCTTATATGAGAAAGAAATAACTTAAGCAGGACGCATCCGTCACTGCGGCGAGGAGTAATAAATGTTAAAAAGTGTCGAAGTAAGCGGTAAATCACTCGATGCCGCTATCGAAAAGGGACTCAGGGAACTCGGGCTCGAATCCAAAGAACAGGTTGACGTCCGCGTTCTGAAGGACAACGGATTCCTTTTCAACAAATACAGGATAATCGTTTCCCGCAGACAGTCCGAAGGCGAGAAGGCGACGGAATTCGTTGAGAATCTTCTTGAGAAGATGGGCTTTGATTTCGTCGTCGAAACGGAAGAAACCGACGAAGCCGTCAGAATGAATCTCATAGGAACGGACAGCGCGTCGATTATCGGTTACAGAGGAGAGGTTCTCGACGCCGTTCAGTATCTTTCGTCGCTCGTCGTCAACTGCGACAAAGAGAGTTACAAGAGAATAACCATAGATACCGAAGGTTATCGTCAGAAGCGCGCGGAAACGCTCGTTCAGCTTGCGAAGAATCTCGAAAGCAAAGTCAAGCGCACGGGACGCACGGTCAAGCTCGAGCCTATGAATCCCTACGAAAGAAGGATTATTCATTCGGCTCTTCAGGACAGCGAATTCGTTACGACGGTAAGCGAAGGCGTCAGTCCGCAGAGATACGTTACTATCGTCCCCAAGCCGGGAATCAAACGCGAAGCCAGAAAAACCGGCGGTCAGGGAAAGGCGTCCAAGACGGGCTTCAACGGCGGAAACAAGGAAAGAAAACCCCGTCCCGAAAGAACGCCCCGTCCCTCGGTAACGGCGGAAAGCCAGCCGCAGGAGGCTCCGCAGCCCAAGGAAGAACCTCAGGTTCGTTCTCAAAGCACCAAGACTTCTATGAATTTCGCCTATTCCAGCGAGAAAAAGCGCAGGAAGTCCCCTATGGGCAACATAAAATAACGATTTAAGCCGGAAGAGATTTTTTCTTCCGGTTTTTTATCAGAATTTTTAATAAAAATGCGAGATTTGTTTCACAATTCGACGAAAATAATTGACATCGGCGGGTTTAGATGATAAACTCTATCGTGAGGAGGTTCAGTCTCAACTCAAAGGTGTTAATCACAAATAACGGCGGTGAGAATTAAAAGATATGGCATTCAGTAAATATTTGGAAAGTAAGAAAGCCGACTGCAAAAGCCTCGTTGAAAGGCTCGGGAAGCGTTTTGCTTACGTAAGCATACTCGGCACGGATATCAGGTCCAAGAGGATAAGGGTGGACAGAAGCACTTCGGACGTCGGAGAAGGCTCGGATACGGAGCGCGGATTCGTCGTCAAGATGAATAACGGCAGACAGTTTTACGAATACTCGCTCTGCGATATAAACGGCGATACGGACGCGCTTGCGGAAAGGATTCTTTCCGAGATTAAAGTAAGCGACGCTCTCGAAGGCGAAACCATTACGGCTGCTCCGATAAGGGACGAGCCTATGGTAAAGTCTTTTGTAAGGGAAAGCGATTTCGATAAATACGACGACAAATCTCTCGTCGATTTCGCGACGAATCTCGAACGCGACGTTCTTTCGCGCTCGGAAAACATAGTCAACTCCATAGTTATGCTTTCGCTTCTCGAAGTGAACAAGCTTTTCGTTTCGGCCAACAGGCTTCTCGATCAGAATTATACCTACGTAAACGGCTACGCCATCGCTCTTTATAAGGGAGAGGACAAGCTTATTTTCGCGAGAGAGGGTGCGGATTATCCGACCATCGGCGAAGTCGTCGGCGAGCTTCCGAAGAAGGTCGATAAGCTCGTACATAAGGCGAAAATGCTCTCTACGGCAAAGCCCATAGTCCCCGGCGAGTACGACGTAATCACCGCTCCGAGCATAACCGGACTCATCGCGCACGAAGCTTTCGGCCACGGCGTGGAAATGGATATGTTCGTAAAGGAAAGAGCGCTTGCGAAACAATTCGTCGGAAAATACGTCGCTTCGCCCATAGTCAATATGCGCGACGGCGCGGGAGCCGCTCTCAGCGTCGCGAGTTACTTCTTCGACGACGACGGAGTTATCGCGGGCGACACGCAGATAATCAAGGACGGAATTCTCGTCGCGGGAATTTCCGACCTTATCAGCGCGAGCGAACTCGGAACCGTCCCCACCGGCAACGGAAGAAGAGAAAGCTTCAGAAGAAAGGCTTATTCGAGAATGACCAATACCTTCTTCGAGAAAGGAACGGATAAGCTCGAGGATATGATAGCTTCGGTCAAGCACGGATATATGATATTCGAAACCAATAACGGTATGGAGGATCCGAAGAACTGGGCTATTCAGTGCGTCGCGGAATACGGCATAGAGATAGTTGACGGAAAGCTTACCGATAACTGGGTTTCTCCCGTGGTTATGAGCGGATACGTACCCGACCTTCTCAAATCGATTTCGATGATTTCCGACGACTTCAAGGTGGAAGGCACGGGAATGTGCGGAAAAGGTCATAAAGAGTGGGTTCGCGTTTCGGACGGCGGTCCCGCGTTGAAAGTGAGGGTTAAATTAGGATGAAGAAAATTATAGATATGCTTAAAGGGAACCCGAAGGTTTCCGACTGGAAAATAATCGAAAGCGGGACCGATTCTTACGAGATGTTTTTCGTCCTCGATAAGCTCGAAACGGTCAGAAAAGCCGATACGGTCCGCACGGACGTCGAAATTTACGTAGATCACGACGGAAAGAGAGGAAGAAGCTCGATTTCCGTGAGTCCCGCCGTAACCGACGAGGAGCTTGAAACTCTCGTCGAGGGAGCGATTGAAAAGGCTTCGCTTCTGGGCGATCCGCCGTATTCTATTCCCGAAAACGAAAAGGGCGAATTCGTGGTCGAATCCAATCTCAACGGACGCGAAAAGTGCGATATAGCGGCGGAGATCGCAAATATCGTCAGGGACGTGAAGGTTTCCGAGAATTGCGCCGTCAACGCGCTCGAGATTTTCGTTACCGACCGCGAAACTCATATCGTCAACAGCCGCGGAATCGACAAAACCCAGCGCAGAAGCAGCGCGATGATAGAAGCCATTCCGACCTATAACGGCGAAAAAGAGAGCGTCGAGCTTTACGAAGCAATCAACGTTGCAGAGCTGGACGCCGATGCCCTCAGGAAGGAGATTCGCGCGCGTCTCGAGGACGTTATGGCGAGGGATTTCGCGAAAAAGCCCGAAACCAAGCTCGATTGTCCCGTGATTCTGAACGCCGGCGAAATAGTTTCTCTTTTCGGTACGATTGTCGGAAAAATGGATATGGCAGGTGAATATATGCACTCCACGCCCTACGAAATCGGCGATAAGCTTCAGAGCGATCCGAAGGGCGACAAGCTCGATATCACTCTCACCGGCGTAATCAAAGGCAGCCCGAACAGCTCCTATTTCGATGCGGACGGCTCGTCGCTTGTTCCCGTAAAAGTCGTTGAAAACGGCGTAATCAAAGCCTTTTCGGGTTCGTCGAGGTTTGCGCAGTATCTCGGAAAGAAGCCCACGGGCGCTCTTCCCTGCATAAAAGTCGAGCCGGGAACGACCAAAATCTCCGAAATGACCGCCAAGCCTTATCTCGAATGCGTTTATCTCAGCGGAATTCAGGTCGAAGTCGAAAACGACTATATCGGCGGCGAAATTCGGCTCGCGTATTACTTCGACGGCGAGAAAAAGCTCCCCGTTACGGGCATTTTTATGAGCGGTAAGCTCAGCGACGTTCTGAACACCGTCGTTCTTTCCGAAGAAACGGTCGTTTACGAGAGATATTGCGGTCCGAGAAAGCTTCTCGTCTCCGGAATGGATATTATTTGATTTAACGAATAATTATTCGCATATTATTCAAATAACAAAATAATTATACGATAAAAAGCAACCGATTTCCGGTTGCTTTTTTGTTGTTTTCCCGTTTTTCGGACGATTCATTTTGCGGCTGATTTCAGCGGCGAAGGGAGTTTCGTCCGCGTTTTTTGTTTTTTGCCGAAAATTCCGACGAGAAGGATTCCCGCGGCCGTGGTTACAGCGGACGCCAGAAAATTCGGCAGCACTATATCCGCTGGGACGGCTGCTCCCGCCGAGGCGCGCATTCCGATTACGGTTGCGGGAATAACGGACAATCCGCAGGCGTTTATCACGAAAAGCATAGTCATCGGATAGCTTGCGGAGTCGGAATCGTTGACCGAGTCCATAATCTTTATCGCTCCGACGGCTGCGGGAGTCGCTCCTCCCGAAAGTCCGGAAACGTTTGCCGCGATTGAAAGAGTAACGAGTTCTGCGGCTTTGTCGGGGATATTTCCGAAGAGTTTTCTGACGGGTTTTCCGAGGATTCCCGAGAGAACGCCGATAACTCCCGCGTCCTCCGCCATACGGATTATTCCGCACCACACGCAATTGAGAGCCGCGAGCCGCGTACAGAATTCGAGGGCGTGAGTTCCGCTTCCGGTGAGAGTAGTCAGCACCTGTCCTCCGTTGCCGCCGATAATCATAAGCGCGACCGAAATAAGGGTTATCGCGCACCATATAATGTTCATAATTTTCATCTCCCCGAAATCCCGACGACCGACTTTTCTTTTAAAGAGGCGTTTTTCTTCAATTACGGGCATTTCGCTTGACTTTTCGCTGCTTATATGCTATTCTCAATAGTCAATGATTATACTATAAAAACGACGTATATTACAATGATTATACTATAAAGGACGGAAGGAGAGGCTTTATGGACAGAAACAAGTATTATATAACGACTCCCATTTATTATCCCAGCGGAAAATGGCATATAGGAACGTGTTACACGACGGTAATCTGCGACGCGCTCGCTCAGTTCAGGAGAATGGAAGGCAAGGAGGTTTTCTTCCTTACGGGAACGGACGAACACGGTCAGAAAATCGAAACCAACGCCCGCGAAAAAGGCGTGACGCCCAAGGAGCTTGCGGACAAACTCGTAGGCGAGCTCAAGGAGCTTTGGAGGATTCTCGGAATAAGGTACGACGATTTCATAAGGACTACCGACAAGCGGCACGAAGAAACCGTTCAGAAGGTCTTTACCGAGCTTTACGAAAAGGGCGATATTTATAAATCCGAATACGAAGGCTGGTATTGTACGCCCTGCGAGAGCTTCTGGACGGAGAGTCAGCTCGCGGACGGAAAATGTCCCGACTGCGGAAGAGAGGTAAAGAAGGAAAAGGAGCAGAGTTACTTTTTCAGGCTGAGCAAATATCAGAAGCGGCTGGAAGATCTTTACGAGAGCAATCCCGAATTTCTTCAGCCCGTTACGAGAGTGAACGAAATGCTCAACAACTTCATTCGTCCGGGGCTTACCGACCTTGCGGTCACGAGAAAGAACGTAAAATGGGGAATTCCCGTACCCTTCGATCCCGACCATACGATTTACGTCTGGATAGACGCTCTCGTGAATTATCTTTCGGCTCTGGGATACGGAACGAAGAACGACGAGCTTTACAGGAAGTTCTGGCCGGCGGACGTTCATATGGTAGGAAAGGAGATCGTTCGTTTCCACGCGATAATCTGGCCCGCGCTGCTTATGGCTCTGGATTTGCCGCTTCCGGACAAGATATACGGACACGGCTGGCTTCTGATCAACGGCGACAAGCTCAGCAAGAGCAAAAACAACGCCGCGATAGCCGATCCCTTTATGATATGCGAGAGATACGGCGTGGATTCGCTGCGGTACTTCATATTGAGGGAGGTTCCCTTCGGAAAGGACGGGGTTTTTACGCCCGAAAGCTTCATAACCCGACATAACGGCGACCTCTGCAACGACCTCGGAAATCTCGTCAGCCGTACTACGGCTATGATCGTTCAGTATTTCGGCGGAATTCTTCCCGCGCCTTCGGAGAGGGTATCTCCCGACGACGAGCTTATAGCCGTTGCGGAGGGGGCTTACGCGAGGACTGCCGAGGCTATGAACAGGCTTTCGGTTTCGGACGCGTTGGAGGAAGTTTTCAGGATCGTTCAGCGTTCCAACAAGTATATAGACGAAACTATGCCCTGGGTGCTTGCCAAGACCGAGGGCGGAAAGGAAAGGCTTGCGGGCGTTCTTTACAATCTCGTCGAATGTATAAGAATCGCGGGGCTTCTTATTTCTCCCTTCCTTCCCTCCACGGGCGAAAAGATATTCAGGGCTCTCGGTTTCGATAAGGTTCCGGAAAGCTTTGAAACGGCTCGTTTCGGAGTTATGGAAGCGGGCGCGAAAATCGAAAAATGTCCGCCGCTCTTCCTTCGTTACGACGTAAAGAAGGAAGCCGAGGCTATGAACGGTTTTGCGAAAAAGACTTTTGCCCAGATTAAAGCCGAAATGTCCGCCAACGGCTCCGGAAAAGAAACCGACGTGAAGGAAGTCAGAACCGACGTGAAGGAAGTCAGAACCGACGAAAAACCGACCGGAAAGCCCGAGATAACGATAGACGATTTTATGAAGGTAGACCTTGCGACGGCTCTCGTTACGGCTGCGGAGAAGGTCGAAAAGAAGGATAAGCTCCTCAAGATTACGCTGGACGTAGGCGGAGAAACGAGAACGGTCGTTTCGGGCATCGCTCAGCACTATAAGCCCGAAGAGCTTGTCGGAAAGACCGTCGTACTCGTTAAGAATCTCAAGCCCGCCAAGCTCGGCGGAGTTATGAGCGAAGGAATGATTCTCTGCGCCGACGCCGACGGAAAGGTAGTTTTCGTTACGCCCGAGAAGCCCGTAGAGAGCGGAAGGACGGTAAGATGACGGACACACATTGTCATCTCGACGACGCGAGATTCGACGGCGAACGGGAGGAAATAATAGCGTCTTTTGAGGAGGACGGGCTGGAATTCGTCGTCAACAATTCGAGCAGTCCCGAAACGACCGAATCGACCTTTCTTCTTGCCGAGAGGTACCCGAGGATTTTCGGAGCTTTGGGCTGTCATCCTCAGGAGGCGGAGAGATACTCTTCTGAGTACGAGAGGAGGCTTATCGGGCTTGCGGACAATACGAAAATAGTCGCGATAGGCGAGATAGGGCTGGACTATCATTACGAAGGTTTCGACAAAGAGCTTCAGAGAAGGGTATTCGAGCGTCAGCTTGCGATTGCGGACGAACTGAAGCTCCCCGTAGTCCTTCACGTAAGGGACGCGACGGGCGACGCCTACGAGATTCTTAAAGCCAATTCCGGAAAGCTCAGTCACGGCGGGGAAATGCACTGCTACGGCGGTTCCGCGGAAATGGTCGGACGGTTTTCGGAATTCGACCTTTATTTTGCTTTCGGCGGCTCGATAACCTATAAAAACGCCAAGAAAGAAGAGATAATAAGAGCCGTTCCGAAAAACCGATTGCTTTCGGAAACGGACTGTCCGTATCTTGCTCCCGTGCCTGTGCGCGGGCAGACGAATTATCCGAAATACGTGAGATTCGCTCTGGAAAAGATGGCGGATATTCTGGGAACGAGCTTTTCCGAAGTCGAGAAGCTTACTACGGAAAACGCGAAGAGGCTTTTCGGTATAAGATAGGGACGAATAACTCCGTATAAGGACAAAGGAATATTTTTCGGAAAGGAATCGATTGCGATGAACGGATTGATTCCGAAGGAAGTGCATATGAACACATACGTATACAAGGCTTACGGAAACCTTTATATAAACTTAACCAACAAATGCTCGAACAGCTGCGATTTCTGCATAAGAAACGGACACGACGGAATCGGGAATCAGCCTCTCTGGCTGGAGAAGGAGCCGACCGCGGAGGACGTGATAAGGGATATTCCCGAGGACCTTTCTCCCTACAAGTCGGTGGTTTTCTGCGGTTTCGGAGAACCTACGGAAAGGCTCGACGTAATGCTCGAGGTCGCGAAGTATCTCAAAGGAAGAGGCGCGGTCACGCGGCTCAACACCAACGGACAGAGCGACCGTATCAACGGAAAGCCTACCGCTCCGCTTATGAAGGGACTTATCGACTATATAAACGTAAGTCTGAACGCTTCGACGAAGGAGAAATATCAGGCGATCTGCCACAGCGTTTTCGGCGAGGAAGCCTTCGATATTATGCTTGCTTTTGCGGTATCCGCGAAGGAAAACGGAATCAAAGTCAATTTCAGCGTCGTGGACGTTATCGGAAAGGAAGAGATCGAAGCCTGCCGCAAACTCTGCGACGGACTCGGGATTCCTCTCCGCGTAAGGGAGTTCGAATAAGTCTCCGACTCGGAATTCTCTCGGATAGGGATAAGGCTTTTCGGATTCGGGAATTCCCGAAATCTGCGATAAAAACGGGATTTCAGGCTTTTTCGATAGACACAAATGCGTTTTTTGTTCAAATTTCAAAAAGTTTGTAAAAAAATCGTTTGTTTTGATTGCAAAATCGTGTAAAAAGTGTTATAATTCCGTTATCTTTAAAAAAGGAGGAACTTTCTTATGAAGAAGACACTGACCGTTGTCGGCGTCATAGCCGTGGCTGCCGTTCTTTGTCTGGTACTCGTCGGCTGCAGCGCCGTTCCCAACGGAACCTACGTCGATTCCACGGGATTGTTCTCTTACGAGTTTTCCGGCAATAACGTAACCATCAGGGCGGGCAAGACTCTGTCCGTTTCTTACAGCGGTACTTATTCCGTCAACAAGGAAGGCGACAAGATCACCTTCACTTTCGGCGACGAAGACGCGTCCAAGTATTCCGGCGAATTCAGTTTTGCTCAGGATAAGAGCGCGGGTACCGTTACCATAGCGGGAACGGTTTACACCAAGAAAAAATAATCCGACAATTGCGGAGCCGAGGGGAGGGAACTTTTCTCGGCTCGTTTTTTATGTGCGGATTCCGACGGGCAGGATAAATATCCGCGGATTTCTACGGATAAATACGCATAGTTTTTATTGAATAATGTATGGTAGAGATACGCGTACACATAGACGAGTAGCATACAGATATGCGTATATACCGACGAATAGCGTATAAATATCCGAAGATTCCGATAAGTAACGGATAAAATACACATAGATTCCGATGAATAGCGGAGGTGAGGAAGGCTTAATGAAAACCGAGAGAATGTTCAGGTGCATATTGCTTATGCTTGGCGGAAAGAAGCTGACTTCCGCGGAGCTTTCGCGGGAGCTCGAGGTCTCGAGACGCTCGGTCCAGAGATACATAGAGTCGCTTGAGGACGCGGGTTTCCCGGTGATAAGGACTATGGGGGTAAACGGCGGATACAGTCTTCCGTCGGATTTTTCGGTAAAAGGCTCTTTTTTCACCGAAGAGGAATACGGGATTATAAAGGAAAGTCTTTTGTCCGGCGGAAGCCCCGAGGCTGACAAGAAGCGGATTCTCCGCAAGGTAGAGAAGATTTCGGACGGCGCGGAGGAAGAGGGGATTTTCTTTCCCGAAGAGGAGGACGACGGTATTCGTCTTATAATAGAGAAAGCCGCCGCCGAAAAACGCTGTCTGGAGATAGAATACACGGGAAGGGACGGAAGAAGTTCGACGCGGGTAACCGAGCCTTTGAGGCTGTTTTATCGGGACGGAGCGAGGTATCTTTACGCTTTCTGCCGCGAGCGAGGGGATTTCAGGACTTTTAAGCTCGGTCGGATAAAGGAAGCCGCGCTTCTCGACGAAAGGTTTGCGGCGAGGGAATTCTTTCTCGGGACGGACCTTTCGCTTTTCCACGAAAACGACGGACGGATTACGGAAATCACGTTTTTTGCGGAGGAATCGGTATACGACGACGTAGCTTCGTGGCTCGGCGAGGACAGAATCACTCCCTGCGGAAGGAAATATCTCGTACACGCGTCCGAGCTTTCGGATAAAACGCTTATAAGGAAGCTGCTTTATCTCGGGACGGACGTGAAACTCCTTTCTCCGGAAGGTCTTAAACGCGATTTGAAGGCAGCCGCGGAGGAGATTTGCGGGGCGTACGGCGGCTGATTTTCACGTATAAAAGCGATTTCTTTCGGGAAAAACGAAAAAACGCGCTTAAAAGGCTTTGGAAATTGCGGGTTTGCGGTTATAATCGAAGCGAGGAGACGAATAGTCCCGAAAAATAACGGATAAGGAGGCAGATTATGGAAAACGAAAAGAAAGACGGAAGAGTCGAAGTCAGATTCACGGAGATCAAGCCGGTGAAGAAGGAAGAGAAGAAAGAAGCTTCCGGAAAGAAGACCGTCAGGAAAAAGTTTATAGTAGCTCCCGACGAGCCGGTCTATACGCTTCCGGTGATGCCGCCCGACTACGACAAGAAATTCAGGGGCAAGCCCGTCGAGAAATAATCGGCGGAGGGATTGCGGCTGAACGGTTCCGCGGAAATAAAAGCGACGATTCGCGTCGGAATGTCACGATTGCGACGTTTTCGCGCCGATTGTCGCGATTTGCGGAGGCGGCGTTAACATCGGGTTAACTTTCGGTTTTTAAACTGAGGAAGCGCGTATCGCGCTTCCTTTTTAACTGCGTCCGCGGAGTAAGGAAGACGGATACCGGATTCGCTTGCAGAAAAGTCGGATTTATGTTATAATAAACGCCGAAGTCTGTGTCGGAGGTGCGGAGTGCTTAAACGAAACAAAAACACATTTATCCACGTCAACCGATCGATCGTTTCCGAGAAGATGAAGGAATCCTTCAAGTCGATCATGCCCGTTACGGCAATTATCCTGCTGCTTTGCTTCACGATGGTTCCCGTCGAATCGGGAGCCTTTCTGGCTTTTATAATCGGGGCTTTGCTTCTGATAGTCGGAATGGGGCTGTTTTCGATGGGCGCGGATACGGCGATGACTCCTATCGGACAATACATAGGCGCGACCGCTATCAGAAAGAAGAAGATCTGGATTCTTGTGCTTATATGCTTTATCGTCGGCGTTCTCATAACAATTTCCGAACCCGATCTTCACGTTCTTTCCGAGCAGGTCAGCGATATTCCCAAGGTCTGGCTCATAGGCGGAGTGGCTATCGGCGTGGGTTTGTTTCTTGCGATTGCCTGCCTGAGGATAGTCTTTTCGATCAAGTTCTCCTATCTGCTCATAGGCTGCTACGCGTTCATCTTTCTTCTGATGTTCTTCATACCGAGCGACTTTGCGGCGATTGCCTTTGACGCGGGCGGAGTTACTACGGGGCCGATAAGCGTTCCCTTCATAATCGCGATAGGCACGGGTATCGCTTCTATGCGAAACGACAAGAACGCCGACAACGACAGCTTCGGTCTTACGGCTCTTTGCTCGGTAGGTCCGATAATCGCGGTTCTGCTTCTCGGTTTGGTATTCAAGCCGGGGGACTCGGAGTACATCGCGCCCGAAACGATAATCGCCGCCGATTCGAGGGAGCTTATAAGCATATATCTCCGTGCGTTTCCGACGTATATGAAGGAGGTCGGCATCGCGCTTCTTCCGATAATCGTGTTCTTCAACATAAGCCGATTCTTAGGCGCGAAACAGACCAAGGAAGAATTCGTGAGGATTCTTATCGGTATAGTTTATACCTACGTGGGGCTGGTTCTTTTCCTCGTCGGAATAAACGTCGGTTTCCTTCCGATAGGAACGCTTATAGGAAAGACCTTCGGAGCTATGGACATAAGCTGGATTATCGTTCCGATAGGAATGGTTATCGGCTTCTTCGTAATAGCCGCCGAGCCGGCAGTCCCCATTCTCACCAAGCAGGTTCACGAAGTAACGGGCGGCGCGGTTCCGCAGAAGGCTCTGAGAGTAAGTCTTATGATAGGTATGGCTTTATCGGTAGGGCTTGCGCTCACGAGGATTCTTCTGAGGATACCGATTCTGTATTTCCTCGTTCCCGGATACGTAATAGCTCTGACTCTTTCGTTTTTCGTACCGGATATATTCACCGCCATCGCGTTCGACGCGGGCGGAGTTGCTTCGGGAGCGATGACCGCGAGTTTCCTTCTTCCGATGGGAATAGGTCTTTGTACTGCGGTCGGAGGGAACGTAACGACGGAAGGTTTCGGAATGGTCGCGATGGTCGCGATGACTCCGCTCATCACCATTCAGGTTCTCGGTCTTTATTCCAAGATCAGACGCCGCAGACTCGGCAAGGCTCAGGAAGAGGCGAAAGGTCAGGAAAGCGAAGACATCATCAGCTGACAGAAGCTGTGAGGTAAAAAAGTATGTTAGGTTTGAAATATCTCGTAACGATTACGCTGAGGGAAAACGCCGAGCAGTATCTCGATTTTTTCCACAGACACAACGTGAATTCCGTACTCAGCGTTTACTGCAACGGAACGGCAACCGATAAGACCTTGAGTTATTTCGGTCTGGAGAGGACGGAGAAGATTATGTTCAAGTACGTGGTAAGCGATTCGGCTGTACCGGACATAGTGCGCGGGCAGCTTCACGAAATGAACATAGGCGCGTCGGGAAACGGCATAACGGTCGTGGTTCCGCTTGACGGATTGGGCGGCACGGCCGCGCTGAATCACTTTACGGGCAGTATGTCCGTCAATAAGGAGGTCTGCAGTATGGCTGCACAGGGAAGCGATTACAAATACGCATTGATAATAACCATAGTCAACAGGGGCAATTCCGATCTCGTTATGGATGCCGCGCGCGAAAAGGGCGCAAGGGGCGGTACGATAGTCAAGGCTATGGGAACGGGCGCGGAGATCGCTAAGTTTTTCGGAGTTTCCATACCGGACGAAAAGGAACTGGTGTATATCGTTACGACCAAGGCCGACCGCGACGGGATTATGAAATCCATAATGGAGAAAGCCGGCGTCAACACCGACGCTCACGGAATAGTCTTTGCTCTTCCGGTCGAGAGCGTCATCGGTCTTCAGAGTCTTGTAGATATAGAGTAGGTATACAGACTAAGGATATAGACTGAGTATACAGACTGAAGATATAGACCAAGTATACTAACTGAGGATACAGAGTAGGTATACAGACTAAGGATATGGAATAAATATCAGAACTTAGGACGCGGAAAGTCGCGGACGGGTATATCTGACAGCGGGGCTTCCGTCGGGAGTCCCGTTTTCGTTTTTCCGGAGGATAGTCGGCTTTTGCGGGCGAATACCGCGGTAAAAGCGGAGCGCCGCCGTCAATTGCTTGACAAAAGCCCGCGCGTATTGTAAAATCAGTCGGAAAGACTCCGAGGAGGTATTGTAGGTATTATGGCAGTAACTATGGATAAAATCGTCAATCTCTGTAAAGGCAGAGGTTTCATATACGCAGGCAGCGAAATTTACGGCGGTCTCGCCAACACGTGGGATTACGGACCTTTGGGCGTCGAGCTTATCAACAACGTAAAGCGCGCCTGGTGGAAGAAATTCGTTCAGGAATCTCCATATAACGTCGGGGTAGACTGCGCGATTCTTATGAATCCCAGGACCTGGGAGGCTTCGGGACACATAAAGAAAGCCACCGATCCTCTTATGGATTGCAGGGGCTGCAAGACTCGTCAGAGAGCCGATACTCTCATAGAAAAATACTGCGCGGAAAAAGGTCTCGACTATACTCCTTCGGGAAAGACAGACAAGGAGCTCGAAGCCTTTATCGCCGAGCACGAGATTCCCTGTCCCGAATGCGGAAAGCACGACTGGACGGGCATCAGGCAGTTCAATATAATGTTCAAGACTTTTCAGGGAGTAACCGAGGATTCTACCGCTACGGTCTATCTTCGTCCCGAAACGGCTCAGGGCATTTTCGTGAATTTCAAGAACGTCCAGAGGACTTCGAGGAAGAAGGTTCCCTTCGGAATCGCACAGATCGGAAAATCCTTCAGAAACGAAATAACCCCCGGCAACTTCATTTTCAGAACGAGGGAGTTCGAACAGATGGAGCTTGAATTCTTCTGTAAGCCCGGCACGGATCTGGAGTGGTTCGGCTACTGGAAGGATTACTGCAGGAACTGGCTGGAAACTCTCGGAATCAAGGGCGACAATTTAAGGCTCCGCGACCACGACGCGAAGGAGCTTTGCCATTATTCCAAGGCTACGACCGACTTCGAATTCAACTTCCCCTTCGGCTGGGGAGAACTCTGGGGTATAGCCGACAGAACGGACTACGACCTCAAGTGTCATCAGGCGGTTTCCGGTCAGCCAATGGACTATCTCGATCCCGTAACCAACGAAAAGTATATTCCCTATTGTATAGAGCCGTCGCTCGGCGTGGGAAGAGTGGCTCTCGCCTTTCTCTGCAACGCCTATTGCGAGGAGGAGGTCGGCGAAAACGACGTAAGAACCGTTCTTAAGCTCCATCCCGCGCTTGCTCCCGTAAAGGCTGCGATTCTTCCGCTCAGCAAGAAGCTCAACGCGAAAGCCGAGGAGATTCACTCTATGCTCGCGAAGCGTTTTGCCGTCGAATTCGACGACGCGGGAAGTATCGGAAAGCGTTACCGCAGGTTCGACGAAATAGGAACTCCCTATTGCGTTACGGTGGATTTCGATACGGAAACCGACGGCTGCGTAACGGTAAGAAACAGGGATACTATGCTTCAGGAAAGGATTCCCGTGGAATCTCTGACGAGCTGGATAGAAGAAAGGTTGGAATTTTGATTTTCGGAAATGCGGCTGAAACGTAGTCGTTGCCCCGATAAGTTTACTTTGCAAAAACGTCTTTTCCGCGTAAGGAAAGGGCGTTTTTTGATTTTTGAGCAGAACAAGAACGTTTGAACGATTTACAGTGGTCAAGTATAACCTTGAAAATAACGCAACAAGGTGGTTTTTGCGCAAAAAAGCGAGTATCCGTACGGAAGAAGGAAAAATATTTCAGGATAAGTCTATGAATTTTGCGTTTATTTCTTTACAAAACGAAAATTATCGGTTATAATAGTGTAAAGGTGTAAGTATCGACGTTCATTACTGCACCCGGAATGCAGACGGAACTTCGTCCGTGACCCTATGAGGACGAGGAACCGCGGATCCGACGGCAGCTGCGCATGAATTCGGACGCACCTCGGGGAAGGGTATCTTTCCGCGGGGATTTTCGGATTTTGCGACGCCGTTTTAACGGGATTGCGTTGCGGCGGCGGTTGTGCGGATGCGCAGGACTCTCATCCTTGCAGGAGCGGGAAACCGTTTTCAGGGTGCGCTGATAAGTCGATGCTTTTATCCGATCTAATGGTATAGGGCCCATTAAAAAAATAGGAGGAAACAATGAAAAAGACAGGGTTATTGAAACTCAGCTTGTTGCTCGTACTGGCTTTGACTATGGTCCTCGGTTTGGCTGCCTGCCAGCTTAAGATCGAATCCATGGACGTCGTCAGAGGCGAATTCCCCGAAGTTTTCGCGAGATACGCTATTTACGACGTAACACAGCTCAAGGTACGCGTTACATTCGATAATGGTACCACATCCACCTTCAACGTAACGAAGGATATGGTAAAGGGAATGGCGACCGATAAGATCGGCGAATTCGAACTTACCGTTACGTTATACGGACGCGAAGCGAAACTTCCTTACAAGGTCGTTTCCACACTCTCTCCGGCGGTCATATTCGACTCCAACGGCGGTTCTTTCGTGGGCGCGAGCGTTACCGATTACGGAACGCCGGCTAAGGCTCCGAAGGATCCCACTATGAAAGGACATACCTTCCTCGGCTGGTTCACCGAAAAAGAAGGCGGCAAGAAGTTCGACTTCAACACCAAGATTTACGAAGACATCACCGTCTACGCTCACTGGGAAGCAAATCGCTACGTCGTAAAGTACATACTTGACGACACGGTCATCTATTCCGACTACGTAGAATACGGCTCCAAACTCGACAAGCCCAACGATCCCAACGTAGGAAGCAAAAACGAATTCATCGGTTGGTATTATAACGGCAAGCTCTTCGATTTCGACAATCAGGTAGTCGAAGGCGAAATGGAACTCGTCGCTATGTATCAGCTTAAATTCGAATTCTTCGTCAGGAATCTTCTCTCCGAACTCGAATTCGCGAAGGTCGACGTTAACTTCTATCGTCCCGAAGACAGAGAAGCGGTTGAAAAGTGCTATACCGATGCCGTTGCAGCAATCGAAGCCGCTACGGAAAGAGAAGCCGCTCAGGCTGCTTACGATAAGTATTTCGAAGATATCGACGCTTATAAGACCTATATGACTCTTCTCGCCGAATTGTTCGAAACTTATAACGCCGAGGATTATACCGCCGGTACTTATGCGGCTATGTCCAAGTACGTAGACGAAGCAATCGAAGATATGCTCGGATACGAAGAACTTGAAGTGCTTCCCGAAGACATCTATAAGGAAGCGGTAGAGTTTCTTGCAGCCGCTCCCGGGAAGGACGACGAAAAGGCTCTCGTAGAACAGGCTAAGGCGGAATTCCTCAAGGAAATCGAAACCCTTATCGCCGAAGAAAACGAAGTCAGATATTCCGAAGAAAACTGGAAGGCTCTTAACGATCTCGTCGAACAGGTCAGAAGGGATTTCGCGGAAGGTATCGATACTTTCGAAGAATTCGACGCTTATAAGGTGAAGTTCGCCGAGGCTTTCGCTCTTATTAAAGAGTATAAGGCTGCGGACGAAATCGTAGCTCTTATGGCGGAATACAAGGCTCTTCTCGAAGGAAACGAGTACTGGGCGGAAGACGAAGCCGAGATTACGAAGATTTACGAAGAAGCTCTCGAAGCTCTCCGCGAATACGAAGCAGGCGCTCCGATGCCCGCTACCATTCTCAATCAGGCTGTCGAAGCTATGGGAAAAGTTATGACCAAGGAAGAAGACATCGC
>UQVY01000017.1 GCA_900544545.1 uncultured Eubacteriales bacterium
CGCCCGGCGTGACGCCAGCTTTCTTTCGAGAAAGCCGGGCAAAGAACTTCACTTGATTCGCCAGACCGTAAAGATTCTCTCATTATGAGGAACAGAGCCGCCAAAGCCTCACAATTCCGTCGTCAAAAAATAAATTCGGCGAACAGACTTTTTCGTGTCATAATCTGTATGGCTCCGCGAAACTATCGGAGTTCTTTGTTCCACTTTCTTACAAGAAAGTGGAGAAAAAAAGAGGTACGCATAAGAGCGCACCTCTTTGGATTCGTTATAAGTTAAAGACCTGAAATCAGACGGATATTACACCAAACCCTGAGCGATCATAGCGTCTGCGACCTTCTTGAAGCCGGCAAGGTTAGCGCCCATAACGAGGTTGTAACCGAGATTGTATTCGTTAAGAACGTCAACGATCTGCTTATGAATGTTCTTCATAATGTTCTTGAGCTGAGTGTCTACTTCTTCGGCAGTCCAGCTGAGTCTTTCGCTGTTCTGAGACATTTCGAGACCGGAAACCGCTACGCCGCCCGCATTGACAGCCTTGGAGGGACATACAAGAACGCCGTGTTCCTGCATATACTCGAGAGCTTCGTTGGTGGTGGGCATATTGGAAACCTCGTTGACGAGCTTAACGCCCATTTCGACGATAGCTTTAGCGTCTTCGATTCTGATTTCGTTCTGCATTGCGCAAGGCATATAGATATCGGCCTTAACGTTACCCCAAGGCTTCTTGCCGGCAACGAATTCGCAACCGAATTTGTCCGCGTAATCCTGAACCTTGTTTCTGCCGCTTGCGCGCATTTCAAGCATATAGTCGATCTTTTCGCCGGAAACGCCGTCTTTGTCGTAGATGTATCCGTCGGGTCCGCTGAGAGTGAGAACCTTACCGCCGAGTTCGGTGATCTTGAGAGCGGCGCCCCAGGCTACGTTACCGAAACCGGAGAGACAGAAGGTCTTGCCTTTAATGGTGTCGCCCTGATGCTCGAGAACTTCGTTGAGGAAGTAGGTTGCGCCGAAACCGGTAGCTTCCGGTCTGATAAGGCTGCCGCCGAAAGAACGGCCCTTACCGGTGAGAACGCCGTTTTCATAAGCGTTTCTGATACGTTTATACTGACCGAACAGATAACCGATCTCTCTTCCGCCTACGCCCATATCGCCTGCCGGTACGTCAACGTCCGGACCGATGTGACGATAAAGCTCGGTCATAAAGCTCTGGCAGAATCTCATGACTTCCGCGTCGGACTTGCCGGCGGGATCGAAGTCGCTGCCGCCCTTGCCGCCGCCCATAGGAAGGCTGGTAAGGCTGTTCTTGAAGGTCTGTTCGAAACCGAGGAACTTAATGATGCTGAGGTTGACGTTAGCCTGGAAACGAAGGCCGCCCTTGTACGGACCGATAGCGGAGTTGAACTGAACTCTGTAACCACGGTTGACGTGAGGCTGTCCCTTGTCGTCCGTCCACGGAACTCTGAACATAATCTGACGTTCGGGTTCTACGAGACGCTCGAGAATGGCGTTCTTTCTGTAAAGCTCTTCGTTTGCTTCGACTACCGGAGCAAGAGAGGTAAGAACTTCTTTAACGGTCTGCATAAATTCGGGTTGTCCCGGATTCTTGGCTTCCGTAGCGGCTATAACTTCATTAATGTAGTTAGACATGATTTTCCTCCACATATTTAACTGGGACCGCCCCTTACGGCTATCCCGCTTATCAACTGCAATTATATTTGTTCGTCCCGATAAAGTCAAGTAAAATGCGGAAATCCCGCGTTGTTTTTATTGCGTGGATTTAAATCGTTAGTGCAATAGCGTTAAGATTTGACTTTAATTTCACAAATCGCCGCTTTCGTTCCCGTCGGCGGATTTTTCCTCACCGAGAGGCTTTACGGCTTTGCTTACGGGGACGAAAACGCCCGCACCGACCGCTCCGCCCGCAAGAGCCGAGAAGAGCTGTACGATTCCGTACCGGATCTTAAGAACGGCTACGCCTTTCTCGGGAATTCCGATGAGCTCGAGCATTATTCCCGCGACGATAAAGCTCATATACGCCCATTTGAGCGCGGAACCGATTATTATCCCTATGACTACGCGTACGGCAAAAGCGGGAACCTTCCCTCTCGAAAGCTTCTCCGCATAGTAAAGTCCGAGTACGAAAAGAACGTTTCCTATCGCTACGAAAGGCATAAGCTGAGGCTGAGCCATATGACCGGTGATAAATCCCATCACGGGCGTAAGACAACCTACGATAAGTCCGCTTTCTACGCCGGCAAGCAGAACCGATACGCACAGAACCGCGTTGATAAGACTCGCGCTGAAAAAGTTGGGCGGAAGCGCGGGAACGGCTCGTCCGAGCATATCTCCGAGATACTGAAAAAGCGTTACGAGCGCAAGCATTATCGCAGTCCTCGTAATAAAAGCAGCCGTTTTGTTCATTCGTTTGTCCTCCGTGAGTTTATTCCTTCGGTTCAGGCGATTTTCGTCCGGACTTCGGTTTCCGCGAAAATTCAATCGCCTCCGAAACCCTCGCCGGAATCATTATAACATAAAAAAAGCCTTCCCGACTCGTTTTTTGAATCGGAAAAAGCTTTTTTATCGGAAAAATCGATTCAGCGCGCTAAATCACGGTATAACCCTCGGTCCCGCGGATAACCCGAAGAACGTTCTCTTCCTCGAGAGTCTTTACGTTTATATAGACGAAATACTCGTCCTTTCCGTCCGCGCATTCGAATTCGTAGCAGAGTATTTCCTTATCGCTTTCAGGTATCAAAGCAAGAGAAACCTTCTTTATCGTTAAATTATCGGACAGACGTTCGCCCGCACGGTCGGCTCGGTTCTCGGGAAGGGAAAGATCCCTCTCCGTATGGTTGACGACGTATCCGTAGCCCTCCAGCCCCGTAACGCACGAGCGAACCGTATCTATCGTTACTTTCACGAGGTCGGGATAGATTATTATTCCGTCGTCGGTAACGGGACAGAGATTGACGTAAACGTAGCCTTCGACGGACTTGCTTACCCATACGGGCTTAACGTCGTAACCGGCTTTTTTACAGAATTCTTCGGCTCTTGCAAGACAAGCCGCAGTATCGAGTGCTTCATCGGCAGTTTCCCTTTCCGCGTAACCGTTGAGCTGCACGACGTATCCGCCGACAGCCGTCGTATCGACGGTAAATTCTCCCTCCTCCGCACTCACCGAAAAGGAATGAACGAGCATTCCCTTTACGTTAAGACTGTTGACGAACCGGACGTTCCCGATTTCGCAGCCCGAAAAAAGAGAGGCTATTTTTGCTTTGAGGGCGGACGGCTCGAAGGTCTTTCCGACGAGCTTACTCTTCCCTTCCGTCCTTCCGTCGGAAAACGGTCCGTCGTAGATGAGCCTCGGATATTCGAAGGTTTCGTCCTCCTGCCCCGTGGAAAAATCTCCGTTGATCGGAAACTCGGACTTGCCTTCTATCGTACCCGACAGAGATATATCCGACGCCCCCGTAACCGTCTTGTCGAGATTTTCCTTGAGGACGGATACCGTTTCCTTCATTTCGTAAAGAGCAGCTCTGTCTTCGGAAGATAAAAAGCCTCCAGAACCGAGCTTCTTCAGAAGAGTCTTCGAATAGTCGGAAATCTGATTTATAAACTTTATCGCCGCGCTTATATCTTCCTTATAAAAAGGCAGCAGCGACGCGTAACTCTCCGCAGCCTCTCCCTCCATAGCCAGTTTCAGAAGAAGAGTCCGCTGAGTTTCCGCGGAGGACGAAACCGCAGCCTTACCGAGATTTACTTCGACGTTCTTTACCGCGTCCGCAAGCCCGTAAAGACTGCTTCTGTACTGGTTTTCGAGCGCGGTCGAATAAAGCCCGACCGTCCTCTTACTGCGATTTTCCCTTTCGTTGAACCCGACCGCAAGCACCGCGGTCGAAACTATTCCGACTATCGCGACGCAGACGGCTATGATAAGCCAGATTCTTACGGTTTTTTCGCTTTTTTCAACCTTTTCGCTTTTTTCGGGATTACTTCCGAATCCGATTCTTTCATTCATTTCCATACGATTCCTCCGTCAATCAGGTGCAGAAGACGTGCTTGCCTATCGTAACGACGACGGGACGGCTTCTTATCCATTTGTTCGTAGCGGTCGAGGGATTGTAATAATACACGCAGCCGTAGGTGGGATCCCAGCCGTTAAGCGCGTCCTGAGCCGCCCTTAAACATTCGTCGTCCGTTCCGAGATTTATCTGTCCGTCGTCAACCGCCGTAAAAGCTCCCGACTGATATATGACTCCCGAAACCGTATTCGGAAAACTGCTGCTCTTTACTCTGTTCAGAATCACCGCGGCTACCGCTACCTTGCCTTTATACGGCTCTCCCCTCGCCTCGCCGTAAACGCACCTCGCTATCAGATACAAGTCGTTTCCGCTCGCGTTCCCCGAGGACGACGAGGAAGAAGTCAAGGTTATTCCCATAGCGGCGGCGGTTTTCGCTCCGACTATCCCGTCCGCGGCAAGTCCGTTCTTCCTCTGGAAATATCTGACCGCGGCGACCGTCTTGCTCCCGTATATCCCGTCTACGCTCCCGCTGTAATAACCCCAGTTTTTGAGCTTGGTCTGTACCTTCCTGACAAGCGCGCCCGAGCTTCCCTGCCTGAGAGCGGCCGCTTCCGCATTCCCCCACGAAATAAACGCCGCCGAAACCAATACCGCGACGAAACCCAGCGCGATAAACACGGCTTTGAATCTTTTATTCATTCATGACCTTCCTTTACGGACCCGAGTCCGTGGTTTTTTTGTCTTTTTTACCGATGATTCCCCTTTTTCCGTTAAGTATACCGCCCCGAAAAATTCTCCCTTCCTCGGAGCGGACGAAAATTCCCGCATCTGTCGCAACGAGAGATTTACGGATTCTACGGGGATTTACGAATTCTATGCTTATGAATTCTACGCTTACGGATTCTGCGGGGATTTCCGTTTTTATGGAGATTTACGGATTCTGCGGGGATTTCCGTTCTCTATACGCGAGATAAGCAAAAGCACGGCGCTTTATTTCACGAAACGATACAAAACGCAAGCCTTTTTTATACGTAAATCATTGACAAACGCAGACTTCTATGTTAAGATAGTTGATGTTATTGGCACTTTGCCAAGATATTTGGCGCGCAATTCACCCGAATATCGGCAAAAATTACCGAAAAGAAATTATGAGAGAGGTCCAATCATTATGCTCGATAAACAGTTTCACCATCGGTTAGGCGATAAATTCGACTTTTTTATAATGAATTTCAGATACTTCGTGGCTAACCCCATAAACAGAGTCCTTATAGCCGACGGAGTTAAACTCTTTATGCTCAATACCTCGCTCAGAAGAGCCCTGGGCACTATGCTTAAAATAAACAACGGGGAAGGTCAGTGCAGCCTCTGCGACCTCGCGACCAACGCGCAGCTCGACCGCTCCCATACAACCAAAGCCGTCATAGAACTGGAAAGGCTCGGATTCGCAAGAAGATTCAATAAGAAAAACGACAAGCGAGTCTACGTCGAACTCCTCCCCGAAGGAAGAGAATTCGTTATTCAGGGCGACGCTATGTGGGACGAGGTTCAGACCAACTACTTCGGCAGATGCCTTTCGGACGAGAAGCTCGAAGAACTGGACGAGCATCTCGGAAAGATCATCGAACTCCTCTCCGAACTCGACCCCGAAAAATGCGACCTCTCCTGCGTGGAGAATTTCAGAAAATAAACCCCGATCGTAAAACAAATCCGGCAGCAACGGAGAAATCCGTTTTCTGTATATATTTCTTTATACCCATTTATTAAGGAGGAACCCATGAAAAACCAGAAAATCACAGTTGTTCTTATGCTGTTGGTTCTTGCGCTTCTCGTAGGATGCAGCTTTACCGCCCCCGCGGATAAGCCCGAGTCCGCCGACAAAACCTTACAGATAAGACGAATCGACAAGGAAAGCGGATTTACGCTCGCCGATTCCGCCCGTAAAGACGCAGCGGAAAACGTCGTTATCGTCAACTCCGACGACAAGGTTACCGTAATCGTCGAGGTCGGCGACGGTATCTCGGCGGAATACCTCCGCGGCTCCTACGCAAGCCTCGCGGAGCTTTATAACTCCGAAAAGGGCGCGGCTCTCGTCGCGGAAATGAATTCCGCACGCGAAAACGCTATGCAGGCCGTTGCCGCTCTCGGCGCGGACGTTACCGACTGCGCAACCTATCAGACCATCGTCAACGGCTTCAGCGCGGTCGTCGAATTCGGCAGAATCTCCGAAATCGAAGCTCTTTCCTGCGTAAGAAACGTTGCGGTCGCGGAAGAATACGCTTCTCCGGAATTCACGGTTTCCTCCGTGAACGACCTCTTCGGCGGCGACGGTCTTTTCGACAACAATACCGGTTATAACGGCGAAGGAACCCTCGTCGCAATCATAGACACCGGTATAGATTACGATCACGACGCTTTCCAGAAAGAACCCGAAGTTCAGATTCTTTCCGCGGAAGCTCTCGGAAAGGTCTATAAAAATACCAACGCTTACGCTATATGCGGCGGCTCCGCGGAAGATTATTATATCAGCGGAAAAATCCCCTTCGCTTTCGACTACGCGGACAGAGATACCGACGCAAAGCCCTCAGACCTCTCCGGTCAGACCGTTGACGCGGCTCCCCACGGAACGCACGTCGCGGGTATAGTCGCGGGTAACGACGACGTTATCAAGGGCGCGGCAAGCGAAGCTCAGCTCGCTATAATGAAAACCTTCTACGACGCGGGCGGAACAAACTTCTCGGTCATTCTTCTGGCTCTCGAAGATTGCCTTAACCTCGGCGTAGATATGGCTAACCTTTCCCTCGGCTCCGCCTGCGGATTCTCGGTTGCGCGCGACGACGACGCGGACTTTATGAATCGGGTAATGGATCTTGCGGAAAAGACCGGCCTTTCTCTCTTCTGCGCTTCCGGTAACTACAATACCGCAAATCACGACACAGATTACAACAGCCTCGTTCTCAACGAAAATCCCGATAACGGTATCATAAGCGCTCCCGCTTCCTACCGTCCCACCCTTTCGGTAGGCTCGATCAACTCCCAGAGAAAGCTCGTCGCTAAAATCGACAACGATTCCGAAAACGTAGAACTTCTTTATTCCGTTGACGCAAACGGCAGCGCGTACAGATTCCTCGACGTTCTCGGCGACGAATACGAACGCGTCTTCGAATACGTTATAATCCCCAACGTCGGCAGAGAAAGCGATTACGAGGGAATAGACGTTAACGGAAAAATCGCCGTCGTTACGAGAGGCGAAATCACCTTCACCGAAAAACAGCTCATCGCAGCCGAAAAAGGCGCCGTAGCTTGTCTTATCCTCAACAACAGCGCGGAAGGCTCCAGAGCGCAGATTACCGATTACAGAATCCCCACCGCTATGGTATCCCTCGCGGACGCCGCTCTTATCAGAAACGCGACGGTCAGGAACCTCGTTCTCAACGCGGACAGCGAGCTTTATATCAGAAGCCAGTTCTCCTCTATGGGCGCGATTCCCGACTGCACGATCGGCGTGGATATCCTCGGCGTGGGCGGAAACGTTTATTCTTCCGTTCTCCATTCCTACGCGGCTGCGGAAGGTCTCGAAAGCGATTATCAGAGTATGAGCGGAACGAGTATGGCTTCGCCTAACGTAACCGCAGTTGCGGCTTCCGTTCTTTCTTGCCTCAGACAGAATTATCCCAATCTCACCGGCGCGGAAACGAGAGATATGATTTACGCTCTCCTTATGAGCACCGCGAACGTCGTCGACGACGAGAACGGAAACGCTCTCTCTCCCAGAATGCAGGGCGCGGGCGTCGCAAACCTCGAAAACGCGGTCAATTCCTCCGCTTATCTCGAAGTTACCGGCTCCCCTCAGCCTAAACTCAGCCTCGGCAGCGACGTCGAAAAAGACGGCGTTTATACTCTCCGCTTCAACGTAGTCAACTTCGGAACCGAGGACCTCTCCTACGAGCTTTCCGCGGACGTTTATTCCGAATCCACCTCCAAAGGATACATACTCGGTAAACCCTACGCCTTCGACGACGCGGAAATCGTAGCTTACGCCGACGGAGTTCTCCTCGAAAGCGACGAAATCACCGTTAAAGCAGGCTCTTCCGTTTCCCTTAAAGTCATCGTTACTCTCACCGAAGAGGACAAGGCTTATATGGACCGCTGCTTTACGAACGGCATTTACGTGGAAGGCTTCGTTTATCTCGGTTCCACGAGCGGCGACAGCGACCTTTCCATACCCTATATGGCGTTCTACGGAGATTGGTACGGAGATATGCCCATATTCGACGGCGTTAAGGACGCTTCCGAACAGCTCGACGTTACAGGTCCCTTCTACGGAGTCGATTACGATTACGGCGGAGGCATGACCTATACCGCATACTATAATTACTGCGAATTCCCCTATACCGTGGCTTCCGGTTACGAAAAACCCGCTAACAGCGATAAGTTCCTCGGAATCGGCGAAGAATTCGGTATAAGAGTTATGTTCCTCACCCTCCTCAGAAACATCACCGACTGCGGACTCTATCTCGAGGATTCCGTTACCGGCGAAACCCTCCTCTGGGGCGAGTTCGGCGCGATTCAGAAGTCTTACAGCTATTACGGCGAACAGCCCGTCAACCTCAAAATGGACTTCTCGGACGAAGACCTCATCAACGCAAACAACTTCGGCTTCGCAAACAATCAGAGAATCTCTATGAGAATCTACGGAACCTTCGAAGAAAAGACTACTCAGACGGTCGTCTGGGACTTCTTCGTCGATTACGAGAAACCTACTCTCCTTAAAGCCGAAACCTCCGAAAAGGACGGCAGAACCTTCCTTAATCTCGGCGCGTTCGACAACGGAACGATCATCGCGGCTAAACTCTATACCGAAATCGACGGAAAGGCTTCCGATCTCCTCGGCGGCGCGGTTATTCCTCTTTCCGATTCCTCGGCAGCGGGTACGGATAACTCCTACTCGATCGATATCACCGATTACCTCGCAAATATCAAAGACGGAAAACTCATAGTCGAACTCGTCGACTCCGCAAGAAACGCTTCCTCCTTCTCTATGAACCTCAACGGCTCGGACGAAGAAATCAACGTTATCGACAACGCGGATTCGACTTCCGTCGCCGCAGATCAGATTTCCTCCATATCCTCCGAACCGAGAACCTATTCCTTCGTTTCCGAATACGACGCTTCCAAAGCCGAATTCGAAGTAGATGACGGCGTTCTCGTGGCTTACAACGGCAAGGGCGGAGACGTAGTTATCCCCGATAACCTCGGAATAACCGAAATCGGCGACGAAGCCTTCAACCTCAACGGAACGATTACGAGCGTGGTTATTCCCGAAGGCGTTACCGATATAGGCTCGTCCGCCTTCAATCAGTGCTACAATATGACCAAGGTCGTTCTCTCCTCTACGGTCGAATACCTCGGCTCGGACGCGTTCTTCGGCTGCGTAAAACTCGGGGACATTAACCTCGAAGACGCAAGAATCACCTATTACGCAAGAAAATCCCTCGGCGGAAACCGCGCTATGAAAACCATCACCATCCCCGACGTCGAAGGCGAAACCGTTACTCTCGCGGGCGCGTTCTTTATGAATATGAACCTCGAGGAAATCGTCGTCAACGCAAGACTCGGAAACTGCTCGAGCGAATTCACTCTCTGCCCCGAGCTTAAAAAGATTACCTTCAACAAACCCGTATCCAAGCTTCTCAACAGCTGCTTCAGCTATCTCGACAAGCTCGAAGAAATCAACTTTATGGATACCGTGGGAGAAATCGGCGGTTACAGAGCGCAGAGACTTCCCGTCCCCGGCCCCGCTCAGTACAGATATACCCTCCACTTCACGGCTGTCCACCTTCCCGCGCTTAAAACCCTTAACTTCTACGGCGACGTAAGCGCGATCACAGGTTTTGCCTTCAACTCCTGCGAAAACCTCGAAAACGTTACCTTCTACGGAAATATCCCCGAAAAGAACCTCTCAGCTTTCGGCAACTGTCCGAAACTCAGCGGCGGCTTCAAACTCGGCGAAGGCAACGATAACTATATCCGCGACGAAGAAACCGGAGTTATCTATAACCTCGACTACACCAAGATGTATACTCCCAACAGCTGGGAGGTAAACGGCGAATTTACGCTTAAAGATACCATCACTTCCCTCACCGCAAGAATGTTTGCCGATTCCGAAAAGATCGTCGGCATTCATCAGTGGGAAATCTCCATCGACGATAAGGGCGAAGCGCGTTACGCGGCTTCCATTACCTCGGCAGACAACAAGATCGGAAGAACGGGCTTCACGAAAATCAACCTTCACGAAGGTATAACCGCTATTCCCGACGAATGCTTCTCCAATAACCGTAACCTCGTCCTCGACCTCGGCAATATCACATCCTTCGGCAAATACTGCCTCAGAAACACCGGATTTACCTCCATCGTTCTCGGCGAAAACGTCGAATCCGTAGATTACGCGCCCTGGATCGAATGCAGAAACCTCACCGAACTCTCCGTAAGCGAGAATACCACCGTTTCCGCTTTCTATTACTGGTTCGCGGGTACGGGCTTCACGACGCTCGAGATCCCGTCTTACATAGACGTGTCCGCAGCTAACTATATCTGCCAGTATATGCCGGACGTAACCAGAATCGTCCTTCCCGAAGGAACGACCGGTCTTCCTTATTACTTCGCTCAGTACAGCACGAAGCTCGAAACCGTCGGAAACACCGAAAACATCACGAAAATCCTGACGGCTGCCTTCACGGGCTGCTCCTCCCTCAAGTCCATAGACCTTCCGGAGGTTACCAGCATCGCCACGTCCTTCAACGACTGTACGTCCCTCGAATACGCAAACTACGGCGACAAGCTCACTTCGCTCAGCGGCAACGCTTTCGAAAACTGCACTTCCCTTAAGAAGATTTACTATCCCGCAGGTCTTTCGGTCAGCGTCTTCTCGGCGTTCAAGGGCTGCACCGGCGTAGAAGAATACGTCGTTGACGAAAACAACTCCGTTTACGCAAGCGACGAGTACGGCGCGCTCTATACCAAGGATATGTCCGCTCTCGTCAAGTATCCCACCGCAAGCGAAAACGAATACTATCGTCTTCCCGACTCGGTAACCGCTCTCTCGACAGGAATCTTTATGAACGCAGCGAACCTCGAAAAGGTCGAAATGCCTTCGATTACTTCCATAGCTCATCAGGCGTTTAAGGACTCCGCAGTCAAGGAAGTCGTAACCGGTAAGGTAACCGAAATCGGCGTCGAAGCGTTTATGAATACGAATATCGCGTCCTTCGATTTCGGAAGCGTGGAAACGCTTTACAGCAACGCGTTCAAGGGCAGCAAAATCACCGAAGTTCTCCTTCCCGATTGCCTGACCGCGATAAGCTCCGGCGTATTCTCTTACTGCGACGACCTCAGAAAAATCACCGTCTGCTCCGGCGCGTGCGAATTCCTCTTCTCGTCGGTATTCGAAGGCTGCTTCGATATCGAAGAAATCGTTATCGAGGAAGGCTACGCTTATCTCGCCGAAGAAAACGATATGATAACCAACGTGGACAAGACTCTCCTCTATTACAGCTTCGGCAACGCGAAGGAAATCGTAGTTCCCGAAGGTATCGTGCTTATAGGCGCAAACGCCTTCGCTAACCGCGAGGATCTTAAATCGGTAGTGCTTCCCGCTACCCTTAAACAGATCGGCGTGAAGGCTTTCGTCGGCTGCACGGCTCTCGAAAAGATTACCTTCCTCGGCGAAAAAGCCCCCGACCTCCTCGGCTACGCTTCCGAAGGCAGAACTCTTACCTACGAAAACTTCGTTCACCACATCGAAGACGGTCAGCTCGCGACAGACGTTTACTGCAAAGCCGTAAACGCTTCCTACGACAACTACCTCTTCAGAACCTACTTCAGATCGATAAACGCTATCGGAGAATAATATTCCGATTCGTATCGATTTGAAACAAAAAGGCACCTCTTCGGAGGTGCTTTTTTATATGAAAATTCCCGAATCAAAGCGCAAAAAAATCCCCCGAAGAGCTTCTCCGAGGGATTAAGATTATTATCTTTATATATCCGTCATCAATCCGAATATCCTCCACGATAAACGCGTAAAAATATTTCCGACTGATTTACTTCTTGTTGTTGATTGCGTCGAGAAGCTCGGTCAGGAAATCTTCCTGCGAAAGAGTCTTGCTCGCGCCCGTGTCGCGGTAACGCACGGTTACGGTCTTGTCCTCCTGCTCCTTATCGCCCATAACGAGCATATACGGAACCTTTTCGAGCTGAGCTTCCCTTATCTTGAAGCCCGTCTTTTCCTGACGCTTGTCCACCTCGCAGCGAATTCCGCAATCCTTCAAAAGACCGAGAATTTCGTCGCTGTAATCGTTGTTCCTGTCGGTAATCGGAAGTATCTTGACCTGAACGGGAGCCAGCCACGCAGGGAATTTCCCCGCGTAATGCTCGATAAGAATACCTATGAATCTCTCTATCGAACCGAAACAGACTCTGTGGATCATTATCGGTCTGTGCTTGAGTCCGTCCTTTCCCGTATATTCCGCGTTGAATCTCATCGGCATCTGGAAATCAAGCTGAATGGTTCCGCACTGCCACGTCCTTCCGATGGAATCTTCGAGATGGAAGTCGATCTTCGGTCCGTAAAATGCTCCGTCGCCTTCGTTTACCGCGTACTTGAGTCCGAGTTTATCGAGAGCGTTCCTGAGCGCGGAGGTAGCCATTTCCCAATCCTCGTCGCTTCCTATGTGATCCTCCGGCATAGTCGAAAGTTCGACGTGATACTTAAAGCCGAAAAGCGAATAAACTCCGTCGATAAGACGCGCAACGCCCATTATTTCGTCGGTAATCTGCTCCTCCGTCATAAAGATATGCGCGTCGTCCTGCGTGAAGCAGCGTACTCTCATAAGCCCGTGAAGCGCGCCCGATTTCTCGTGTCTGTGGACGAGTCCGAGTTCGCCTATCCTCATCGGAAGGTCCCTGTAAGAGCGCGGCTCGCAGTTATAGACGAGAAGTCCGCCCGGACAGTTCATCGGCTTTATACAGAAGGTCGTATCGTCGATTTCCGTCGTATACATATTGTCCTTATAGTGATCCCAGTGTCCCGACTGCTCCCAGAGAGCCTTGTTGAGCATAATGGGCGTGGAAATCTCGACGTAGCCCGCAGCAGTATGGACCTCTCTCCAGTAATCTATGAGAACGTTCTTGAGAACCTGTCCCTTCGGAAGGAAGAACGGGAAGCCCGGACCTTCGTCCATTATCCTGAAAAGTCCGAGTTCCTTTCCGAGCTTTCTGTGGTCGCGCTTCTTTGCTTCCTCCATACGGGTGAGATATTCGTCAAGCTCGGTCTTGTTCGCGAAAGCCGTTCCGTAAATACGGGTGAGCATTTTGTTTTTCTCGCTTCCTCTCCAGTACGCGCCCGCAATCGACGTGAGCTTGAGAGCCTTGACCGCAGAAGTATAGGTTACGTGAGGACCGGCGCACAGATCAGTGAATTCGCCCTGCCTGAAAAAGCTTATCGTTTCCCCTTCGGGAAGGTCTTCGATAAGCTCGACCTTATAAGGCTCGCCCTTTTCCTTCATAAAAGCTATCGCTTCTTCTCTCGGAAGAGTAAATCTCTCGAGTTTAAGATTCTCCTTGACTATCTTCTTCATTTCGGCTTCGATTTTCTCGAGATCCGCGTCCGTAAACGCCTCCTCCCTGTCAAAATCGTAATAGAATCCGTCCTTGATCGAAGGACCTATCGCAAGCTTCGTTTCGGGATAAAGACGCTTGACCGCCTGCGCAAGTATATGCGACGCGGTATGACGCAGAGAATTCCTGCCTATCTCGTCCTCAAAAGTATATTCGCCTATCGATCCGTCGTGCATTATTATTTTCATTTTCAGCATCCTCCTGACTGTATTTGATTATATATAAAAAAACACCTTCGACCTTTCGGTCAAGGGTGCGTCTCTGCACGGTTCCACCTTGTTTTTAACTCCAATCAAGCCCTTCTCGCGGACAAACGGCACGCTTAACGGCTCCAAAAAAGCCTTTTCGCGCACGGCTCCGGAACGGTCTTCGTCGCGCCTGCTTCAGGGGAAGCTTCCAGCCTCGACTTCCCTTCTCTGTTGAACGGTCTGCGATTACTCTTTCCTTCAACGCCTTATCGTTACCTTCGGCCGAAAGCTTCCGCTTCCGGTCAGGTAAATGGCGGAGAGAGAGGGATTTGAACCCTCGGAACGGTTATTCCCGTTCACACGATTTCCAATCGTGCTCATTCGGCCACTCTGACATCTCTCCAATACGCCGCAATCCCCCGCCATAACAAAACCACGACGAAGAACGCTTACCTATTATATAATATTTTTGCCGTTTTGACAAGACTTTTAAAGCATATATCCCCGCCAATTTTTTCGTTTTTCCCAGCGTGACGCTGAACCCACCGGCTTCGCGACGTCCAAACAATTCTGAAAGTCCGGATTAACAGACAGCCAAGCCTGACGCCAGCTTTCTTTCGGAGAAAGCGGGACAAAGAACTTCACTCGCTTCGCCCGATCTCGGAAATTCTCTCGTTATAAGAAAACGAGTCGTCCTTTATAAGAAAACAAGTCTCTTTACTTTATCGGGCGGACGCTTATCCGATTTACCGTTTTTCCGATAAGTAAATTCGGCGAACAGACTTTTCCGTGTCGGAATCTGTTCGGCTACGCGAAGCTAATGGGTCCAGCGTCACGCCGGTTCTCGAAAGGAAGTGGAAGCAAAAGTAAGTCCGTAGACTCGCGCGGCGTTTCCTTCGGTTATAAGGGTTTTTGCGGCTTCGTTGAGGGTTGCGCCGCTCGTTCGCACGTCGTCGACGAGAATCACGGACTTATCCGCGAAGTCGTCCGAATTTACGCCGAAAACGCCCTTGACGTTAAGGAGCCGCTGCCGATAATTCCTGGTTTCCTGACCTTCGATTTTCCGGATTTTCAGAAGCTCCGACGAAAATGGAAGCCCCGAATCCGCGCAAAGCCTTCTGGCTATAAGTTCGCTGTGGTTGAAATATTTCTTCCCTTCGCGATAGGTCGGTACGGCCGTAACCATATCGGCTTTCCAGTCGAGAGTCGAGAGCTTTCCGAAAAGAAAATCGCCCATTATTTCCGCAAAATATACCTGCTTTTCGGCTTTAAGCCCGAGTACGAGCCGCTTGGAAAAATCGTCGTAAATCGTGACGCACCTTATCTGCTCGCAGAAAATTCCTTCGCATTCGCCGCAGAAAACGCCGTATCCGTCGGGAAGCTGCCGCCCGCAGCGAATACATTCCCCGTCGCCGATAAAAGTAAGCTTTCCGAGACATTCGGGACAAAGCCCGCTTTCGTCCGACCGGAAAATCTCCCGCCCGCACAAAGGACAGGAAAAAATTTCCCCCGTAAGCTCGGACAAAGTTAAAATCCGCTTCTTTATTTTTTCGACCATAGTCCGAATCCCTCCGTTTTAATCCGAATCCCGAATTCCTCCGCACTTGAAATAAATTCTTTCTGCATTTGAAATAATCTTTCTGCGTTTGAAATAAATTTCTTCCTCCGGACTCCCTTCGGAATATTTTTTCCTTCAGACTGCCTTAGGAATATTTTTCTTTCAATTGCGTCCGGAATAAACTTTTTCCTTCAGATTGTGTCCGAAATATTTTTTCCGTGTTTTGGATAAATTTTCCCGTTTTTCGGAATTATTTTTTCCTGCGTTTGAGATAATTTTTCCGTGTTCGGAATTCTTTGTCCGGAATTATTTTTTTCGTTTCGGTCAACGCGAAAAACGAGGATTTTTTACATCTTGCTGCGAAAAAACCCAGCGATTCTTACATCTCGTTCTTACGTCTGAGCGACAGGTATATTCCCGCGGCTACAAAAAGCGAAATCGCGTCCACTACGGGCTGCACGAGCGTACAGCCGTACATCGGACTTATCGCGTCGAAAAGAAACATTATCGGGACGTCTATCACGCCCTTACGCAAAACCGAAACTATAAGAGCCTCCTTAGCCCGTCCCGCAGCCTGAAATTGAATTATCATCGGGTAACACACAGCCATAAGCGGCATAGCCGTTACCATTCTCCTGAGAAAATCCGCCGCGTATCCGACGGTCATCGCGTCCGAAATGAAAATCCCCGCAAGCAAAGGCGCGAAAATCTCGTAAATTATTACGCAGACAACGGCAAAGCCCGCCGATAAAGCCGTTCCGAACCGAAAAATCCTACGCCTTCTGTCCTTATCGCCCGAAGCGAAATTGTATGCGAGAAGAGGCAGAAGTCCGTTGGAAACGCCTATCGAAAAATAAAGCGGAAGCGTATCGAGCTTCTTGACTATTCCCATAGCGGCGACCGCCTCGGTGGAATATTTCGCCATAAAAGCCGACTGAGCCGAAACCGCCACGACCGTCAGAGCGTACTGAACCGCAGACGGAAGCCCGATACCTATTATTCCTTTCAGAGAGGAGGTTACGGAGCGGAAAGAGTCGGGTTTAAGCCGCAAAACGGAATTTTTCCGCCCGAGAATTATGAATATCACGAAAAATACCGCCGAAACCGCGTTCGATATTGCCGTCGCAAGTCCCGCGCCCGTCGCGCCTAAATCCAGATATTCGGGAAGAACGAAAAACGGATCGAGAAGTACGTTCAGAAGCCCGCCCAAGGACAATCCCGCCGAAGCCGCAAAGGATTTCCCTTCCGCGCGGACGAGATTCGCACAGAGAGTGGCCGCGACGTTGAAGGGACCGCCGATTATCACCGTCCAGAAAACGTAGCCGTAAGCCGCCTCCGTCGTATCGGCCTTCGCGCCGCAGAGAGTAAGGATTCCGCCCGAAAAAACCGCGTATATAAGCGAAAAAACCAGAGAAGCCGCAATTCCCGACGAAAAAGCCGCAGCCGAAACCTTCCCGGCTTCGTCGCGTTTTCCTCGGGCGATGAGCCGCGCGATCATTCCCGCTCCGCCTACGCCGAAAAGATTGGAAACGGCCGTGAGCATAAGAAACGACGACGACGCCACCGTAAGCGCAGCCGTCTGCTCGGGCCTGTCCAGAAGTCCGACGAAATAAGTGTCCGCAAAACCGTAGATTATCGCGATGAGCTGTGCCGCGACCGCCGGAAGAACCTGCCGCAAAACCGCTCTCCGGACGGGCATTTCCCCGAAAACGTATTCCGCACCCGAATTCCCGCGATTTTTCATTCCTCAAACCCTCCGACAGCTCCGCCGCCTCCGTATTTTCGTTCCGATTTCCTTACGAACGCAAAAAACGCCCGTACCGAAACTTATTCCGCATTCGGGTTAAATTATAACAAATCCCGCGGCTTTTTGCAACGGAATATAAAAATAATCGGAAACTCCGCGGAAATATCCTCCGTTACGAAAAAAAAGTTTTTTCTCCCAAAAATCGTAATATCACAAAAAAAGCCCCCGACGCCGAAAAAAAATCTTTTTTGAACGCTTTGTCCGAATAAAAAAAGCTTAAAGAAAACCTATCCGACGAATAAATTCCGTCGGACACGAAAATCGGCGGACTCTCCGCATCGGAAAAAAACCGCGGCTGCGGCTTTTCGTCCGTGCGATAAGCTCCGCGGCAGATTCGCGAAAAAAACCGCGACGACAATTCCACGCCCTTAAACGGACCTGCGGATACCTCCGTTACTCCCTTCGTCCGCCCGCCGTGAAATCGCTCCTGCGGCTCATTCGCTCTCTTTTTTCGTTCTGCCTCTTTTTCTTGTTTTAGTCTGAAGATCGGAATTGTCCTCAAGCCCGAGAAGATAATCCGCCGAAACGCCGAAAAAACTGCAAAGCACTATTATTCTTTCGGAATTCGGAAGCGACTTACCGAGTTCGTATCTCGCGATGGTCGCCTGCGGAATCCCGGTTTTACTCGCAAGTTCCATCTGGGAAAGATTGTTTTCTATCCTCAATTCATTGATTCTGACTGCCAAATTTCTATCCATAATAGAATATTATACAGCTATGAAAGGAAAAAATCCCGAGTAAGTCAATAATGAGTTAATTTATAAAAACGACTTAAAAAGAGTATAAAAACATTCGTTTTTTACGGATAAATCACGGTCGGAAACCAACTAAAAAATCAGTATTCGCGCCTCAATTCCCTGCGTCTTTCCTTGCAATCGGGCATAAAACAGGACACGAATCCCCAGAAATCGCTCCCGTGTCCCGAAAAACGCAGATGCGCGATTTCGTGAAGAATGAGATAATCGAGAAGCTCGGGCTTTCTGTGAACCATACTGAAATTAAAGCAGAGCCTTTTCGTCCGGCGGCTGCACGAACCCCATCGGCTCCTCATTTTCCTGACGGTAAATCCGCTCGGGGACAGTCCGGTTAATCCCGCCCAGAAGGGAAGGCGGTCGGAAATTTTCTCGCGGAGAAGGTTTCTCATTCCCGAAAAAAAGACCTTTTCGCGTACGGGAAGCTCGTCGCCGGACAGAACGGTCAGAATTCCTTCGCCGTCCGAAACCGAAAAAGACCGCTTTTTGCCTTCGCGCACGGAAAGTCTGAGCCTTTCGCCGAAAAAACAAAAGGATTCTCCGTCCTCGTATTCAGCGGGAAGATACCGCGGCAGAGCCAGAACTTCGGCGCGTTTTTCCCTTATCCAATTCAATTTCCCCGAGACGAACCTGAAAATCGCTTCGTTCGAAGTGAAAAAAGGCGCGCTGACTTTTATTTCCGCATTCGGGCGGCAGATTCTCAGCCGCAGAACGGATATGTTTTTCCGCGTGATTTCTACCTTGAATCCGCAGATTTCCGCCTCCGAAACTTTATTTTTTCTTACGGTTTTTTTCATTTTATTTTATTCTCCGACGAAACGGAAAATTTTCTTTACGAAATATATTTTTTCTTCCCGAAAACGGCTTTATTTTCTTTTTTTCGGCAAAGGCAGTTCGTCGTACATAGATTCAAACAATTTCGCGATAAATTCTTTATCGTCGACGTCGCCGACAGACAACATTGCTTTCGCGCCCTTATAGGGTATTTCGTAAGACGCGTCGGGCATAAGAGCGACCGCAGATTCGACGGGCTTGACGAGCAATCGGTCGTCGTATATGCCGCCGACTATTTTCCCGCGGTAATATACGATATATTCTCCCATCATCGCTCTGTACGATACGTCCAATCCGGACAATTGCTCCGAAATATAGGCTAAATATTCTTTACTCGACACTGTTGCATACCTCTGTAAAATTTCGTGTTATTCGTTTTTCCGCACATATTATATCATTATTTCCGAGAAATGTAAACACAAAAAAGTCGGTCCGCAATAAAAGACTTACGAACCGACTCGATTGGTGGAGAGTCTGCCAAAATGGTCGAACCTGAATTAAAAGAAAAAGAGTGTTTCGCTCGTTGTATTTGTTTTTCTTCCTGTAAAATTTGCTCCTTATTGACTTTCAGCCGTTCAGGGCTGTCGGTAAAATTATAGGTTATAACGATTTCGTCTTCATACTCCGAATCACCGTAATTCTTGATTTTCTTCTGCTTCAGGAAATCAGGCGTATATTCCTTGTGGTAGGTTATGATGCCGCAGTAAAAGGAATTGCGAAGTATTTTCGAAATGTACGATGCAAACCACCGCTCCTTTCCCAGCGCCGTCAGCCGTCCCGCTTTCTCAAGCTCGTACTGGATGGTTGTTACTCCCATTCCATTCAGGTACATAGCCGCCTGATTTCTTTTGAAAACCAAGCGGCTATGTACGCTATATTCAGTTC
>UQVY01000018.1 GCA_900544545.1 uncultured Eubacteriales bacterium
CGAATTAGCAGACCGCATAGCGTGACGCTGGACCCATTGGGGGCGTTCGCCCGATGAAGTATAGGTGACTTACTCCTCTTATAACGAGCGAATCTCTGCGGTCGGGCGAAGCGAGTGAAGTTCTTTGCTCCACTTTCTTGAAAGAAAGCGGGGGGAATTACTTTTCCGTAATGGAGAGGAGTTCGGAAACGCTCGTGGTTCCGTCGAGGACGAGGGCTTTTGCCGAATCCCAGAGCGGAATAAGACCGCCGTCCATAGCGATTGCGCGGAGGTCGTCGAGGTTGCGCTGCTCGGCAATAGCGGCTTTGAGCGGTTCGTTTATCGCGAGGACCTCGTGAACGCCCGTTCTTCCTCTGTAACCCGTGTAATTGCAGAATTTACAGCCGCGCTGCTCGTAGATTTCGGTGGGAGCGTCCAGCCCGAGAGATTTCGTAAGATTCGGACCGGTCAGAACCTTTTCCTTGCAGTGCGGACAGAGTTTCCTCACGAGTCGCTGCGAAATAACGCCTACGAGGGCGTCGGAAAGCAGATAAGGCTCTATGTGCATATCGAGAAGACGGGTAATGCTTCCCGGGGCGTCGTTGGTGTGAAGGGTAGAGAAAACGAGGTGTCCGGTGATTGCGGCTCTCGTAGCTATCGAGGCGGTTTCTTCGTCTCGGATTTCGCCTATCATAATGATATTCGGGTCCTGACGGAGAATCGAACGCAGAGCCGAAGCGAAGGTAAGACCTGCCTTGTTGTTGACCTGAACCTGATTTATGCCCGGAATCGTGTACTCTATGGGGTCCTCGACGGTAATTATATTGACCGACGGCTTGTTAAGTTCCTGAAGGAAGGAATAGAGAGTCGTGGACTTACCGCTTCCCGTGGGACCGGTCAGAAGAATGATTCCGTGGGGCTGAGCGAGGAACCGGTTTATCATAAGGTTTTCTCTTTCGGAGAAACCGAGCTTGTTCCGAGACATAGCGAAGGCGTTTTTGTCGAGGATTCGGATAACGACCTTTTCGCCGTGGGCGGTCGGAAGGGTGGAAACACGGAAATCGTATTCGACGTTGGCGATAGTCATTTCTATACGGCCGTCCTGAGGGATACGTCTTTCGGCTATGTTTATTCCCGAAAGAATCTTGATTCTCGCGAGAACGGCGGGATAGGAGGTGGTCGGGAAGTCGAATTTCTCAACGAGGTCGCCGTCGATACGGTATCTTACGCGGACCTTGAATTCGTAAGGCTCGATGTGAATATCGCTCGTTCTGAGAGGAATGGCTTCGCGGATAATCGAATCCACGAGGCGGACGGCGGGCGCGTTGACCGTGGAGTCCTCCTCCTGATTTTGAGATTCCCTGTCCTTCTGGGCGACGGCTTCGGTTTCGGCGGTAAGGTCGCCGATAGCCATAGAGGTATTTCCCGAGGCGAAAAGAGAGGAAACGTAATTGTCTATCTTTACGGGATTACAGACGATAAGTCTTTTGGGCGCGGCAGTAACGCAGTTCAACGCGGAAATCGAATGGAAATCCGTAGGATCGGCTACCGCGACGGTCATAATTCCGTCGTTGTCCACGTCTATGGGGACGACTCTGTGTCTTTTGAGGAACTGGTTGGAAACCCGCGCTCTTATGTCCTTGTTGATAAAGAGCATATCGAATTCCTCGAAGGGAAGTCCCATATATTCCGCCATAACGCGGGCTTGTTCGTTTTCCGAAACCAGACCTTCCGCGACCATAATCCTTGCGGGAGAGATTCCGCGGCTTTCCGAAGCCTTGACGATGCGGTCCACGTCCGATTTCTTGATAAGACCTTTATCGGCAAAGGTCTTGACTATCGATAAAGTGTATTTCATTGTTTGATTGTCCTGCTCGAATCCGACTTCTGTCGTCGGAATTCTTATTGTCGGGTTGCTTTTTTACGCGTCGGGATTCCCTTCGTTCGGGGAAACAATCGCGGATTTCCGATTATACGGAGAAGACGACGATATATTTCCCGTCCGTTGGCTTTTGCCGCCGAAGTACGGCTCTTGTCCGCCGGTCAGCCGAGATTCTTTGTCATATCCATAAGCGGAAGGAATATCGCGAGAAGCACGACGAGAACGAAAACCGCTATTATCATAAGAAGAATAGGCTGAAGGGAGGCGGTCATTCTGTCTATGGCTTCGCTTTGCTGCTGCTCGAAAATCGAAGAAGTCTTGGTGAGCATTTCTTCTATCTGCGCCGTTCTTTCGCCGATTGCGACCATCTGAAGAAGCATAGGCGGGAAAACTCCGGTTTTTCTGAAGGCTTTCGTAAGAGTGACGCCGTTTTTCACGTCGGTGATGGACTGAACGAAACGGTCGGTGTAAAAGGCGTTGCCGAGAAGCGTGGAGAGGGTTTCCATAGCCGGAACCGCCTGCATACCGCTGCTGAGGAGGAGGGAGAAACATCTCGCGAATCTTGCCGCGAAGCCCGCCGAGATGACTCCCTTCGAGAGGAAGAAATTCGCCGCCAGTTTATCGAAGAAATACTTTCCTTTTTTCGTCCGTTTGAGAGCGATAATCGTTATGATTACGCCGAAAACGACAAGCACGATGACCATCCAGTTGTTCTTGACGAATTCCGCGAAGTCGAAGACCATCTGCGTGATCTGCGGAAGCTCCTGACCGAGTTCGGCAAAGACCTTCTGGAACTGCGGAACGACTACGAACGAAATAATCGCGACTACGCCTATCGTCATAACGAGGAGGAATACGGGATAGCTTATCGCCGAGATCATTTTCGATTTAATGCGGACCTGATTGTCGTAATAATCGCCCATATTGAGGAATACGGTGTCGAGTTTTCCGCTCGCTTCGCCGACCGAAATCATCGAAAGGAAGAATTCCGGAAAGATTTTCTTGTGTTTGCTCATAGCCTCGGAAAGAAGGAGTCCGGAGGTTACGTCGCCTAAAACCTGCTGAAGAGTAAGTCTCATCATCTGCGGATAAGCGGGCTGAACGGACAGGGATTCGAGCGTTTCGACTATGGATACGCCCGAATTGATCATCGTTCCGAACTGTTTGCAGAAAACGGCGATATCTTTGATTTTGATGGAGCCGGACAGCGTAAAGAACGAGTTGGGCGTGGTTGTTTTCAGTTTTTTGCAGGAAACGAGATACAGATCCAGATTAAAGAGAAGATCCGAGAGCTGTTTTTCGTCCTGAGCGAGTATCTGTCCGCGGATTCTTTTCTTGTGAGAGTCCACTGCGACGTAAGAATATCGTTCCATCGTTTCTCCTGTAAGTCAATGTTTATTGCGAAAAAGCGATACGCGCGTTTATATCGCGGCACGGTGATTTTCAATCGGACGCGCGGTTACACGCCGAAAAGCGACATATACGCGTCGAGAGTCAGATTCCCGAGGAAGAGCGAGAAAATCATCGCCGCGGAAAGAAACGGAGCGAAGGGAAGTCTGCCTTCGGAATCCCTGCCTTTGTAGCGGGTTATAAGCGCGAAAACCAATCCGAAGACCGCCGCTATAAATACCGACAGCAGCAGTAATTTATAGCCCAGAACCAATCCCGCCGCTCCTATGAGTTTCACGTCGCCGCCGCCGAAAGCCTCTTTTTTAAAGACCTTTTCCGCGGCCACGAGAAGCAGAAGGCTTAAAAGAAAGCCGCCGACTCCGCCGATAAGCCTTTCCCACCATACGCATAGAAGACTTCCGTCCGAAAATACGCACGCGACTATTCCGAGTACGGCTGCGGTTATACTGAGGCTGTCGGGAATAATCATATATTCGCTGTCGATAAAGCCTATCGTTATGAGGCAGGACACGAAAAGCATAGCTACCGGAGAGAAAACGCTCTGTCCGAATTTCATATAGCAGAAAATCCACAGAATGCAGTTGAGAAGCTCTACGACGGTGTATCTCGCGGGAATGGGTTTCTTGCAGAAGGCGCATTTTCCGCCCAGAAAAATCCACGAAAACACGGGGATATTGTGATACCATCTGAGCTTCTTTCCGCATTCGGGACAATGAGAAGCCGGAAAAGCTATATTCATACCGTTCGGGAGCCTGTAAATGAGGACGTTCAGAAAGCTTCCGAAAACCAATCCCATAACGCCCGACAAAATCAGATAAAGAGTGTCGATAAGTTTATCCATAATTCAATCCGTTGCCCGTAATTTTACGTTCCGTCGTTTCAGGTTTCTTCTTCCGCTCCGGCCGATTCCTCCTCGATTGTCGCGTGGTATTCCCATTCCCATCGGGTAATCGAAACTTTCGCCGTTAAATCGGAAGAACCTTCGCTTGAATAAACCGCCTTTATCTCCGCGGTAACTTTAAGACTCGTCGTCCCGTAAGTCGCGGTAAACGAAACCGTATACGTATTCGTTTCTCCGTCTTTCGGTATGCAGGAATATTCATCAATCGTCACCGCTTCGTTATCCGAATTTTCGCCCGAACCGTCCGTATTTTCGTAGTTGACGTGGATTGTGAACCGAGAAGAGGAAAAAGGATCAGCCGAGCCGTCAGAGGAGTTTGCTACGGTTTCAACTGCGGATCTGACCGAGTCGAGAACGAATTCCGACGCCTGATAAAGCGCGGTTTTTTCGGTCATAGAGGTCTTGTTGCGCGCCGCGGAAAAGACTTTCCGATAGCACAGAGCCATAATCGACGTCCCTATTATCGAAAAAATGACGATAAGCACCAAAGCCTCCGCGAGAACGAAGCCTTTTTCCCGTTTACGGTCGTTTTTATTTCGGTTTCGGATATGTCCTGATTTTCTCATTTTCGTTTTTCGATTGGTTTTTCGTTATAAGTCCGATAAGCTTTCCCGTTAAAAAACGGTTATTGTCCGTAAGTTTTCCATAAGTGGTTTTCTGTCGTTTCTTCGGTGGTTTTCGGTCTTTTTCGTTCGGTCAGTAAGTCCCGATGAGTCTTTCCCCGTCGGCTTTTATCGAATTATATTCTGTTTCTTGCGACGGGTCCACGAAGCCCGTATAAATCTCGATTCTTATCGATTCGGGCGAATTCGCAGAAAGAACCGAGCCGCCTTGCGAAACCGAACCCGAAGTTATGACTATGCTGTAAGAAACGTCGTCCGATTCTTCGTCGGTATTCGGCACTTTCAGCTGCTTCCAGGACGAGTCGAAATACACGACGAAACAGGTTTTTTCCTTTATATCGGAACCATTGTTTCTTTCCGTACGAAGACAAGTATAGATTTCGGGGTCGGAATTTTCGTCATTCGGATTATATTCGTTCGTAAAAATAAACCTTGCGAGCGAATAATGGAAGGTCTGAAAGGCTTTTTCGCCCGAAGAGAGTTTCTGCGGATTATATCGTTTATGCCAGAGCCAGATTTCGTTGATGTTTCCGGCGTAAGCGGCGGCGTTTTCGGTTCGGGAGGTTTTGAGCGAGGTTTTGACCGACGAAACGCAAATCGAAAGCACGCCCGTCCCGATTATGCCGATAATGACTATCGCGACAAGCACTTCGAGAAGCGTAAAGCCTCGGTTATTGAGTTTTTTCCTTGTTTTTTTCATCGGGAAATCCTCGTTTTTCCGTATCCGTTCCGTTCGGAAATTTCTTTATTTCGAAAGCAGTGATTTAGGCTTTTCGTTTACTACGAAGTTGAAGTCCGCGGGAACCTTTCCGAGGTACAAACCTATGAGTTCGAGGTTGTCCGCGAAGGGTTTATACTGCGCGGGAAGCTCCAGAAGCGACCAGTTGAGATCGCTGCTCGCGGTGAGATATTCGCCTATCTGAGCGTAGTTTTTCGGAGCGAGGAACAGACTTCTTTTCGCTGCGGGAAGTCCGAGTTCGCTTATATGAAGGCGGTAGGCGTTGTAATAGTGCCAGAAGTCCGAGAAAGCCTCGTCTATTCTCGAAAACGAGCGGTAATCGACGAAATCACTCTGCGAAAAATCCCTCAAAGCGTCCGTTCCGAAGGGAACGGTATTCACCGCGAAAATCCGATTCTCCGAAATAAGCACGATTTCGGTATGTTTTCTGCGGATATTCACGAATTCGTAGGTATTGTCGCGGTTAAAAAGACCTTTTCCGCCACCCGCGAAGGTCGAAACGAGCGAGCCGCTCGCGATTACGCAGGAGGTAACGAATTCCATAGAATGGTTGGTATCCATAAAGAAATCGTTCATGATCTCGTAATTCTCCGCTCCGAACAGGGAATATCTGTATACGCAGAAACTCTTGTCGTTGCGGACGAGAGAGGTGCTTATATCCTCGGGCTTTTTGATTTCGGGATACATAGCCGATATTTCCGCGAAGTAATGGTCGTCGTTTTTACGCGCGCTTCCGACGTTGGGTATGGTTATGAAGTCGAAACAGACGTCGCCCGAAGGAACGGCGATGGATATGTTCGCTTCTGGAATATCGTTTATGCGGAGCAGCTCGGTAAGAGCGGAGGTAAAGACCTCTTCGTATTTGCAGTAGCCCCCGTAGCAGCCCTTGTTGAGGGGAAGCGGGAATATGGATACCGAAGAAAGATCTCCTTCAGCCTGAGAGAAAAGAACGTTCATTTTCTTTTCAAACGGATTGACGCTTATATATACGTTTTGCATAGACGCTCCTTATTGTCTTGTTACGGCGATTTTCCTTAAACGATTCACAGCCCCGAATCGTCTTTTCATAAACGACTTTCGGCTCGGACCCGATTTCCCCGAATCGATTTTCCTTGCGGAATCGTTTCTTCCGGGCGGTTTTCCGTTAATTCGTAAAGGTTATTTTCTTCGAAACGACTATCGTTCTGACCGAGGTTTTGCCCTTCGTGTCCGTGAATTGGATTTCGCATTTCAGAAGAGTGGATTCGTGAGTCGGATTTATTGCGTTCGTTTTATTCCCGTCCTTGTCGTAAGCCGTGAAATCCACGTCCGTAAGTCTTTTCGGCAGGGTATAGGTAAAGGGCCGCTCGTTTTCATTGTCCCGACAGACGAAAAGTCTTTCGCCCGAAACGTTGTTTTCGTACAGATAAATCGAAAAAACGGGCGTATAGGTCGCACTTTCGGTCGTTTCCGATTTATTATAAAAAACCAGAACCGGAGAACCGTCTTTCGGCTTTTTTGCGGCGTCTATGGGAATCGAAGCGGAATTTTCGCCTGAATTATCGGATGCTTTATATTGAACTACGTCGAAAAGACAGTTTTGTTTATCGTAATAATCGAAAGCCGATGAAATATAGGCAGAAACTATACTCACGGCGTCTTCGGTTTCGGCGTCGGTGAAGGTATTGTCCTTGACGACGTAAAGGGAATAAAATAAAGAGCACAACAAAGAAACGCAGATCCCGAGGACTACGATGGTTACGAGCATTTCTATAAGAGTAAATCCTTCATTGCCGACGGCTTTTCTCTTTTTCCTCATTCCCCTTTTCCTTCGATAAGCTCTTCCTTGCCGTTTACCCTTCGGCCGAAATAAATCTTTCTTGCGGTCGAGCGATATCAAGTATTATATCACATTATAATCCGAAGGCGGCTTCGTGTCAAGTAAAAAAAGCCTTCAGGGGTTATTATGACGATTTACGGCGCGAAAAACCGCTTTTACCCGAGATTAAGGCGGAAAAACCGCTGTTAAGGCAGAAAAACCGTTCTTTCCGAGGATTCGGACGGAAACTGCTTTTAATCCGGCGGAAAATGCTTTTATTCGGATTAAAACGCCTTTATCCGGACGGAACCGCTTTTAACGGAAATCGGCTCTGAAAAAGCCCGCAGGGAGGATTTTCGGGACAATCCCGATTTTTGTCGGAGGAGGTAAATTTTTCAGGAAATAAAGCGAAAAGAGGGTAATGTTTCGATAATTAAAAACGAGGTTAATATGGGTTTAACTTTACGGGTTATAATAGGAAACATAAGACAGACGCGCGTTAAGCCTTATCAATATATACGAAAAGCAGGAACTATGTTTATGGACAGGAACGGCAACAATTACGGATACGACTTTTTCGGAGAGAATCCGAGCGACGAACTTCGTATGGAGGAGATGATCGACAGGAAAGTCGGAGCCATCAAGAAGAATATTATAATAATCACGGTAGTATTCGTGCTTATACTGGGGCTTATTATGGTGTCCGTGACCACGGTCGCCTATAACGACCTCGCCAACAGCCTTAAAAAAGACTATAACGAACAGATTGCGAATGTAAGCGACGACGTCGTAAAAAAAGTCGTGGATAAAATCGATTATCAGTACGACATCAACGGAGGTACCGCCGATATAGGTTCGGTCGTATGGAAGAAGAATCAGGACGCGATTATCGAGGTCTATTGCTACAAAGCCGCATACGCCGACCAGACCAGTCAGTTCAGCGCGACGGCCTCGGCTTTCGTTATAAACGAAGAAGGCTACCTTATAACCAACGCGCACGTCGTGACCTACGATAAGATCACGAGTGTATGGGGAATAGGCGAAACCAAGAAGACTATGGTTTACGGAAAGCTTCTCGGAAAATTCAAGAATTCGGACGCGTATTACGAGCTGAGCGTAATCGCCTACGACCTCGACCTCGATCTGGCGGTTATGAAATTCAAGGAAAATCCCGCGGAATTCTCTTACGTTACGTTTATGGATTCGGACTGCGTGGTAATGGGACAATCCGCAGTCGTTATCGGAAACGCCGAAGGACTGGGGATCTCCGTCGCGACGGGTACGGTCACGAACATCGGCGTAGTCAACGATTCGCAGGAATACATTCAGACCGACGCCGCGGTCAATCACGGAAACAGCGGCGGTCCCATCTTCAATTCCGTAGGCTACTGTATGGGCGTAGTTACCTCCAAGATAGCCGAGGGTTCTGCGGACGGAATAGGTTTCGCCATTCATTCCAACCAGACGATGGCGTATATCGACGGCGTTGCCGAAAAGAACGGAATAACCATAAAATACTACCTTTACGAAAAGACTGCGCAGAGTTCGCAGAATTCTTAAACGCGGAAAGGGTTCGTCGCAATAAAACCGAGCGATAAATCAACCCGTAAAACGAAAACCGTAAATCTGCATATAAGACAAAGCGATAAATCGGCGGATAAATCCGCGGAGCGGTGAATCCGCAGATGAAACGCCGGCAAAACGCATAACCAAGCCAATACCTCGAGACAAAGCGACTGAAAAGTTTCGATATCCTCCTTTTTTCCCGAAGCGGGGAGACGGAAAAGCCGGACCGTTTTCCCCGCGAGCGGGTTTTCGGAAGCAAGGTCGTCGTCTCCTTTGCACAACACGGACGGAGAAAGTCGGGCGAGCGCCGATAAAGATTGCCCCTTGCAATAATCTCCGATTCGTGATATAATACAGAAAGCCGCAGTCGGTATCCGGAAACTACTGCGGCTTTCAGGCCGTTAAGGGAGGATTTTATGCGGAGAAATGAAATACTTTGAGTTTATATGCGGGAGGGATACGAATCTCGTTTCTTATGCGTCGTTCGTTCTCGGACGCTCGAAGGGTTTTGCCGCGGAGCTTTTAAGGAAGGGCGACGTTCGGCTCGGCGGCGTGAAAATCAGGGAGGATTCGGACGTAAAACGAGGCTCGAAACTCGGATTTTACGTAACGGAAAGGGTTTTTGCGGAGGCTCTGGGGGAGATTTATTCCGACGACAACGTTTTTGCCGCCTTCAAGCCTTCGGGAATAGAATCCGCGGGCGACTTTTCTCTCGAGGAAAGACTTTCGGCTCTTCTGGGAAGATCCGTCCGCGCCGTCCACAGGCTGGACACGAATACCAAAGGCGTGAATCTTTTCGCTCTCAACGACGAATCCGAGTCGGAGCTTCTGAAGGCTTTCAGAGAAAGAAGAATCGATAAGGAATACAGAGCCGACGTTTTCGGAAATCCCGCAGGGAGCGCGGTTCTGTCCGATTATCTTATAAAAGACCCGGAAAAGGGCTTGTGCCGCGTAACCGAAAGAAAGGTCCGCGGAGCCTTTGAAATCGTTACCGGATACGAGCTTATAGGAAGCACGGTCTTTTATGCGGATAAGTCCCGGGGAAAGCAATCCGAGGCCGTGAAGATTTCCTCGCTTCTCGTCAGACCGAAAACCGGACGCACTCACCAGATAAGAGCGCATCTCGCGTACAAGGGGCTTCCGATCGTCGGCGACTGCAAATACGGCGACTATCGGCTCAACAGGCTCGTCGGCGAAACCGTACAAAGACTCGTCTGCGTATCTCTTTGCGGAGATTTTCCTTCGGAGAGCGTCCTTTCGTATCTTTCGGGCAAAAAAATTTCCTGTCAATTCCTTTGAAATACTTGCCACGAAGCGGGAAATAGGTTATAATAGGCAGGAATGTATCGCTTTACGCAAGCGAACGGACTTTGTAAAGGAAGTGGGTTATGGTAAAACACGTTGTTCTTTATAAGCTTAAGGATTCTTCGGAGGAATCGAGAAAAGCCGTCGTCGACAAGCTTATGTCGATGAAGGGGAAGATTGATTTTCTTGTGGATATCGAAGCGGGTAGCGATTTTCTCGCGAGCGAAAGGAGCTTCGACGTTGCTCTCGTCGTTACGCTTCCGTGCAGGGAGGATCTTGCGGTTTACGCAGAGCATCCCGTTCATCTGCCCGTCAAGGCGTTTATGAAGACCGCGGTGGAGAAAGCGGTATCCTGCGATTACGAAGTTTAATTTTAACGAGGTGCTATTTATGAAAAAAGTTGCTTTATTGCTTGCCGTCATTATGGCTGCTCTTACGCTCGTCGGATGTTCCTCCGGATTTATGAGCGACAGAGAAATGCTTAAACTCACGAAAAATCCCGAAGTTTCCGTTACGCTCAGCTATACCGATTCGGATAATATTCAGAAAGAATTCACGCTCGTTTACGAGCTTCACTACGAAAAAGCTCCCATCACCGTCACCAATTTCGTCAATCTCGTTCAGGAAGGCTTCTATAACGGCAGCGTAATCAGCGGCGGAAGCGTTTCCTCCTCTCCGAGAGAGACCAATTCGTTCTACTACATTTCCGGCGGCAGCTATAAGCTTGCCGAAGGCGAAAACAAACTCGACGTCCTCAGCAAGGACTATTATATCAAAGGCGAATTCAAAGCCAATCAGTGGATGGCGGACGACGAAACCCCTCTCAAACACGAACTCGGCAATCTCGTTATGAGCAGGACGAGCGGCGTCAGCGGTTTCGACACGGCTTCGACCGCCTGGTACATCTGTATGTCCACCTGGGCTAAAAACGACGGTAATTACGCCGTTTTCGGAACCCTTAAGTCTATGAGCGGCAAGATTTACAAGACGGGAGAAAACGACGAGAAGGTCGTTGATCTCGAGATTCCCGCTCAGACCTCGATGATTTCCGTATTCTACACCGATATGATGGGACTCAGTACCTCCTCGCAGAGTATGAAGACCACCGAAGAAAAATCCACGACCGTCAAGATTCCCAACATCACGATTACCGTTAATATGACTGTGGATACCTTCGGCGTTACCTTCCCTCAGGCAAAGACCGTCAAGAAGTAACAGGGACGTTTTGCGTATCGGAGCAGTGCGTCTGCCTTACGGGATTCAATAACCGTTTTGTTTGACTAAGGGCGCGTTGCGCCCTTTTTTAAGTTTATGTTAACAGTAAAAAGCGTAGATAAAGGCAGTATTGCCGAAGAGATAGGGCTTCGGGCGGGCGACGTAATCGTTGCTTTCGACGGAAAGGAAGCTCTCGATATATTGGATTACAGCTATTACGACAACGCCGACCGATTCGTTATGACGGTAAAGAGAGGCGAAACCGTCGAGGATTACGAAATCGAAAAGGACGAATGGGAGGAACTGGGCGTCGATTTTACCGACAACTGCTATCTTACCCCCAAGGCTTGTCTGAACAAGTGCGTTTTCTGCTTCGTCGACCAGCTCCCGAAAGGACTTCGGCGTACGCTGTACGTAAAGGACGACGACTATCGCCTGAGTTTTGCTACGGGCAACTACGTTACGCTCACGAATATCGGCGAGAAGGAGATTTCGCGGATAACCGACAGGAAGTTTTCTCCGCTTTATATATCCGTCCACGCGACCGACGAAGCCGTGAGGAAGTATCTTCTCGGGCGTCCTCAGGCTCCCGACCTTATGCCCGTTCTGAAGAGATTTGCCGACGCGGGAATAGTTATGCACACGCAGGTGGTTATGTGTCCCGGAATCAACGACGGGGAAGTCCTTATGAAGACGGTGCGGGAGCTTGCAGATCTTTATCCGCAGGTCAAGAGTCTTGCTGTGGTTCCGGTCGGGCTTACCGGGCATAGAAACGGGCTTGCGGAGGTTAAACCCGTGGACGAAGAAACCGCGAGGCGCACTATCGAGAGCTGCGACGCTTTCAATAAGACCTTCCGCGAAAAACGCGGGGAGAATTTCGTATTCTGCTCGGACGAGATGTACGTCAAAGCCGATATAGAGGTTCCGGACGAGGAGTATTACGGGGATTTCGAGCAGATCGAGAACGGCGTCGGTCTTCTTACCGAACTCAAACGCGACTGCGGCGAGGCTCTCGAAGGCTCGTCGAGAGCGAGAAAAGGGACTTTCGCGATACTGACGGGCGTTTCGGCTTTCGATTATATATCGAGGGAAGTCGGGAAAATCAAGAGTCTTTATCCCGACCTCGACGCGACGGTCATCGCGGTGAAGAACGAATTTTTCGGAGAATCGGTTACGGTCACGGGGCTTCTGACGGGCGGCGACCTTCTCAAAACCATAAAAAAGCTGCCCGGGAACGCGACTGTTCTGCTTCCGAGAGTAATGCTCAGGGAGTTCGAAAACGTTTTTCTCGACGGAATGACGGTTGACGAGCTTCGGAAGGCGGGAAAAAGAAACATCGAAATCGTCGAAACGGGCGGAATTCCGCTCGTCGAGGCTCTGACGAGATAGCTTCGGGAGCATCCGTATTTTGCGGAAAACAACAAGAAAATCGATAATCGGGAGAAAGTCTTCGTCTGCGGAGGATCCGCGCGGAGATAACGGAAAAAATGAAACCCTTCGTGGCTATAGTAGGTAAAGCGAACGTCGGAAAATCCACGTTCTTCAATAAAGTTTCGGGCGACAGGAAGTCGATAGTTCTGGACGTGGCGGGAGTTACGCGCGACAGGCTTTACGCTGACGCGGAATGGCTCGGCAGACAGTTTACGCTCATCGATACGGGCGGAATCCAGATTAAAAGCGACGATAAAATGGCTGTTCATATCCGCCGTCAGGTCGAAATTGCTCTCGATCTCGCGCAGGTCGTGCTTTTCTTCGTAGACGGAAAGAACGGACTCACCTCCGAGGATTACGAGGTTGCTTCGCTCGTAAGAAAGACGGAAAAGCCCGTTTTTCTCGTAGTCAACAAGATAGATAATTTCAGGGATCTCGACCTTTCCGATTTTTATTCTCTCGGAATAGGCGAGGATGTTTTCCCGATTTCCAGCGAACATCTTATGGGCGTCGGAGATCTTCTCGACGAAGTTATAAGGTATTTCCCCGAAACGGACGGGGAAGAGGACGAGGAGCGGATTAAAATCGCCGTCGTCGGTAAGCCCAACGCCGGAAAGTCCAGCCTCACCAACTGTATTTTAGGCTACGACAGGACGATAGTCAGCAATATCGCCGGAACCACGCGCGACGCAATCGACACGCCCTTCGATTACGACGGAAGGAAGTATACGATAATCGATACCGCCGGAATCAGAAGGAAGCGCAGCATAGAGGACGCTTCGGTCGAAGCTTACAGCGTTATGAGAGCCTTGGGCGCGATAAGGCGCTGCGACGTCTGTCTGGTCGTACTCGACGCGGGCGAAGAGCTTTCCGAGCAGGACGTAAGGATCGCGGGCTACGCTCACGAACAGGGCAAGCCTACGGTCATCGTTCTGAACAAGTGGGATCTTATCGAGAAGGATACCTTCACTATCGAAAAATACAAGAAAAAACTTGCCGCGGACCTTGCGTTTATGGATTATTTCAGGTATATAACCGTGAGCGCAAAGACCGGTCAGAGGCTTCCGAAGCTTATGACTATGATCGACGAGGTGTACGCAAACAGCTGTTTCAGAGCCTCTACGGGCGTTCTTAACGACGTCCTTGCCGATATGACGGCGGCTGTCGAACCTCCCTCCAAAAACGGAAGAAGGCTCAAAATCAAGTATATCACCCAACCCGTAACCCGTCCGCCGACCTTCGTTCTTTTCGTAAACGATTCGAATCTTATGCACTTTTCGTACAAGAGGTATATCGAGAACGAATTGAGGAAATCATTCAATCTGAGCGGAACGCCGATGAAGCTTTTCGTGCGTTCGTCGGGCGAGAAAGACGACGGATTAAAGTAATCCGGATCCGGAGGAATTCAAAGTGACTCGGTTAATATGGCAGTATGCGTTGTACGGTCTTGCCTGCTACCTTTTAAGCAACTTCAATTTCGCCGTTTTTATATCCAAGAGATTCAAGCATCGGGATATAAGGACGGTCGGCAGCGGTAATCCCGGGACGACCAATATGTTCAGAGCCTTCGGACTCAGAACGGGGCTTATCACCTTCGTCTGCGATATGATGAAGGGATTCGTCTGCGCGCTCGGAGGAAGGCTTCTTTTCGGTTACGTCGCGGAATCGGTCGGTCTTACCGGCGCGGAGCTCGAGAACGCGGCTCTTTTCGGCGGATACGTCGGAGGGCTTTGCGCGGGACTCGGACACGTATTTCCGGTTCTTTTCGGCTTCAAGGGCGGGAAAGGCTTCGCTACGGGCATAGGTTTCTTTCTTGCCGTCGATCCGCTCGTCGCGGTAATGGCGATCATCGTCGGCTCGGTCGTGCTTTTGGCGACCGATCTGATGTCGCCCTTTGCGATTCTGTTTTTCACGATAATGACGCTCCGGAGCGCGATTTCGCTGCTTCCGGACAGATGGCCGCATTTCGTTGCGGTGGCTTTGTATTACGCGATGGTGCTTTTTGCCCACAGGCATAACATAAAGCGGCTCTATCACGGGCAGGAAAACAAAATGGGTATCGCCAAGTATTTCCGTAAGAAAGATAAGGAAGACGAAGACGACGATAACGAAAAGACCGATAACTGAAATCGAGTGACGTTTTTCCGTTCCGATTCATAAGCTGAAGTAAACGTGCGGAGGCTTGATTATGAAATACGAAAGGTGCGGAAGATGCGAAATCAATTATAAGCCTGTCGGCGAGCCGTATTGCGAGATATGCCGTCGGGAAATCACGGGAGAATGGACGGACGACGAAAAGGAAGAAAAGTCGGTTTGTCCTTATTGCGGAATCCATACGCTTCTCTCGGGGGAGGAATGCTGCCGTTTCTGCCGGAACGGAAAGTCTTCGTACCCGTATTCGTAGCTGCCCGTCGGATTTTCCGCGGGATGAAGGAGTTTTTACGCTTGAAGGTTTATGCGATAAGCGATCTGCATATGTCGGCTGCCGTAAACAAGCCGATGAACGTTTTCGGCGCGTGCTGGGATAATTATCTCGAAAAAGTCGTTGCCGACTGGAAGGAAAAAGTGAGCGACGACGACCTCGTGCTTATGCCGGGCGATTTTTCGTGGGCGATGAAGCCCGAAGAAGTCAAAGCCGATTTCGATTTGCTTAAAGATCTCCGCGGCTCGAAGGTAATTCTCCGCGGGAATCACGATTACTGGTGGAATACTCTGAATCAGGTGAGGAGTATTCTTCCGGAGGGTTTTTACGCGCTTCAGAACGACGCTCTGCGGTTCGGCGATGTCATAGTCTGCGGAACGAGAGGCTGGATGTGTCCCGGGGCGGAGAAGCTTTCCGAGCACGATACGAAGATTTATCTCCGCGAAACCGAAAGGCTCAGGCTCTCTCTCAGGAAGATGGCGGAAATGCGCGGCGATAACGATAAAGTCGTCTGCATAATGCACTATCCGCCATTTAACGTATACAGAGAGGAGTCGGATTTCGTCAGGCTTTTTATAGAATACGGAATAAAAACGGTCGTCTACGGACATCTTCACGGAAAGGACTGCCGCGCGGACAAGTACATAAAGCGGTTCGGAGCGGAGTTTTATCTCGTTTCGACCGATATAGTTGACCATACGCTCGTGGAAATCCCGCTCTGACGTGGTTTTCGAGTGTATGTAACGGGGACAGGTTTTTATGCAACACATATACGGACTACTATTGCCTGCGGGCGTTTTAAAGAAATAAAGGAAAATATAAATAATGGCAAATAATCTTAAGGTTATGTTTCTCGGAGGCTTGGGAGAGATCGGAAAAAACATAACGGTTTTCGAATGCTGCGATCAGATAGTCATAATCGACTGCGGTCTGAGCTTTCCGACCGACGATATGCCGGGCGTGGACGTAGTGATTCCCGACGTTTCCTACCTCAGGGAGAACGAATACAAGATACAGGGGCTTTTGCTGACTCACGGACACGAGGACCATATAGGAGCCGTGCCTTACGTCCTGAAGGAGCTGGGAACGAATTTCCCGATATTTGGAACGGCTCTGACTCTCGCGCTTCTTGAAAACAAGCTTCACGAACATTGCATCGACGACGCGGAACTGGTTACGATAAGAAGCGGAACGGTCGCGGATTTAGGAGTTTTTTCCGCCGAATTCGTACACGTTTCCCATTCGGTCGCGGGTTCTCTCGCGATTGCTCTGAAAACTCCCGTCGGAACGGTTTTCCATACGGGCGACTTCAAGGTAGACTATACTCCTCTTGCGGGCGAAGTTATGAGTCTTAGTCGTATCGCGGAAATCGGGAACGAAGGCGTTCTGCTTCTTATGGCGGACAGCACCAACGTCGAGAAACCCGGCTATACGATGAGCGAGCAGATAGTCTACGAGAGCTTCAGACGAGTTTTTTCCGAAGCCACCAACAGCCGGATAATAATCGCGACCTTTGCGAGCAACGTGGACAGGCTTCAGATCGTCCTCGACCTTGCGCGGGAATTCAACCGTAAAGTCGCGGTTTCGGGAAGGTCTATGCAGGTCGTTCTGGAAACGGCTACGAGAGTGGGCTATCTTCACTATAATCCCAATATCATCATCGATCTGGATAAGATAGACCGCATTCCCAAAAGCAACCTCGTCGTTCTTTCCACGGGAAGTCAGGGCGAGCCTATGAGTGCGTTGACTCGTATGGCTTCGGGCGAATTCAGTAAGGTCAAAATCGACGAAGACGATACGATTATAATTTCCGCCAGTCCCATTCCCGGGAACGAAAAGGACGTATACAGAGTTATCAACAATCTCTATCGTCTGGGCGCGAAGGTAATTTACAGTCGGCTTGCGGACGTCCACGTTTCGGGACACGCCTGTCAGGAGGAGCTTAAACTCATTCAGACGCTCATTCATCCCGAGTTTTTCATTCCCGTCCACGGCGAATACAGGCATTTGAAGCAGCACGCGGCTCTCGCTATGAAAATGGGAATGCCCGAGAAGCACATAGTCATTGCGGATACGGGCGACGTCGTGGAAGTAAACAAGCGCAGCATTCGTAAAAACGGAAAAATAACCGCCGGAAACGTTCTCGTTGACGGATTGAGCGTGGGCGATGTCGGGAACATCGTTCTTCGCGACCGAGTTCAGCTCAGCGAAGACGGAATGCTCATAGTCGTCCTCGGAATTTCCTCGATGGAGGGCGGAATGATAAGCGGGCCGGAATTCATAAGCCGCGGCTTCATTTATACCGGCGACAACAGCGCGAACGACCTCGTCGACGATATGCGGCAGCTGGTCATCGGGATTCTCGAGGACATAGATTATCCCGAATTCAACCCGACGCACCTCAAACAAAGCATACAGAAGACTCTCCGCGGTTACCTCACGAAAAAGCTCAAGCGCAGCCCGATGATTCTTCCCGTTATCGTCCAGATTTAACGAAAACAGCCCCTTTGATTGTCCGTCGGAGGGGTTTTCTCGTAACTTACAGGTTTTAGACGATAATTTATCATCGGATTAACGACAACTTATCTCGGATTACCCGAAAAACTCGTTTCGGATTGCTCGGAAAACCCGCCTATAGGCAGGCG
>UQVY01000019.1 GCA_900544545.1 uncultured Eubacteriales bacterium
CCCCACTGCTGCCTCCCGTAGGAGTCTGGACCGTGTCTCAGTTCCAGTGTGGCCGTACACCCTCTCAGGTCGGCTACCCATCGCTGTCTTGGTGAGCCGTTACCTCACCAACTAACTAATGGGCCGCGAGCCCCTCCTATACCGCTATCGCTTTGACCGCATCGGGATGCCCCGTCGTGGTCTTATCCGGTATTAGCACAAATTTCTCTGTGTTATCCCTGTGTATAGGGCAGGTTGCTCACGTGTTACTCACCCGTCCGCCACTCAGTCACGGGAGCAAGCTCCCGTGCTTCGTTCGACTTGCATGTGTTAAGCACGCCGCCAGCGTTTGTCCTGAGCCAGGATCAAACTCTTAAGTTTAATCTGACTTTTTTAACTTTGGTTTGAGTTCTTAACTCAACCGCCGGCAAAAATTCTAATTTAACGCAACAAACATAAGTTCATTGCATTCTGAAATTGACTGTGTTTAAATTCGTTTATCTATTTCGTTTTCAAGCTTCTCGCTGCCGTATCATCGACAGCCTGCATATCTTACCACATCCGTTTGCTTTTGTCAATAGGTTTTCAGAAGAATCTTAAAAACCGTTTTTCACTTTTGGGCCGTACTTTTAGCGGTCAAAAAAGATGACAAACGCGTCCGATTGTGGTATACTTTCCGTAGCGAATATTGCCGAGGCAAATTCGACTACATTCAAGCCTTTCGGTCGAACAGCTTGCCGATTATACTATAATCACGGGAAAAACGCAAGTGTTTTCAACGATTTTATTGCCGTTTTTTTCGTCTGTTTTTTTGCTTTTGACCGACACGGCCGACCGTTATCCCACGCGGGAGACGGAACGGAGGTATTTTTATGTCAACCAACAAAAAGTCCGCGCAGGTCGCGACCTACGGCGTGTTTTTCGCCGTCGTTTTCATCGCTTTCAATATCGACAGCCTTCTTTCTATGGTTTTGCCGATTAAATTCGCAATCGTTACGATTTCCACGGTTGCGGTTCTTATTCTTTTGAGCAAAAACGTCTGGGAAGCTCTTCTCGTCGGCGTATTTTTCGGGCTTTCGTCGCTTATTTCGCAGTTCTATCTTCCGAAGGTTCCGGAATTCCTTAATCCTCTCTGCTCAGTGCTTCCGCGCGCCTGCGTAGGAATGTCCGTTTTCGGGGTTTTCAGGCTTATGCGTCGTCTTACCGACAAAACCGTCCGCGATCCTCTTCTTGCCGAAGGTCTTTCCGATTCCGAATTGAAACGCAACCGTAAGCGTTCCGAAATGATTTCGGCTTCGATTGCCGGAGCGACCGCCGCGATAGTCAATACCGCGCTCGTTATGCTTATGCTGTCGATTTATCGGACGAGTCCCTATCTCGATATGATAAAGGGCGTTCTTCTCCTCAACTTCCTTCCCGAATGCGCGGGCGCGATTATCCTCGTTCCGTTCATTTCGACCGCGGTCTCCAAGGCTTCCCGCCGTCCTCTCGGCGGAATCCCCGTTATCAGGGTTTCTTCCGCCGCAAAATCCTCTTCCGCAAATTAACCCTCTCCGCAAACAACCGTAATCGGCTTTCGGAGAGTCCGTTCTCATATAATTCGGAGAATTCGTTCTCACATAATAATAAGTATAATCGGCAGAGCCTCCCTTTCTCGGAGGCTTTTTCTTTTCGGAATAAATCTACCTTCGCGGGTTTTTCGCCCGAAGCCTTATCTTCTCCCGAAAGGAAGATTCATTCCGACAGAAGCTTTTGTCCCCGCGTTTTTCGCTCTTTCCGGAATAAATCCGCTCTTTTTCTCCGTTGTAATAGGGACGAACTACACTGCAACCCGATTCTTCTCCTTTTATATTGAAATTTTGTTCGATTTTTCCGAAAAAAGCGGCTGAAAATCATAGCCTAAATCAGTAGAATGTGGTATAATATACGGAATCCCTCAAACCATAGGATAAGCGGATAAAAACGGACTCCGATAATCGAAAAGGAAGAACTTCAATGATTATTGCAATAGACATAGGAAATACTAACATCAAGGTAGGTCTTTTCGAAGAAAACAGGCTTGCGGACAGCTGGAGAATGGCTACCGACGTTTCGCGAACTGCGGACGAATACGGAATAACCCTCATCAATCTTCTTGCGAGCGCGGGCATAACTCCCGACAAAATCGACGGCGGAATAATTTCCTCGGTCATTCCTCAGCTCAACTATACGGTAGAGCATATGCTGAGCTATTATTTCGGAATCAAACCTTTGACCGTAGGCGTCGGAATCAAGAGCGGAATCAACGTCCGTTACGAGAATCCTCGGGAATTAGGCTCGGACAGGCTGGTCAACTGCGTAGCCGCCTCCAAAAAATACGGCGCGCCCTTTATTCTCATCGATTTCGGGACGGCGACCACTTACAACGTAGTCAACGAAGCCAACGAATTCATAGGCGGCTGTATAACTTTGGGAGTCAAGGCTACGGAGGAATCTCTCGGAAACTCCACCGCCAAGCTTCCGCGAGTCGAACTCGTCAAGTCCCGTTCGGTCATAGGGAAAAGCACCGTCCGCAACATTCAGGCAGGCTTGTATTTCGGCGTAGTCGGTCAGGTCAATTCGATTATTTCGAGAATCCGCGAGGAGATGGGCATTCCCGACCTTAAAGTAATAGCTACGGGCGGACTTTCGGAATTGTTTATGACCGACTGCGACATAGCCATCGTGGACAGAAGTCTTTCTCTCGAAGGACTTAACATCATATACAACATCAACGCGAATTCCTGACGGACGAGAAATCGACGCAATCCGACAAAATGTTTCACGTTGAACAAATTCCGACTTTTTTCGTCGGTTCATGAAGGAAGTTTTGTCCGTCCTGCTCTGAAAGAGGATTAAGCGAAAAATTCCGTCCGCTCGGTTAATCTGCGGATTTCGGTAATCTTTGGAATTATGGAAGAAAACGATTATAAATTCGAATTATGCAGCCCCTATAAACCTACGGGCGACCAGCCTCAGGCGATAGACAAGCTTTGCGAAGGAATCGAAAACGGGCTGCGGACGCAGGTTTTGCGCGGAGTTACGGGAAGCGGAAAGACCTTCACTATGGCTAACGTCATAGCTCGTCTTAACCGACCGGCTCTCGTCATTTCGCACAACAAGACTCTTGCCGCCCAGCTCTGCAACGAATTCCGCGAGTTTTTCCCGAAAAACAGAGTGGAATTCTTCGTGAGCTATTACGATTACTATATGCCCGAGAGTTATATTCCGTCGCGCGACCTTTATATAGAGAAGGAGCTTGACATTAACGACGAAATCGATAAGCTCCGCCATTCCGCGACCTGCTCTCTTTTCGAAAGGCAGGACGTAATCGTAGTCGCGTCGGTTTCGTGCATATACGGTTTAGGCGGTCCGGGAGAATACTACAAAATGAGCGTAAGTCTTCGTCCCGGGCAGGAAATGACTCGCGAAGAGCTTCTCAGGCGGCTCGTAGCCATTCAGTACGTAAGAAGCGACCTCGGTTTCGAGCGCGGAACCTTTCGGGTAAGGGGCGACACCGTGGAAGTAATGCCCGCTTCGAGCGACGACGTAGCGATAAGGGTGGAATTCTTCGGCGACGAAATAGACAAAATATCCGAAGTGGACGCCGTTTCGGGGCGAAGGATAAGCACGCTGCTGCACACGATCATATTCCCCGCGAGCCATTACGTAATCAACGGAATAACCAAAGACGCCGCGATAGAAACCATTCGTCGGGATATGAATAACGAAGTCGAAGAGCTTAAGGCTCGGGACAAGATGCTCGAAGCGCACAGACTTCTTCAACGGACGACCTACGACCTCGAAATGATAAAGGAAATCGGCTATTGCAGCGGAATCGAGAATTATTCGAGGTATTTCGACGGACGAGTTCCCGGGCAGGCTCCGTATACCCTACTCGATTATTTCCCCGAGAATTTCATAACCTTTATCGACGAAAGTCATATGACTCTTCCGCAGATAAGGGCGATGTACAACGGCGACCGTGCGAGAAAAACCAATCTCGTGGAATACGGTTTCCGTCTTAAGTCGGCTTACGACAACCGTCCGCTGCGTTTCGAGGAATTCGACGCTCGTATCGGCCAGACCGTATGCGTTTCGGCTACGCCCGCGCCCTACGAAACGGGTATCGCCGACCAGATCGTCGAGCAGCTCATCCGGCCTACGGGGCTTCTCGATCCTACGATAACGGTAGTTCCGACCGAAGGACAAATCGACCATCTTATCGGCGAAATAAACTCCACGGTCGCGCGGAAGGGCAAGATTCTCGTTACGACTATGACGAAAAAGACCGCCGAGAAACTTACCGACTATCTTCGGGAACGCGAAATAAGAGTCAAGTATATGCACAGCGACATAGACACGCTCGAAAGGATAGACATAATCACGTCCTTCAAAAACGACGGATTCGACGTTCTCGTCGGAATCAATCTTCTCCGCGAGGGTCTGGACCTTCCGGCGGTTGAACTCGTAGCCATTCTCGACGCGGATAAAGAAGGCTTCCTCCGAAGCGATACCTCTCTTATCCAAACGATAGGCAGAGCCGCGCGCAACGATAAAGGCAGAGTAATAATGTACGCGGACAATATTACGGGAAGTATGGACCGCGCCATAACCGAAACCAACCGCCGCCGCGAAATTCAGGATAAGTACAATAAAGACCACGGAATTATTCCGCAGACGGTCAGACATAACGTAAAAAACACTCTCGAAATCACGAAGAAAGCCCTTCCGACCGACGCGGCGAGCCTCAGGAAAGCCGTAGATTCGCTTACGAGGGAAATGAAAGCCGCCGCCAACGAGCTTGATTTCGAAAAAGCGATAAAGCTCCGCGAGGATATAGCCGGACTCAAAAAACAGCTCGACCGGCGTGACGCCGGATCCACTGGCTCCGCGACGCCCAAGCAATTCTGAGAATCCGTATTGACAGACCGCAAGCGTAACGCCCAAGCGCATACGAGACGTTCGCCCGATAAAGTTCAGACGACTCTGTTTTTTATAAAGAGAGAATTTCTGCGGTCGGGCGAAGCCAATGAAGTTCTTTGCCTAAACTACCCGAAAAGTAATTTCGGCGAACGACTTTCTCCTCGAAGGAAAATCTCGGATTCCGCGAAGCCAATGAAGTTCTTTGCCAAGCTTTCTCGAAAGAAAGCGGGGGAAAAATCGAAACCGATAATGAAAGAAGAGATATTCGTAAAAAACGCAAAACAGAACAATCTAAAGGGTATAGACGTTCATATTCCGCGGGACAAGTTCGTGGTATTTACGGGGCTTTCGGGAAGCGGAAAGAGCAGTCTTGCTTTCGACACTATATTCGCCGAAGGACAGCGAAGGTATATCGAAAGTCTTTCGTCTTACGCGCGTCAGTTTCTCGGGCAGATGGATAAACCCGACGTGGAATCGATAGACGGATTAAGTCCCGCGATTTCCATAGACCAGAAAACGACATCCTCCAATCCCCGTTCGATAGTCGGTACGGTCACGGAGATTTATGACTATATGCGATTGCTTTTCGCGAGAGCGGGAACTCCCCACTGTCATATCTGCGGAAGGGAAATCGAGGCTCAGTCGGTCGACCAGATAGTCGACAGAATCAAAGCTTCGGGCGAAGGCTCGAAGGTAATAGTAAAGGCTCCCGTTATAAGAGGAAGAAAGGGCGAATACGAAAAGCTTTTCGACGAATTCCGAAAGAGCGGCTTCGTAAGAGTCGAAGCAGACGGAGAAATCTATCTGCTCGAAGACGAAATAAAGCTCAATAAGAACCTCAAACACGATATAAGCGTAATAATCGACCGACTCGTAATAAAGGAAGGCGTAAATACCCGTCTTACGGAAGCGGTCGAAACCGCTATGAATCTTGCGGACAAACTTATAGTCGCCGAAATAAACGGAGAAAACTTCCTGTTTTCGGGGAAATACGCCTGTCCCGACTGCGGTACTACCCTCGAAGAACTCGAACCCCGCTCTTTCAGTTTCAACAGTCCATTCGGAGCCTGTCCGGAATGCGGAGGTCTGGGCTTCAAGCTGGAATTCGATCCCGAAAGGATAATCCCCGACGGCTCGAAGTCGATAAAGCAGGGCGCGATAAATATGATCGGCTTCAATATGGACGGCGGAAAGATGACCGAGATGTATATGAAGGCTCTTTCCGAAACCTACGGCTTCAGCCTCGATACGCCCTTCGACGACCTCTCCGAATCCGTAAAGAAGATTATTCTCTACGGCAACAACGGGCTTAAAATGGGAATGAAATACAAATCTCCCCGCTTTACCGCGAGCTACAATCAGGCTTGGGAGGGCGTTATTCCCATGCTCGAGCGCAGGCACAGAGATACGACGAGCGAATTTATGAAACGGGAATACGAAAACAATATGATTTCCCGTCCGTGCAGCGCGTGCGAAGGAAAACGCCTGAAGAAGGAGCTTCTTGCCGTTACCGTCGGCGGAAAAAACATCTGGGAGCTTTGCAATCTTCCCGTCTCGGATTTAAGGACGTTTTTCGACGAGCTTAAACTCTACGGAGCCAAGGAGAAGATTGCCGAACAGGTCCTTCGGGAAATCCGCTCCCGCCTTACCTTCCTCATCGACGTAGGTCTGGGCTATCTTACCCTCTGGCGTCAGGCGTCCACTCTTTCGGGCGGCGAAGCTCAGAGGATACGGCTTGCCACGCAGATAGGAAGCGGACTCACGGGCGTGCTTTACATTCTCGACGAGCCGAGCATAGGTCTTCATCAGCGCGACAACGAAAAACTTATCGCGACTCTCTGTCGGTTAAGGGATCTCGGAAACTCCCTCATAGTCGTAGAACACGACGAAGATACCATACGGAGCGCGGATTATATCGTGGATATAGGTCCGGGCGCGGGAATTCACGGCGGGAATCTCGTTGCCGCGGGAACGGTCGACGATATCGTTGCCTGTCCGCGGTCCATTACGGGGAAATATCTGAGCGGCGAACTCAAAATCACCGTTCCCGAGGTTCGTCGTCCGATAGATCCCGAAAAAATGCTCGTGATAAAAGGCGCGAGAAAAAATAATCTCAAAAATATAGACGTTTCGGTGCCTCTCGGAGTTATGACGGTAGTAACGGGCGTCAGCGGAAGCGGAAAAAGCTCTCTCGTCAACGAAATCATTCGTCCCTATCTCTCGTGGAAGCTTAATTTTGCCCGCAGGACGGACGTCGAATGCGACGACGTTTCGGGTTTCGGAAATCTCGACAAGATTATCTCCATCGACCAGTCCCCGATAGGCAGGACTCCCCGAAGCAATCCCGCGACCTACACCAATCTTTTCAATTATATAAGGGATTTGTTTGCGGCTACTCCCGACGCTAGGGAAAGGGGCTACAAGGCCGGACGCTTCAGCTTCAACGTCAAGGGCGGACGCTGCGAAAACTGCGGAGGCGACGGAATCAAGTGCATAGAAATGAACTTTCTGCCCGACGTCTACGTTCCCTGCGAGGTCTGCCACGGAAAACGCTACAACCGCGAAACTCTCGCCGTTAAGTATAAGGACAAGAACATAGCCGACGTCCTCGATATGACGGTAGAGGAAGCTCTCGGCTTTTTCGAAAACATTCCGACCATAGCCAACAAAATCCGCACGCTCTACGACGTCGGTTTAGGTTACATCAAGCTCGGTCAGCCCGCGACCACTCTTTCGGGCGGCGAAGCTCAGCGCGTCAAGCTTGCGACGGAATTAAGCCGACGCTCCACGGGGCGGACGATTTATATTCTCGACGAACCCACGACGGGCCTGCATTCCTACGACGTTCACAAGCTCGTCGGGATTCTGCAACGGCTGACGGCGGGCGGAAACACCGTCCTCGTCATCGAACACAACCTCGACGTAATCAAAGTCGCCGATTATATCATCGACCTCGGTCCGGAGGGCGGAGACGAAGGCGGAACGATAGTCTGTCAGGGAACTCCCGAAGAAGTCGCCGCCTGTGAAAAAAGCTACACGGGCGCGTTCCTCAAAAAGGTTCTCTCCCGCGGATAATCCCGACTTTTCTGTAAAATCGAGGGTTTATTGAACGAACGCGGATGTTTGTTGAATGAATCAAGCCGTTCGTTTAACAAACTCAACAACTCATAAATAACTTGCAAGTCCGGAAATTGCGGCAAAGGAAAACTACAAATGAAATTCCACGCAAAAACATTCTTTCACCGACTATTCGTGTATATTCTGGGGCTTTTCGTCCTCGCTTTGGGCGTTGCCTTCTCGATCAACAGCAACCTCGGCGTTTCGCCCGTCAACTCCCTGCCCTACGTCCTCAGCAAAATCGCCCATTGGGACCTCAGCCTTATGGTTACGCTGGTTTTCACGTTTTACGTGCTGCTCCAGCTTTTGATTCTGCGAAAAGATTTCAAATGGATAAGCGTTTTCGAAATCGCGTTTTCGTTTGTGTTCGGATATTTCGTGAGTCTCGGACAACTTATTCTCGGTGATTTCACAATTCCGACTTATTTCGGACAACTTCTTATGATGGTAATCTCGATTCTGCTTATCGGTCTGGGCGTTTCGATGTACATAAACGCGCGGCTTCTGCCGATGCCGATGGAAGGTCTTGCGCTCGCGCTCTCCTCAAAATCCCGTAAAATCGGCTTTTCCGCGATGAAATCCATCGTCGACACGGTTGCGGTGTGCATAGGAATCGCGCTTTCGTTCATTTTTCTTCACCGTCTCGAGGGCATCCGCGAAGGTACGGTTATCGCGGCGATTTGCGTCGGTTTCGCGGTAAGGCTCTTCTCGAAGCCCGTCATCAAGCTCTTCCGTCTCGAAAATTACCAACCTTCCGCCGAAAATTCCGAGACTACTCCTCAATCCGCACCCGCCGAATAACTCCAAACTTATTTTTCACGAATAAGCCGTTTCGTTCAACAAACTTCGGGTTTCGCTTCGATTTTTGCCTTATTTCTGCGCGAACCCCCCGACTTCGTTGCAAATCGAAAATTCAATTTTTCCGCCCGAAAATCCAATTTTCCGCCTATTTTTCCAGAGCCTCGTATAAAATCGAAGCTTTCCGTCAATAATCCTTCCCGATCTCCCGAAAGGGACAAGGAGGAACAATTATGAACGTTAAGTGTAATAAATGCGGAAAAACAATGGATATTTCCGAGGCTTGCGTGTGTGAAAATTGTGGCGCTATCGAATGCCGTAGCTGCGCCGAAAAAAGTTTCTTTCTCTGCGACGGTTGCTCGGGGAAATTCAACTTCCTGAATTGACCGAAAAAAGACTTCCTCGGATAATTTTCATTCCGTGGAAGTCTTTATTTTTATGCGATAATCTATATTTTTATCCGCAATTATCGGCTTTTATTCAAAATCAACTTATATTTATACGCAATCAACCTTTGTTTTTCTGGCTTTCGATGCGCTTTTCCCAACAATCGTGACACATCGCGACGTACCTGTCGTTGCCGCCGAGAAGGACCTGACTGCCCTCGGTGACGACGTTTCCGCGCTCGTCGAGCCTTGCGTTGACCGTCGCTTTCCTGCCGCATTCGCAAATCGTTTTGATTTCGGTAATCGAATCCGCGATTTCGAAAAGTCTCAGACTTCCCGGAAAACAATGCGTCAGAAAGTCCGTCCGCAAGCCGAAACAAAGCACGGGGACGCCCATTTGGTCCACGATTTTGCGGAATCCGTCGATTTGTTCGGGCGTGAAAAACTGACATTCGTCGGCAATAATCACGTCTCTTGCGTTCTGCGCGAGAAATTTTTCGCGAATATTTTCGTTCTGCCCGATAATCTCGGCTTCGGCTTGGAGTCCGATTCGCGATTTGATGACGGCTTCCCCGTCGCGGTCGTCGATTGCGGGCTTGACCAGCCAGACCTTCATTCCGCGCTCTTCGTAATTGAATTTCGTGATGAGGGCCTGCGCCGATTTGCTGCTGCCCATCGCTCCGTATTTAAAATAAAGCTTCGCCATAAATCTCTCCTCGTCTCGGTTTTTCTCTTTTGGGGGCAATCCCGACTTTCTTGCGTGAAATCCGAAGTTCGTTTAACCAACTCTGAAGTTCGCTCAACTAATCCCGGCTTTCGTTCAACCAACTCGTCTTTTCGTCAAATGGGCTCTCCCGCCGATCAGTCCCGATTTTCGTCCGGAGAAGGCTTTTTCGCCGCCCCGCAGAGGACTTCCGCAGGGCTTCCCTCCGGATAAAACACGGGCATACGACGTTTGTGCGCGGAGCGTTCGTTTGCCGAAGAAATCCGCCTTCCGACCTCTTTCGGGAGGCTCTCTCCGCGGATAAAGGCGTCAACTTCCGCGTAAGTAACGCCCATTTCCAGCTCGTCGGTCTGTCCCTCCCATAGCCCCGCGCTCGGGGCTTTGTTTATGATGACGTCGGGCGCGCCAAGGTAGCGCAGAAACTCGAAAATCTCGGTAACGGTGAGGTCTGCTATGGGATTGACGTCCGACGCTCCGTCCCCCCATTTCGTGAAATAACCCATAGTAAGTTCGCTTTTGTTGCCGGTGCCGACGACGAGCGCGCCCCTTGTCTGCGCGACGCAATAAAGCGCAGTCATTCTGAGTCTCGGATTTATGTTTGCCTTGGCAATGTCGCTCGGCTCCGAAACCGCTCCCACGGCTTGCGAAAAAGCTTTTTTAACTGCGGAAAGGTCGATTTCGACCGTTTCTATTCCGAATTTCTCCGCGACGAGCAAAGCGTGCTGTCTGTCCTCGCCGTAATTTCTTTTGCTCTCACACGGCATAATCACGCCGAGCGTATTTTCCGACGCAGCTCTGCAAAGTATCCCGACGAGCGTGCAGTCTTTTCCGCCGCTGTTTCCGTAAACGAAGCCTTTCGCTCCGGTTTCTTCGAGTCTTTTTCCGAGCCATTCGACTCTGCGGTCGAATTCTTTACGATAATCTCTCATAATTCTCCTCCCGACGGACAATCCGCGGCGATTTCTCCGTCCTTTCCGATTGAATTCCGACTCTCTCGGGACAACGCGGATTTCCCATCCCGTTTTTCCCTCCGAGATAATCCCGATTACGGATTTTATCCGACGATTCGCATTTTTGACCGCGTTCTTATATATTCTATACTTTTTTCGGCGTTTTGTAAACGGTTTTGGCGATTTTTCGCCGCGACGATTTCGTTCTTTCGGTTAATCTCGGATTTTTCCGCCCGAACTCCCCTTTCCGACCGTTACGCCCCTTATATTCCCCCCGCAGTGATTCTTATTCTTTCCCTTTTCGTTCAAAATAACGAATAATCGCTTAAAATCGATTGTTTTTACGGCGGAAATATGTTAAAATACTTATCGGCAGACAATTGAAGCTTGCGAAGACGCGCGGACGGCTCGTTATTTCCCCGCGGAGGAAAGCTCTCCTTCGGACTCCTGTCCGCAAAGACCGTTAATCTCTCTTACGGGCGAAAACCTCCCGCGCCTTCACGAAAGGAGAAAAAATGTATAAGTATCAGCAGGCAGTGGATTTATTCCTTAAAATCGTGCAAATCGACAGTCCCTCTCTCGAAGAAAAAGCAATGTGCGACTTCATCGAGAATTACGCGAAAGAAAACTGGAAAGACGCGGTGGTAACCGTTGACGAAATTCATCTCGGCGACCTTCCCGAGGACGTAAGAAGCCGTCTTCCCGAAAAGGACAGAGAAGCCGTTACTCATCAGGTCTACGTCGAAATTCCCGCCAACACGGAAGGAAAGCCTTCCATTCTTCTCGGCGCGCACGTAGACACCGTAAGCCCCGGAAAGGGCGTCAAACCCTCGATTACCGAAGACGGAAAGATAGTTACCGACGGAACGACCGTACTCGGAAGCGACGATAAAGCCGGAGTTGCCGGCATAATCACCGCAATCGACGAGCTTTACAAAAACAACCTTCCTCACGGAAGAATAATGTGCGTATTCACCGCCTGCGAAGAAAAAGGACTTCTCGGCGCAAGACTCGCTCCCGTAGACAAGATGAATCTCGATTACGGTTACGTTTTCGACACGACGGGCAGAGTCGGCGAAATCGTCGAAAGAGTCCAGCATTCCCAGACCGTCGAAATAAACGTCAAGGTCAGCGATATCCCCAATCACGCCTACGCCCTTACCGTTCAGAACGCTCTCGGCGTCGCGAGCGAAATAATCGCCAGGCTTCCCAAGGGACTTTGGGACAAGGGCGAATATACCCTCTCCAACGTAACCTCCCTTAAAACCGAAACCGAACCCGGCTATCTCGTCCCGAATAAAGCCACCGTCAAATTCAGCATCAGAAGTTTTATTCCCGAAGAGCTTAAAGTTCTCCGCGATATGTTCGGAAAGCTGATTTCGGCTATGAGTTTCGAAAACACCGAGATTACCTATAAGATTTCTCCCGAAAAGACGATGGGTTACGACAACACCCAGTCCGAAACGGGAAGGAAGATGATGAGCGACGCCGCCGAAGCGATAAAGGAACTCGGAATTCAGCCCAAATATCTCCGCGACGGATTGGGCGGACACGACGCAAGCATATACAGAGTCAACGGAGTGCCTTCTCTCGTACTTTCCTGCGGAATGCAGGATATCCATACCACACGCGAATGGTGTTACGCCGAGGACGTAAGTCTTACCGTCGAACTTATCCTTAAACTTATCGAAAAGGCGTAGGCTCGAATCGCGGCTGCCTGCGCTCCCCTCTCAACGCTTCGACGATTCAAGGCTTTTTTCAGCCCGCCCGCCCCGCGTAGGCAGCGTTTCGGTTTCCGAGTTCGGGGGGGGGCGTATTGACGCGGTATTTTTCGCCGAAGCCTTTTCACAAAAAGACCGGAGGACAAATTATGAACGACACGCAAAAAAACAATTCTGCGCCGATGCGCAACGGAACCTACTACAAAACGGAAAATCCCGGGAGCGAAGGTTTTATTCGAGCGAAGAACGCGTTGCCCTACGCTTTATGGGCGTTCGGGCTGATTTTTACGCTGATAAACAGCTTCGTTCGGCCGTATCTTACGCTCGGCTGGCTTTCCTTTGCGATAATCGTAGTTTTTTCCGCGCTTCTTACCGCACCCGTAGTCATTATCGAATGGAAAAACGGAATAAGGAAAGCGCTGGTCGTCGGGCTGGGGATAGTTCATTTTCTTGCGTTTCTTCTGCCCTTCGTAATGGGCGCGGCTTTTGAAACGGTCTACATGTGGGTAACCGCGATAGCCGGCGTCTTTGTCTACGAAATAAATTACCGCGCTCTTCCCGAAAAGAAAAGAGGAGCCTCCAAAAGGAAACTCTGCGTTTTCTTATTTGCGACGACTTCGGTTATAGTTATGGTTCTGATAGCGTTCTTTATGCCTCTTTCGGGCGGAGTAAGATTCCGTGCGAACGATAACGGAGGCTATACGGTCATCGCCGCGTCGAACTTCGGGAAGATTTCCGTTCCCGGTTCCGTGCGAGGAAAGCCCGTAACGGGAGTTTCGGCTTACGCCTTCTCCAAAAACGCCTTTACTAAGGAAGTTATCCTTCCCGATACGGTAACCGATACGGAATATCTCTCCTTCGCGGGAATGGAAAGCGTAGAGGCTCTGACTCTCGCGCCCTCCTCACTCCCGGGCGGAATGATGTACGGACTCTGGTATTCCAAGAGCGAAGATATGGCTTCCGTCGCGAATACTCTCGTGCCGGCAAGTCTTAAAAAGGTTACGGTCATAGGAAGCGTAACCGACGGCTGTTTCAACCTTATGACGAACTTGGAGGAAGTCGGGTTCAAAGGCAACGTCAAGAGAATCGGTTCGAACGCGTTTGCGGGCTGTACGTCGCTTAAAAGCATAGTCGTTCCCGAAACCGTAACGGTCATAGATACCTACGCGTTCTCCTATTGCCGCGCGCTTAAAGACGTAACTCTTCCGACGAACCTCAAATCCATAGAAAGTCTTGCTTTCCAGTATTGTACGGCTCTCAGGAGCTTTATAATTCCCGAAAACGTCTCCTTCGTGGGCGCGGGCGCTTTCGACCATTGCAGCGCGCTTCTCAAAATCGAAGCCAAGGTTACCGCCGAAACTGCGTCCGCGTCGTGGGACTATCGCTGGACGTATCAGCTTCAGGGTTACGACGACAGAGGAAATCCGACTTTTGCGACTCAGGCTCTTTCCGTTACCTACGCGAAAAACGATCCCGTCGAAATCTGATTCGTTTTGCGTCGGCGAGGTTTGCTTTGCGCGGCAAGATTCACTTTGCTTGGCAAGGTTCGTTTTGCTCGCCCCCGAAACGCAAATCCGTTTCTCTCTCCCAAAGACTTGACAAACTCTCGCGGAAATGATAGAATTCCTGTGCGTAAGTCGGTCGGACGATAGCGCGGCAATTGCCTCGAGGAAAGTCCGGGCACCGCAGAGCAAGAGCGCCGGCTAACTACCGGTGGAGGCGACTTCAAGGAAAGTGCAACAGAAATAGACATCGCGGAAACGCGTTAAGGTGGAAACGTGAGGTAAAAGCTCACGGGCGGTCCGGCGACGGTCCGCTCCTGTAAACCCCGCTCGGTGCAAGATCGGGACGCTAAAGCCTGCTCGGCTGTCCCTTATTTCGCTGGAACCGGCTGGCAACAGTCGGTCGAGATAGATTATCGTCGAATACAGAACTCGGCTTACAGACCGGACTTACGCAAAAAAGAGGTGATTTTTCACCTCTTTTTTTTCGGAAAAACGGCGTTTGTGAACGAGATTTCACCCGTATTACACAAAAAAATAATCGCGTTTTCGTCGTTTCCCGAGCGTTTTCTGATAGTTTTTTTGCGATTTTTGTATTAACTAACGGTTAACTCAGTGTTAAATTTAACCGTTTAAACACCGAATAAGCATTGTACCTACAAATTTAGACCGTATAATTATTCATAATATGAATAGAATATTAGTACAAAACAGGCTCGGATTTTTCGTTTTTTCGGTGAAAAATCGGTAATCCGAAGCTGTTTTTTAAATTAAAAGTAATCAAAGGATTTTTTCCCGCATAGAATAGCCGTATATCAGAAAGGAGGCAAAAAGCCTATGATTAAAGCATTTTTGCGACTGATAACCAAGGCTCTTTTCTTCGGCGGACACCTCGCCTGGGAGAATTCATACCCCAAGCCTCTCCCGAAATCCGAGGAAGCCGAATGTTTCAGGCTTATGAAAAACGGCGACTCTGCCGCTCGGGACAAACTTATTCTGCATAATATGCGATTGGTCGCCCACATCGCAAAAAAATTCTCCTCTAACGGCGATATGGACGACCTCATTTCCGTCGGCTCAATCGGGCTTATCAAGGGGATCGAGTCCTTCGACGCGGAAAAATGTACGGCCCTCGCGACATTTCTGGCGAGATGTATAGAAAACGAGATTCTTATGACTCTCCGAAGTCAGAAAAAACACGGGAACAACGTCTACATCAGCGACCCCGTAGGCATAGACCCCGACGGAAACGAGTACACGCTTATGGATATACTCTCCGTAAGGGAAGAAAGCGTCTTCCGTCAGGTCGAACAGAACGTCCTTTCGCAAAAGCTTAACGATATTCTCAAAAACGCTCTCTCCGAACGCGAATACTTTGTCGTTTGCTGCCGCTACGGGCTTAACAATACACCCGTTCTCACGCAGCTCCAGACCGCCAAAAAGCTCCGCATTTCCCGAAGTTACGTCTCCCGAATCGAATCCAAAGCCCTCGAAAAACTCCGCGACTCCCTCGTAAAAGGCGACTTCGATTGATTCCGTTTTCTTGTAAGAAAGCGGAGCAAAGAACTTCACTCGCTTTGCCCGACCGCAGAAATTCTCTCTTTATAAAAAACAGAGTCGCCTGAACTTCATAACTTCGCCGCCAAGAAGTAACTTCGGCGAACGACTTTTTCCGTGTCAAAATTTGTGAGGTTCCGCGAAGCTATCGGAGTTCTTTGCCAAGCTTTCTCGAAAGAAAGCGGGCGCAATCATCATACACGAAGGGCGTCGTAGAGCTTGCGGAGAAGCGCGTCGATTTCGGTTTCGGCGTTATCCGCACCGACTTTAACGGTTTCGCGGGTTGCGCGGTCGGTAATCTCGATTTCGCCGTTTTTAAGCCCCTTCGGAGAAATCACGACTCTTACCGGCATTCCCATAAGGTCGGCATCGGCAAATTTAACGCCCGCGGAAACCTCTCTGTCGTCGAGCAGCGGCTCTATTCCCGCTTTTCTGAGGTTTTCGTATATCCTTTGAGTAACCGAGGCTACTTCGGGATCGTCGAGGCGCAGCGGGCAGATATGGACCTTATACGGAGCGACTGTAACGGGCAGAATTATTCCCTTTTCGTCGTTGCTCTCCTGAATAAGAGAAGCCAGAGCGCGGCCCACGCCTATTCCGTAGCAGCCCATAATCGGATTTACGGCTTTTCCGTCCTTACCGAGAACGGTCATATCCATAGAAGCCGTATATTTCGTTCCGAGCTGGAAAATATTACCTATCTCGATACCGTTCTCGAGGTGAACGGGTTTGCCGCATACGGGGCATTTTTCGCCCTCTACGACCTTGGCAATATCGTAAAACTTTCTGCCCTTAAGGTCGCGCTCGGGATTGAAGCCCTTGATATGGTATTCGTGCTTGTTTGCGCCGACGACGGTGTTGCGAAGGAATTCCATACTCCTGTCGAGAACGACGAAGGTTCCTTCGGGAAGACCGACGGGACCGATGTTGCCGGCAAAAATACCCGATTCTTCGCTCGCTTCCCACGGAACGACGTTTTCGCCCACGACTTTGCGGAGCTTGGCTTCGTTGACCTCCTTGTCGCCCCTCACGAACGCGACGACGACCTTGTCGTTATCGCCCTTCACCGCGTAAACTACGGCTTTAATCGTCTTTTCGACGGGAACCCCGAGGTAATCGCAGACCTCTTCTATCGTTTTCGCTTCGCCGGTATAAACCTCCTCCATCGGAAGCATTTCTTCCTCGGCGGGCTTGTCGTGAATGGCTTCGGCAACCTCCATATTCGCCTTGTATCCGCATTCGTCGCAAAGCACGAGAGTGTCTTCCCCGACGGGAGTCAGAAGCATAAATTCGTGAGCAACGCTTCCGCCCATCATTCCGCTGTCCGACTTCACCGAAATGAATCTCTTCATTCCTATACGCCTGAAAATCCTTTCGTAAGCCGCGTGTACCCGATAATAATACTTCTCGAGGTCCTCCTGCGTCATATGGAAGGAATATCCGTCCTTCATCGTGAATTCCCTGACTCTTATGAGTCCGCCGCGGCAACGGGGTTCGTCCCGGAATTTCGTCTGAATCTGATATATCATCGCGGGAAGCTGCACATAAGAAACCAAGGTGTTTTTCGCCAGATGAACGGCGGCTTCCTCGTGAGTCATTCCGAGGAGCATATCCTTTCCGTTCCTGTCCCTGAAACGAACCATTTCGCTTCCTATCGAGGAATATCTTCCGCTCGTTTCCCAAAGCTCGCGGGGCATTACTACCGGAAACTTGACCTCCTGACCTTCGACTCCGTCCATCTCTTCCCTGAGTATGGATTCTATGTTGCGGCAGGCTATCTGTCCGAGCGCGGTAAGCGAATATATTCCGTTCGCAACCGATTTCATATATCCCGCTCTCATCATCAACGCCTGCGAAAGTATCGTTACGTCGTTGGGCGTTTCTTTGGTCGTCTGTAATACCATCTTTGACATCAACATCTTCTACTTCTCCCTCCGGCAAAGCTTTCCCTTGCTCGTCTTTATTTCAATCCCGTATTATATCACCCGAACCCCGTTATGTCAAGCTATACGGCCTTTTTGTAAAAATGCCTCGGCGAAAAACATCGTTGACTTTCCGCTTTCTTTCGAGAAACCGGCGTGACGCCGGACCCATTGGCTTCGCGA
>UQVY01000020.1 GCA_900544545.1 uncultured Eubacteriales bacterium
AGCTTGTCAATACTTTTCAATGAGAATTAGTAAAGCCGTTTTTTGCGTTTGATTGTCAGGCTCTGACCTCTTTTTTCGAGTCGCCGTGACGGACCGCGAGCATCGTCAGCAACGCGAGAAAGGCGAAAATCGCTCCGTAGGGGAAGAGGATTCTCATTCCGAGCTTATCCATAAGTATTCCGCTGAGAATGGGCGTCGCAATCTGGGCAGCCATACTTGCCGTATAATAATATCCGGTATATTTTCCGACGTTCTGCGAATCGGACAATTCCACGACCATCGGGAAGCTGTTTACGTTGATAGTCGCCCAGCCTATTCCGGCGAGGACGAAAAGAAGATACATAAGTACGGAGGGCGTCTGACTCGTTATGAACGCGCCCAGCCCGAAAGCCACGGTCAGCATAATTACTCCCGCGATAACGGTGCGTTTCCTTCCGAATTTCGTGGAAATCATTCCGACGGGAACGTAAGCCGCAATTGCCGCGCCCTGCGCGAGAAGAAGAGTAAGGTTATAATCCTTGTCGAGTACGTTCGTCGCGTAAAGCGAATACTTGCTCGTTATCGCGTTATATCCGACGTACCACAAAGCGACCGAAGCCAGAATGAATCCGAGGGATCTTTTTTCGGCTTTCGTAAGTCCCTTTTTGTTTCCCGCCTGCTCGGAAGGATCGTCGGGCGCGTCGTCTATTCCGTACCTGACCGAATCGGCTTCCATTTCCGCGACGAATTTGTTTTCTCTGACTTTAAGAAGGAATATAACGAGCGCGGCTATCATTACTCCGCATACGCATAAAACGAAGGGCGTGTAATTCATAAGCGCGTTTCCGGCGTCGGTAGTCTTAAAGACCATACCGAGTCCGAGGACTATCATTCCTCCCGCCGTCCCCATAAGGTTGATAATCGCGTTTGCCTTGCTGCGGAGAGGCTTGACGGTTACGTCGGGCATAAGCGCGACCGCAGGCGAGCGGAAGGTAGCCATACTTATAAGCGCGCCGAGCAGCAGCACTATGAATATGATAAGGTTCACGGGATGAGCGTAGGTCATTGCTTTTGCGTAAGACGAGCGGGCTGCCGTAACGTATTCCGTATAAACGTCGCTGAGCGCGGATTTTGCCGCAATCGGATCGTTCCCGCTCCCCTCGAGAGCGTTAAGCTCCGCCGCGTCCATATTCCTGTACGTTTCCGAAAGCAGCGCGGACGATTTGGGAATTCTCATCGATATTCCCTTGAAATCGGCTTCGCTGCTTACCGTTATGAATCCGGCGTCCTCTCCGAGAAGGGATAAATCCTTGGTTTTTGCGAACTCCTCCATCGTCAGATAAAACTCCCGCCATTCGGAATAGCTGCGTTTTTCCACCGTTCCGCGGAATCTCACGGGATTGACCTTGGTCGCGCCCGAAACGAATTGTCCGAGAGCCTTTTCGTAATCCGCGCGCTCCGCCGCGATACGAGCTTCGTCCGAAACGAATTCCCGAAGCGGCATAGTCTGTTTCGAGGAAAAGAGCTTATCGAAGAAGCCTTCGTCGGGACTTTCGTAAACCATTCCCGGATTCGCGTCCCACAGGACAGTCGTTTCCTCCCGCGAACCCACGATCGACGAGTCGTATCCGAGATTGTTTTTGAGCTGGGCGTAATCCGCCACGGTCAGAAAAGTGAAGCAAAGCACCGCGCATATCGTTCCTATCACGATAAAGGGAGTCCGTCTTCCGTATTTCGACTTCTTTTTGTCGGAAATCGCTCCGAAAAGCGGTATCATAAACAGAGCGAGTATGTTGTCGAGAGCCATAATCACGCCCGACCAGGTCTGATTAAGTCCGAATTTGTTGACGAGCATTATCGGAACGATAGCGTCGTACGCCTGCCAGAAGGCGCATATCAGAAAGAATGCGAACCCTACGAAAATCGTTTTTTTGTAATCGAGCTTCATACCCGACCTCCTCGTTTTCCCTCGGAAACCCGAACGAAAGGAATATTTTACCTTGTTTATTATGATACAGCATCGGTTTCCGTTTGTCAACGCATTCGACGAAATTCTCCCTTTTCCGACGATTTCAGACAAAATAATCGAACGTTTTTTTGAAGGTTTTTGTGAATAACCGTTGATTTTTCCGTTAAAACGTGGTAAAATAAACGGGATTGAACGTAAAAAATATCGTTATCCGATTATCACGGGAGGGAATATATGCTAATCGAAACCAATACGGAAGCCGCTATGCGGCTGCTTGACCGAAGCGAAATCGGCGCGCCCGAAACCGTAACTCCTTCGGAATACCGAAAAATTCTCCGGAAAAGAGCGGGAATCGGCGTAAAGCCTTTTCTTGCGATTATCGGAATACTTATCCTTTCGGCTGCGCTGATGGCTCTCGCTCTCGTCGTAGAGGATTCCTCCCTGAAGCTCATAGTGCTTGCGGCTCTCGTAGTCGGGATTCTGGTTTCCCTGTATTTCGGTACGAGGAAATATCTCTCTGACCTTTATTTTATGCCCTGCTACGCCTTTATTAAAAACGGTTCGCGCTGTCTTCTGAACGAAGCCGTCGCGGACAACCGTTATCCTCTTAAAGTCCGCGGTCAGGATGTATTCGTGCGTGTGCGTTATCATGTCGATTCTTTTAACGCCGCCCAATCCGGAATGAAGGCTTTTTATTTCGAAAGGCTGCTTATGCTTCACGATAAACGCATAACCTTCGTGGCAATGCGCTCGGATTTCGACCGCGATACGCTTAACGCGGAAATCGCCTTTTACACTTCGATAAAGGACGAAAAGAAACTTGCGGAAATCGTCCGCTCGAAATTTTCTCCGGAAAGCTCGCTGAGAATCGTTCCCGATCCCGAATGGAAGGAGTTTTCTTCGTTCCGTCCGGATATCGAGGACGTGGACCGGACTTTCGTCGCGGATATTCTCGGATTCCTCAGGAGGATTTCCTACGATCCAGACGACGACGTATGTTTCAACTGCGTTTTCTCCTTCGAGCAGCCCGACGATATGGGAAGATTCGTAACCGACGCCGCGAAAAACGGATTCAGCAGAGTCTGCGCCGAAAAGACTTCTTCGGGCTTTTCGGTGAGCGCGGATTATTCGGTCAAAGCCAGACGCGACGACCTTCTGAAAATGCAGACTCATCTGAGAAGCTCGGCTGCCGACCATCACGGAGAACTCCTCTCCCGCTCGATAAGATACGGGGACGTCTTCAACTCTCTCCGCCGCCGAAAAGAAGCTCACCATAATCGGTAATAAAATACGCTCACGATAATTAAAAGCTCCCGATAATTAAATAATCGGTTTTCTCACGAGAATCGGAAACTCCCTATAATTAAAGATTTCCGATAATCGATAAAACTCTCTCACGATAATTAAAAAATGAAACAGGACGATATAATCACGCTGAAAATCGAGGCTCTGACCGCAGACGCCTCGGGAATAGGACACTCCGACGGATACGCGGTTTTCGTGCCGTACGTCATAGCGGGCGAAACCGTCCGAGTCAAGATTACTTACGCGAAGAAAAACGTCACTTACGGAAAGCTTCTCGAAGTAACCGAGCCTTCTCCGCAGAGAGTCGCGCCCGAATGTCCCGTTTACGGAAAATGCGGAGGTTGCCGCCTTTCCCATATGACTTACGAGGCGCAACTCGGCTTCAAGCGCGACCAATTCGTTTCGATAATGAAGAAAAACGGCGGGGTAGATATCGCTCCGGATCTCGTTTTCGGCTCTCCCGAGCCCTTCCGCTATCGGAATAAGCTCGTGCTTCCCGTCTCTCAGTTCAAGGGCAGGCCCGAATTCGGCTTCTATGCGGAAAATTCCCGTAATATCGTCCCTATCGGGGAATGTCCGCTCCACGGAAACTGGGCGAAACTCGTAATAAGCGCGGTTTCGGAATATATGACCGAAGCCGGCGAAAGAGGTTACGACCACGCGAAAACCCATAAGGGCGATATCCGTCATATTTCCGCGCGTTTTATCGACGACTCTCTTCTTCTTACTCTCGTTACGAATAATCCGTCGGGACTGAAAAATCCGAAGCTCCTTTATTCCATTCTCGAAAAGAAATTCAAGGATTCTCCCGTGAAAATCGGCCTTTCCGAATCGATAAACACCTCCGACTCGGGCGTAATTCTCGGAAAGACCGTAAGGCATCTCCTCGGAATAAGCCGCATAGAATCCTCCGCCGCGGGGATAAGATTCTCTCTCGCTCCCTCGAGCTTCTTTCAGGTCAACGGCTCGGTTTTCGGGAGTCTTTACGAGGACGTGCTTGCTCACGTTGCGAAAACCGACGTGCTTATCGACGCTTACAGCGGCATAGGGATTCTGACGGCTATGCTTTCCTCGCCCGACAGGGACACCTACGGAGTCGAGCTTAATCCCGAGGCTACGCGCGACGCGGACGAAATTCTGAAGCTCAACAACTGTCCGCGCCAGACCAATATAAACGGCGACGCGACGAAGATTCTCCCCGAGCTTTTCGAAAAAAATCGCGGGAAATCCGTAACTCTCGTCGTAGATCCCGTAAGAAAAGGGCTTTCCGAAGAAACCTGCGGACTGATTTCCCGTCTGAAGCCCGAAAAATTCGTCTACGTTTCCTGTAACGCCGCAACTCAGGCGCGCGACCTCGGGCGGATATTGACGAATTACCCCGACTTCCGCATAGAATACAGTGCGGTTTACGACCAGTTTCCGCAGACCGCCTCGTCGGAAAGCTTAGTCGTCCTCTCCCGCAAGCAGTTCCGCCCCTCGGATTTATGAGTTCGGACGTCGAATTCCGAGTTTCGTTCAACCAATCCCGATGTTCGTTTAACGAATTCGCAAGTTAATTAAACGAATCTGCGATTTCGTTCAACCAAAACCGAAATGCGCTCAAAGAATCTTAAACACAATTCAATCGAACATTATTTGCGATTACGCTGAAAACAGCCTTCGTCGGAGGAAAAAATGCTAAAAAAAGCAATCGTACTCGCCGCCGGAAAAGGCACGCGGTTCCGGCCGTACACCGATTACATCGCGAAGGAAATGCTTCCGATCGTCGACGCGCCCGCCCTCGGATATATTCTGAAGGAGGCGGCGGATTCGGGGATTTCCGAGATTTGCGTGGTATCCGCGCCCGAAAAAGAAACTGTTAATCGTTTTATTTCGGTAATAAAAGACGAATTCCCCTGTGAAATCTCCGTCGTTTATCAGGAAAAGCCCGACGGGACAGGCTCTGCCGTGCTTCTCGCGGAAAAATTCTGCGACGGTCAGCCCGCGATAGTTATGAACGGCGACGACATTATGTTCACCGAAAAATCTCCGCCCGTTACGGCTCAGATTATCGGGATTTTCGAAAAAGACCCTTCGCGGTCGGTCATCGGCGTCCAAAAAGTCCAGCGCGAAGAAATTTCACGCTACGGGATAATCTCGCCTGCCGAAAACGACGGAATTTCCCCTCTCGTCGGCGGAATCGTAGAAAAGCCCGCACCCGAAAACGCGCCGAGCGACCTTGCCGCACTCGGAAGATACGCGATAACTCCGCAGATTTTCGACGTTTTGCGCAATCTTCCCCGCGGACATAACGGCGAATACGTCCTGACCGACGCATTCAACGCTTTAGCCGCGCAAAATCTCGTCCGCGCCTGCGAATTCGAGGGGAAACGCTACGACCTCGGCAACAAAAACGGCTATCTTCAGGCGGTCACCGATTTTGCTCTCCGAAGGGAGGACGTAGGTCCGGCTTTCCGCGAATATCTTTCGGAAGCTCTCGGAAAGACTCGGAATTGAACAGTCACGAATTCTTCCTAAAATCCGAGTTCGTCGAACGAATCTATAAATTCGTTTAACTAAATCGTAAGTTCGTTGAATGAAACACGAAATTCGCTCACTCAACTTGCCGACGTCAAAAATAAAACCCGAAGTTCTGTCCGAACCTCGGGTTTTTCGTTTTGATTTTTTGCTGAGGAAAAGCCTACATCGTTATCCGCTTGAAGCCCTCGCCGTAGACCTCGCTCGCGTCGCTCACCATAACGAAGGCCTTGTCGTCGAGATTGCGGAGAAGATTCCGGAGCTGCGTAACCTGCGCGGGACGGACGCAAACCATAAGCATACTATGGCTGGTATTCGTATACATTCCGACCGATTCGATTTTGGTTACGCCTCGTTTGAGGTTGTTCATAATCTCCGCCGACACCTCCGACGGACGATTCGTTATGATATAACAAAGCTTCGCCTGATTAAGACCGACGAGGACGATATCCGAGATTTTCGAGCTTATAAAGAGCAGAATGAGGACGTAAAGAAGGTTTTCCGGATTTTTCAGCACGATAGTACCCGCAAGGACGATTATCGCGTCGAGAACGGCTATTATCGCGGGCATGGAACCGACTTTTATCTTGTTGTAAATCAGCCTTCCGAGAAGCTCCGTTCCGCCGCTCGAAACTCTGTATTTAAGATAAAGTCCTACGGCTACGCCCTGAAGAAGACCCGCGTACATCGCCGCAAGGAGCTTGTTGTCGGTTATGGTGTAATCCCCGATAAGCAGTGCGAGTCCGTCTGTAAGTCCGCCGAGTACGAGTATGGTCAGAAGACAATCGAGAATGAATCTCCAACCTTCTTTTTTAAGACCGAGAAGAAGAATAGGAATATTGAGGATAATCGTAACCACGCCGATTTCCCAGCCCCAGAGAGCGTGGAAAAGCGTTGCGAGACCGGTCATCGCGCCGGATACTATATTGTTCGGCTTGACGAAGAGGTCGATGCTGAGCGCGTAAAACAAACCCGCCACGACCATAAAGAAGTATTTCTTAAAAGTAGCCGTGCGTTTTTCTCTTTTTTCGACGATAGCCTGAGCTTCTTTTTGTAGGTTTTCGGAAGCAGCCTGATTGGTTTCCTTGTCTTTTTCTTTCATACCGTTTTCTCCTGTTTTTCGATTCGGGGCATTATAGCACAACTTCTCTCTCTTGTAAAGCGCAGAAAAGCCGATTTTCCGATGATTCTTCCGCTACCGAGAGAAAGTCGGAAAGTTCTTCCGCTCCGATTATTCTTTATTGATATCGTTGAAGCCCGCGCCGTAAACCTCGCTTGCGCTTCCGACGATGAGGAAGGACTTTTCGTCCGCGCGTTTAACGACGGCTCTGAGGTTTTCGAGCTGACCGCTCGCCACGCAGACCATAAGGAGTCCCTTTTCGCCGCCCGAATACATACCCGTCGCATCGATTTTCGTAACTCCCCGTCTTATTTCGTTCATAATAGCCGCGGCGACCTCCTGCGGTTTATCCGTAACGATAAGACACTGCTTGCTTTTTCTGAAGCCCACGAGAATGACGTCCGAAACGCAGGTGCTTATAAACATCATAACCATCGCGTAAAGCAGACCTTCGGGATTTCCGAGGACGAATACTCCGACGAAAACCACCGTGAGGTCGAGTACGGTTATCGTTGCGGGCATAGACAGAACCGGAATTTTCGAGTAAATCCATCGTCCGAGCATTTCCGTTCCGCCGCTCGAAATCTTATATTTAAGATAAAGTCCTATGGCTATTCCCCAAAGCACGCCCGCGTAAACCGCCGCGAGAAGCTTATCGCCCCTGTATGCGGGAAGAAAGGTTCCCATAAGGTCGATGACTACCGCTCGGATAACGAGGTTTATGAGGCAGTCTATAATAAATCTCTTTCCCATCTGCTTATAGGAAAGAATCATTATAGGAATATTGATGAGAAGCTGCAATACGCCCTGCCATTGAGGGACGCCGCAGACTATTCCGATGAGCGTCGCAAGACCCGTAACGCCGCCCGAAACTATCTCCGCCGGCGTAAGAAAGACATACAGACAGACCGCCGAAGCGACCGTCGCTACCATCATAAAAAAGTACCGCTCTACGTTATAAGCCGTTTTTGGCGGAATCTTATTTTTGACTTTATTCAGCAGATCCATTATAAAATCACTCCCTCACGCAAGGCGTTTTCGTTGTTTTGTAAAGCGTGATTATAACACAGGTTGACTTTATTGTAAAGAAAAAATAAGACAAAAATCAAGTTTACCCGAAAAAAATCCGGCTAAATCGACAACTTATCAAATTATCAAAGCCAAAACCGATTTTTTGCAGCAAAAAAGACGCGGAAAATGCCGCGCCTTTATCGGGAATCCCTTTCCGTATTCAGAAATCCGTCAGTTATCCGTGCAGACGCATTCTCTGAGCTCTTCAAAAGCATCCTTACCCAATCCGCAAACGGGACAGACCCAATCCTCGCGGATATCCTCCCATTTGGTTCCGGGAGCGATTCCGTTTTCCGGATCGCCGATTTCGGGAACGTATTCGTATCCGCAGGGACAAACGTGTTTTACCATAACTGCCTCCTTTGTCGGAAAATCCGACGGTCAAAACTTTCTTTATTTACCGAAATATCTTCTGAGCAAGCCCTCGAAGCCTCTGCCGTGGCGGGCTTCGTCCTTAGCCATTTCGTGAACGGTGTCGTGGATGGCGTCGAGGTTAAGCTGTTTAGCTCTCTTAGCAAGATACATTTTTCCTTCGCAGGCTCCGTTTTCGGCAGCCGCTCTGAGCTCGAGATTCTTTTTGGTGGAATCGGTTACCACTTCGCCGAGAAGCTCCGCAAATTTTGCCGCGTGCTCGGCTTCCTCGAACGCATATCTCTTGAAAGCCTCCGCAACCTCGGGATAACCTTCTCTGTCGGCAACTCTGCTCATAGCGAGATACATACCGACCTCGGTGCATTCTCCGCTGAAATTGGCTTTAAGACCCTCGATGATTTCCATATCCTCGACTGCTTTGGCGATACCGACCTTATGCTCGTCTGCATAAACTGTAGCGCCGCATTCCTTGACCTCGACAAAGGTAGTGGCTCCGCAAACCGGACATACCAAACCTTCCGCGCTCTCCGCCATAACTATTTCGCCGCAAACCGTACATCTGAATTTTTTCATACTTAAACTCCTTATTGACTTAAATTTATATAATCGGCCGCAGAGCCGTTTATATCCGATAATTACCGTCTTTTTCCGGAAGCCACTCCGTTCCATCGGAATCCCGACGGCCCCCGCAGCTCGGACAAACTCCGTAGAAAATAACCTCCGCGCTTTCGACCTCGAAGCCCTCTTCCGCCCGCATTCCGCAACATTTTTCAAGCTCTTTTTCGGAAGGAAGCTCGGAATTCAGCCCGACGTCCAGAACTCGCCCGCAGCTTCTGCAAACGAAATGATGATGAGGGCGAAGGTCCGCGTCGAAATGCTCGACTCCCGAATTCAGAACGAGCTTACGGATAGTGCCGCTCTGTTCGAGAAGCCTGAGGTTCCTGTAAACCGTGCCGAGGCTGATATTGGGCATAACTCTTCTCGCCTCGTCGTAAAGCGCGGCCGCGTTGGGGTGCGAAGTCGTGTTTTTAAGCAAATCGAGGACGACCGCTCTCTGTCTTGTTTGTCGGGTATTATTTTCCATTTGCATTTCCTTTAGTAACAGTAACTATTCCTATTAACGGTTAGATTATAACACACCTGAAAAATAATTGCAAGTGTTTTTTGCAAAAAATTCCGATTTTTTTGCGGCAACAGCCGTTGATTTTCGCGTCTTTTCGGTAATCAAAAAAATAAACAGAAATCCGAACGCTCCGTTCTCGTTAAACGAACTCTCGAATTCGTTAAATAAACTCGGATTCTCGTTGAATGAACTTACGGATTCGTTGAACAAATTCGGCTGCTCGTTGAATGAATTCGGACTTTCGCTAAAACGAGCTTAATAATTCCGCCGAAAAAGTATAAAAAAATAACCGCAACGCAGAGATGCGTTTCGGCTACCTTCTCGTGTCGAAGCTCCAAAATAGATAAACTCCTCTAAACCCAGTTCCAAGGGTTTTTGACG
>UQVY01000021.1 GCA_900544545.1 uncultured Eubacteriales bacterium
CCCCCCCCCCCCCTGAATTTTTGCTGATTTTTTTAATTTTTGCCTCATTCAACACCTCTCAAGCCCTCCGCTTCCTCATCTGCGATTTCCTTGAGTTTCTTTCCGATATCTTTCAGACATTCGAGAAGAATAGGATTAAAGACTCCGCATTCGCCGTCGGAAATCATCTTCATAGCCCGCTCGTGCGGTATCCTGTCTTTATATACTCTTTTACTTACGAGAGCGTCGTATACGTCGCATATGGAAACGACCTGAGCGGAAATAGGTATATCGTCCCCCGCGAGTCCGTCCGGATAACCTTTTCCGTCGAACCTCTCGTGATGCCAACGGCATATCTCGTAGGCGCATTTCATCAGAGGCTCGTTTCTGTATTCCGTAAGGCTGTTTATCATTTCCGCTCCGTAAACGGTATGCTTCCTGACTTCCTCGTACTCGTCGGGCGTAAGTTTCCCGGGCTTGTTGATAATCTCGTCTCCTATTGCGATTTTTCCTATATCGTGAAGAGCGGACGCGGTCGAAATAAGGAATATATCCCTGTTTTTAAGCGGATATCTGTCTGTTTTCACAACGAGTCTGTCGAGGAGCATTTCCGTCATTTTTTTGATATTTCTGACGTGACAGCCTCCGTACCCGTTTCTGAATTCGACTACCTGGCTGAATATCTCGGTAATCATTCCTGCATTTTTTTCCTTTTCATTCATTTCGTCCGTAATTATGGATACGAGACGTTTTTGTTTCGACCGCTGATTGACGGTGTTGGATACTCTTCTGTAAACCACTCTCGCGTCAAACGGTCTGTTGATATAATCCGATACGCCCATTTCATAGGCTTTACGCACGGACGAATCCGATTCGTCTCCCGTTATCGTTATCACGGGAATATCTTCGATAAGGTGATTGAGCGTCATATATTTCAGCACGTCGAAACCGTCCGTATCGGGCATTATTATGTCGAGCAGAATAATCGATATCGCCGATCCGTAGCGTCCGAGAAGCTCTATACATTCCTTTCCGCCCGAAGCTTCCACGACGTTATATTCGTTTTTCAGAATAAACGCGAGTATTTCGCGGTTAATCTCCGTATCGTCCACTATAAGCACGGTTTCTTTATCTGGACTGCTTACGGGATTATCCGCGTCTTCGCCGAAAAATACGACGTTCTTCTTTTTCTTTGCCCGATACATAAGACCGTCCGCGCGATTGACTGCGTCCTCGACCTTTTCGTCCGAGCACATTACCGCGCCTATACTGAAAGATATCTTTATCGAAGCAAATCCGGGGACGTCTATTCCGGCAACTTTTTCGCTCATTCCTTTCAGAGCGGTCCTGAAGTCTTCTTCGGTTATATCCGGCATAACGATAAGGAATTCGTCGCCGCCGTAGCGTATTATACGGTCGCCATCACGAAGAAAACCTCTTATATCCTTCGAAGCCGTCGATAAAACCGCATCGCCCGCTTTATGACCGAAAAGGTCGTTATAAATCTTAAAGTCGTCCAGATCGATCATCGCAAGACCTGCGGTGATTACGCTTTTTTTGAGATATTCCTCGTAATATCTGCGGTTATTCGCGCCCGTCAGCACGTCTACGTATATCTTCTTATAATAGTCGCGAACGTCGGCGGAGGTCAGATTCCCGTCGCTTGAAGACGAATCATCCGAAAATCTGTTGATAAGTTCCAATACGCAGGGCTTTCCGTCTACTTCAATGTAATCCGCAATTACCTGATATACGCCGTCCTCGGTAAATTCTACCTTGGAAGCGCGGCTTTTCGTCGCGAGAGCCTTTACCGACACGCAATTTTCGCAAAACGTATCCCTCTTCCATAATCCGAAACAGGGTTGACCGCTTCCGTCGGACAAAACTCTGCCGCCAACAAGCGTTTTCTCGTCGAAAAGTCTGACTTGCGTAAAATACCCGCGCAGCATATCCATTCTTTCCTGCATTTCGGAAAAGGATAAGGAATTTACTTTCATCTGATCTGCCAAGATTCTCCTCCTGCGGCTTTTTCACGATATCGTGTACACTTATTTTAACCTATATCGTGTTTTTTTTGCAAGCGCAGGAAAGATTATCGGTCGCTCTTTCGTCGATTTTTACGGAGTAGGCCCGACAACTATGCCTTCGGAGGGCTGATAAGGGTTCTTGACCGCTATGACGCAGACGTCGTATATATTGCCGTCGTAAGTCCAGCTCATACTGCCGCCCGTGCCGATGTCCGGCGTATAGTAATACAGCGCGGTCGTCGTTTTAAGATAGGGAGCAGTAATTTGAGTTGCTGGGAATACGTTATCGGAAACCATAGCCGTACCGTCTTTTCTCGTAACCTTGACGACGAAGGTAAGTCCCTGTTTTCTGTAATCCGTTACGCCTTCGATAAGCGCGGAAGAGCCGTAGAAAGTGATCGTTGAGCCGGAATTCCCGTGCTTATACAATCTCGAAGCGTAGACGTCGAACGCGGTTTTCATTTCCTCTCTCGAGCGTTTATCTTCAGCAAGCCGAGCGACTCCGTCGTTTTCGGTATAGCCTATTACGCCTTTGGATTGGTCGTCGAGTCCGTATTCGAAAACCCGAGCTTCGAAATCGTAACAATCAGCGGATATACCGAGATCGATACTCGACTGCTCGTTTATCTCGCCGAAGTTGTTTTTATTGAAGGGCAGAGTTACGACGATTATGAATTTCTCGTTTCCCGGCATCGTCGCTCCATTCTTTCTTATGTTCTCGGATAACGCGCCGCCGCCGAAAGACAGGAAAGCGTCCAATCCAACGGAATTCGTCGCCGCACTTGCCGTAAAACCTCCCGCGAAAGTCGGCACGCCGTTTCTGTGATAATAGAGCCTGAAAGACGTTCCTTCGGGAAGAGCTTTATCGAAAGCTATCGCTCCGCTCGCGAGAGCCGAATCGCCCGAACCGTAATTCACGTTGTATACGAGCGTAAACGCGGCGTCGGAATAGATCTTATCCGCATCGTAACGAACCTCGTCGCCCGCGTATTTCTCCAGACTGTCGGCGTAAACCACGATATAAATCAATCCCGTATGCTCGTTGGTTCCGTCTTTTTCTCGGACAGAAGCCTCGGTGAGTTTTTCGGGCGAAATAATCCAGCTGTTATTAAGCGCGGAAGGAACGAATTTATCGGTTATCGGGACTTTCGAACCGTCCAGGAATACGAGATACGCGTCGAACCGAACCTTTCCTATCCAGCTCGACGGAGTTTCCGCGACGAATCCGAAACCTCTTTTCGCGTCGGCGGGAATCATATGCTTGTCGATATTCTGTACGGAACCTTCGAGAAGCTCGTTGTCCGCAAGCACCGAACGCATGGTTACTCCGTCGGGAGCTTCTATAACTACGCCGTACACCCATCTTGCGTGGAAACGCATAGCGCCGTTTACCCGAACGGTCGACCGGACGAGTTCGTCCAGAGAATCGCCGTAGGATTCGTTTATTCCGGCATAATCCACCTGATAAAAGCCGTAAAGCTTATATCCGAAACGTTTCGAGGTTACTTCGCTCTCCCATTCCTTAAAGGTCTTGCCGTTATAGGTATACAAGTCTCCTTCTATACCCGCGCCGATTTCCGTAAAAGGCGTTCCGGCAGGCACGGTTATGATAAACGGCTCGATATCGTAGGATTCGTCGTTCCCCGCGCCGAAATTCGAACGGAAAACGATATTGTATATAAGCTTGTAACCGACGACGATTTCGACCGTCGTATCAGTCGGCACGTTGTTGACGAACTCTTTACTTACAGTTACGGTATACTTTCGGTTTCCGTGGCTTTGCACGACAAAATCATACGTACCGACCGACAAAACGCTGAAATCCTCGTTGAAGATTCCCGTATACTCGGTCGTTCCGAGCCTGAATTTTACCGTAGGTTCGAGACCGTAACCGGATTTCGGACTTATCGTGAAATTGAAAGACGAGTCGGAAACGAGTTTTCTTTCCGAGGTTACGTCCGCGCCGTCGAGAACGAATCTGAAATCGAGTTCGTTTTGTATTACGATATAAACGGTCGTGCTTATATCGGTCCTGCCTATTACCGTACAGGTTACTTGGTAGATCTGACCTTGCTGAGCGTTGGAAGGGATATTGACCGTTCCGTTGGAGGTAACGACGGACGCTCCCGAGAAGGACGCCTTTACGACGTAAGACACCATATTCGGATGTCTGTACAGAACGGTTTCGGCGAATCTTACCTTATCCCCGGGCGCGTAAACGTAATACTTGTTTCCGTTTTCTTCGTATTCGTGAAGAGGAGGAGTTCCTTCTTCCGGCGCGATAACCACACCCGTAACTTCATTCGGGACGAATTCGATGATAACGCCGTAAATTTCGCTGCCGTTCGTATACTCGCCGACGACGATAATCCTTTCCGATATGGTTTCGTAAGCCCAAACCTTGCTTTCGGTATCCTCCGCGCCTCCGCCTTCGATTACGAGATTTCCCGCAAATGTCGAAAGCTGCGCGGAAGTCCAGTTCGTACCTTTTGCGTTGAGAATAGCCGAGGCTCTCGCGTTATCGTCGAGATTATCGAGATTATTGAGATTCTCTACCTTATAAAGATTGACTATCGACGAAAAAGCAGTAACCTGCGATTCTCCGATTTTGGGAGTGATTATTATCCTCGAAGCGTTACCGCTTCCGATTTCGTGCCTGACGTAGATATATTTCGTTCCCGCTATATCGACCTTCGCGTCGAAAGCTTTAGCCTGTCCGTTATCGTCCTTGCCCGTAACTTCGAGCGAAAAATCCGGCTCCGCGGAAGGATTTCCGACCTTAACGGGATAGGAGCACAGGAGAAATTCCTCGCCGTTTATCTTTCCGTACGCGCCGATATAGGCTACGCCGTCGCTTACGCCTCTTACGGTATTGCCGTTTACGGTAGCTATACCGGTATTATTACTTTTAATCGTTATATAATTCCTGTTGGTCGCGAGAGGATAAGCGGTCAGAGTTCCGTTTACGTTCAGACTTCCTTCGTTATTTCCGTACGATATAAGGTGCAAACCGCCCGTCGTTATGTTGCCGTAAGCGTACGGCGTACCCGCGTTTTCCGTAACGAACCAGTTGTTTGACGCGGAAAGCCCGCTATTATCGCTTACTATGCCTCCTTTATCGGAGGAACTGCCTCCCTTCGCATGAAGCGTAGCGTTGGAATAATTCCCCGTTGCGGTCGCGGAATTTCTCGTTCTCGAAGTTATTCCCGCGACTCTCGCCTGATTGTTGGTCGAAATGGCTCTTACGTCGGTTCTTAAAACCTTGGTGCTGCTGATTGTACATCTCTGAGCAAGACCGATCGCTCCCGCGGCATACGCTTTGGACGAAACGCTGCTTGCGGTTATGCTCGAATCATAGACCGAACAATTCGTAACGGTCATAGACGATCTCCACCAGACGCCGCCGCAAAGCCCGCCCGCATAGGTCAGCATAACGTTTTCTCCGATTGCGTCGACCGAGCATTGCCTGACGGCAACGTTGCGCATAGTGTTGTCGCGGCCTCCGTCTTGACTTCCGAAAACGCCTATCGCCCCGCCCACGAACAGGTCGTAAGTATCGCCGCTTTGGGTTCCGCTATACGCCTGACCGACGACCTGAATATGAGAAATCTCCGCTCCGTCAATCATCGCGTCCGTTCCCGAAACGGTTCTTCTTTTCGCCCATATCGCGCCGATAAGTCCGCCTACGCTCGCAGTATTCGGGCTGTGGGACGACTCGAAATAAACCAGACTTCTTGCGGCTTCGTTTCCCGTAATCTCTATGTCCTTAAGCCTCGTATCGAGAACGAATCCGAAAGCTCCGCCCGTGTAGCCCTCGCCCTTGAGGTCCTCGTTTCCCGTGAAAGCGTTGTTTACGCTTCTGACGAAAAAGCCGCTCGGATTATTTCCCGAAACGGAAGAATCGTATTCGGCTTTTATGCCCGAAAGATAATCGTACCGTATAACGGCCCCTAAAACTCCGCCCGAATATACGTTGTTGCCGAAACGGCTTTGTTTGCCCGAACCGGACCTGTCCCCGTCGTTGGAATCGAAGGAATAGCAGCTTGCTTCGACCGAAGAAAAACGGCTGAATTTTACGGTAAGATTGCTTATCGAACCCGCCATAACAGAGG
>UQVY01000022.1 GCA_900544545.1 uncultured Eubacteriales bacterium
GCCCTCGAATGCGCCTCTTTGAATCATTTCAAGGCTCGGGAATTCGGCTCTTTCCGCGAGAGTGAGAATTTCCGTTACGAATTCCTGCCCTTCGCCATAAACCTTAGTGAGTCCGCAGGAGCTTCCGAGAGAGAGATTGGCTACGTCCATGCCGAGGATTATGCAGTCTTCTATTGCCGCGTAAATATCCGAATCGAAGGCGGTCGACGCGCCTGCGCCGAAAACTCTCATAACCGTAAGCTGAGCGTCGTAAGCCGCGCCCTTAATAATCTCGTCGTTACCTGCCGCTATTCCCGCAACGTGCGTTCCGTGAACCTGTCCGTTGTATATGGTGTCGTAATAGCCGAGGTTATACGACTTGTTTGAATTATTGATTTCACGGTAATTTGAGATTCGGGAGGAAATTTTTGTACGGTTAAAATATTAAAAATTACTCGTTTTTCAGATAGTATTATCTTGCCTGTACGTGTTTTGTTAAAAATTAAAGATTTAAAATCACTTTATAACAAAGTAATTGTTCGCGATAACATAGAGTATACGCTTGCAATCGGTCGGGTAATATGGTATAATGAAAACGCAATAAATATGAAGGAGGTTCTTTTATGGAAAAGAAACGGGCGTCAGTGTTGAAAGGAATTGTCATATCAATCGTTTGTCTTGTGCTTGTAGGAATGATGGTCGTGCCTTATTCGCTCCGGACCCTCGTAGTCAGCGCCACGGATCTGTCCAAGGGATACAGTCGAAAAACAGCGGATACAGGTGAAGTTTCCGAGGAATTTAAGACGGCAATGGCGGATTTTTCGTTCAATCTGTTCAGAGGACTTGTGACCAAAGACGATGACAACGACCTTATTTCACCGCTTTCCGCAATCGTTTGTCTTGCTATGATTGCAAACGGCGCGGACGGAGAAACAAAATTACAAATGGAACAGGCTTTCGGAATGGACGTAGAAACGCTGAACAAGTCGTTATATGCTTTTACGTCCTCGCTCTACCGAGCTAAGGATTGTAAGTTGAATTTAGCGGACTCTATATGGTTCAAAGACGACGACACTCTTCAAATTAACGAGGATTTTCTGCAAATTAACGCCGATTGGTTCGACGCGCAGATTTACGCGGCTCCTTTCGATCAGTCTACGGTAAAAGATATAAATGCCTGGTGCAAGCATTATACCGACGGAATGGTCGATAAAATTATTGACAGAATCGACGGCGGTACGCTGATGTATATCATCAACGCTCTGACCTTCGACGCAAAATGGGCGACCAAGTATGAGAAGGAGCAGATTGAGGACGGATTATTTACGAATTACGACGGCGAACAAAAGACCGTGAAAATGCTTTCCTCCAAGGAAGCGACCTACCTGTCGGCGGAAGGAGTCAGGGGATTTGCCAAAAACTACGCGGGAAACAAGTACAGCATAGTTGCCTTGTTGCCGGATGAAGGCACGGATATTTACGATTATATCGCAACGCTTGACGGCAGGTCGTGGCTGTCACTCTGGAATACGCGGAGAAGCTCGGGTCTGTCGGTTAAAATGCCGGAGTTTACGTATAGTTCGAATATGCGATTGAACGACGTTCTGAAATCGATGGGAATGACCGATATGTTTGACGGCAAGGCGGATTTTTCGAAGCTCGGATATTCGCGGAACGGCAATATCTACTGCTCCGAAGTTTGTCAGAAGACCTTTATTCAGGTTGACCGCAACGGCACGAAAGCCGCGGCAATTACCTGGGGAGCTATGAAAGATGCTGCGTATTATGAGCCTCTCAGCATCATTCTCGACCGTCCGTTCGTTTATTGCATCGTCGATAATGCGACGGGTTTGCCGATTTTTATAGGGGCGGTGACGAGCTTGTAAGAATCGGTAATCGAAAAAAGTCGATTTGTTGCAAATTTATTACAGATATAACGCAGATTTTCGGGGATTTCGGGTAAACGCATCGGTTATAATACGGGTGCAGGCAGGGACCTGCGAATATAAGATAAGGAGCAGATACCATGAACACCGAAAAAAACATCCGGAAAATCACTACCGTCATCGTAGCTATCGTCGCCGTCCTGGCAATAGTTGCGGCAAGCTTTGCGTTGGTTATGAACAAAACCAATAACCTTGTTTCAGCAAAAGCCGCAGAAGCGCAAACGGCGGATGCCGAGACCGATCTGGCTGACAGAATCGAAGCTCTCGAAAAGGAATATCGGGAAGTCTTCGACGAACACGCAGACCTTTGGGAGAAGTATTTATCTGCGCTCAACGAATCCGAAGAAGCGTTCGGAGAAAATTTCGACGAAAAAGCCTTCATACTCGGACTTACCACTCTGACCGACGAAGAGAAAGCGGTACTTACGGCGCAGACGGACAAACTCAACGAACTTGACAAGGAACTTGAAAAACTCTACGACGAGCTGTCAGACACAGACTTCGAAGCATACGATTGTAAATGCGGAGAATGCGGCGACGAGGACTGCGACGAAGGCGAATGCGGAACGTTTATCCTCACCGAAGAGGAGGAGGAAAGGACGTATCAGTCCTTCTATGACGATTGCCTGAAAGCGGAAGCAAGACACGACGAGATTCAGGCTCTTTTGCGCGAGTACGACGAAATTCTTGACGGACGGAAGGAACTCTGGGACAAGGTTTATGCGTCCTACGACCTTATCGGCGAGAACTTCGATTACGAAAGTTTTGACGAAGCGGCTTACGTAAAGGAACTTGAGATTCTTTCCGAAGACGAAAAAGCGATTCTTCTTGCGGATATGGCAAGACTTGACGAGATAGCCGCGAAGCTTGACGAATTGTGCGGAGCTAACTGCGGAAGATAACCGAAAAAACAACATAACCACAGACAAAAGGTGTTGCGCTTTTGCGTAACGCCCTTTGGTGTATAAAGGAGAAATTATGGCGTATTCCATTTACGTTGCCGACGACGAAAAGAACATAAGAGAGCTGCTGAAGAGTTTTCTGGAAAGCGACGGATATTCCGTTTCCGCTTTCGAAACGGGAGACAAGCTGCTCGAAGCCTTCGACAAAGAGCCGTGCGATCTCGTTATTCTCGATGTAATGATGCCCGGGACGGACGGAACCGAATGCGTAAAGCGATTGCGTAAATCCGGGAAAGCCGACGTTCCCATAATTCTGCTTACGGCAAAAGACGCCGAGACGGATTACGTCCACGGAATAACTTCGGGCAGCGACGATTATCTTACAAAGCCTTTCCGCCCGACCGTGCTTCTGATGAGGGTAAAATCCCTGCTGCGCAGAGTGGAGATGAGCGGCGGAAGAGAAAAAGAGAAGGTAAAAATCCGGTTTGCCGACCTTGTTTATTCTCCCGACGACAACGCCGTATACCGCAACGGAATTTCCGTCGGTCTGACGAGAACGGAAATGAAGGTATTGGTTTTTATGATGAAAAAGCCCGAGAAAGCCCATTCCCGAGACGACCTTCTGGACGAGGTGTGGGGATACGGCGAAGATACCGAAACGAGAGCGATAGACGAAACCGTGCGAAGGATAAGAAAAAAACTCACGCTTGCGAAAAGCTGCGTTTCGGTGGAGACGGTGTGGGGATACGGTTATAAACTCAGGGCTGCGGAGAACTGAAAAATGAAAAAGGTAAGTTTGAAAATCCTTCTGCCGATTGTTCTTGCGGTAGTTTCCATAATCTGCGCGATGATTCTGCTTGCGGCCGTAGTTATTCCGAAAAGTCTCGAAAAGCAGGCGAAAGAAGCAATTTCCTACGAATACGAATACGGAGACTCGGAATTGCCCGAGCGCCAACGTAAAAATCTTCTCAGCGCAAGCGTAGGTTACGTAGAGGCGGACCAGCTCGACGACGAACTCGTTTATCTTACGGAAACGGAGCGCACGGTTCTGGAATGGTGCAGGGGCAAAAAGACGGAAATCGGCAAATTTTACACGATAAAAACGGCGGACAGAAGCGTCGTTTTTGCCGTATATCCGTCGAGCGAGGACTTCGGGAACGCATACGACTACGTTTTATACGTGGATACGAGCGCGGTCGGCGCATACGTTTCCGCTATCGTATGGATTTTTTCCGCAGTCATAGCAGTTATAGGCGCAATTGCGTGCATTATGGGGTTGAAGGTAGGGAAATCCGTTGAAACCGCGCAGGAGATACGTCAATCCTTCTTTCAGAACGCTTCGCACGAGCTTAAAACTCCTCTTATGGCAATACAGGGCTATGCCGAAGGAATACAGACCGAAGTTCTTGACGCTAAAAAATCCGCTGAAATCATACTGGAGGAAAGCGACCGGATGACCGCACTCGTCGAGCAGCTTCTCTCCCTGTCAAAAATAGACTCCGCGCAGTCAATTCCGAAACTCTCACCTTATGACGTCAGGGAAATCGTTGACGACGCCGTAATTTCTCTTGCGCCCGTGTTTGCCCGAAACGGCATAGAATTGCACGTTATGAAGGAAGATTCCCGGCTTATTGCCAATTGCGACGAAAACCAACTCCGCAAGGCTTTCACAAACCTCTTGTCCAACGCATTGAGGCACGCGGAAAGTTTTGTGAAATTCAGTTGCAAAGCGGAAAGCGGCAAGATAATTATTGTCGTATCCGACGACGGCGGCGGGATAAACGAAGAGGATTTACCCCGCGTTTTCGAGCGGTTTTACACCGGAAGAAAAGGAAATACTGGCATAGGGCTTGCCCTGACCAAAGAAATAATTAAACTGCACGGCGGCGAAATAACTGCGCTCAACGACGAAAAAGGCGCGGTTTTTCGGATAGTTCTGCCGCTTGTAAAGGAGGATTAAGATGAAAAAGAAGATAATCGTAATATTGCTTTTAGTCGCCGTATCCGTAGCGTTCGTTGCCTGCGGCGACAAGAAAAACGAGGGGAAAGCCGAGTATCGCAAAATAACCGCGGAAAGAGCTTATGAGATGATGACTACGCAGAAGGTTATAATAGTGGACGTCCGCACGAAAAGCGAATACGACGAAGGACATATTAAAAACGCCGTTCTTATCCCCAACGAAACGATAGGCACCGAGCCTCCCTCAAAGCTTCCCGACAAAAACGCGATTATTCTCGTTTACTGTCGCAGCGGCAGAAGGAGCAGGGACGCGGCAAATAAACTGGTAAAAATGGGCTACACAAACGTCTACGATTTCGGCGGAATTATAAACTGGAAGTACGGAACGGTCAAGGATTGAAAGATAAAGCGGCAGTGCAGAGAGTGGATAATACAAAAAGCAGAAATCCGAGAATCCTTGCACATTCCCCACAAAAACAGACGCCCGACCTCAGATGAAG
>UQVY01000023.1 GCA_900544545.1 uncultured Eubacteriales bacterium
GCTTTTGTCAATAGGTTTTCAGAAGAATCTTAAAAACCGTTTTTCACTTTTGGGCGATTCGCTCTTCGAGTTTAAGCCGAACGTTTTCCGTAAGATTTCAAGGTCCGTCGCCGTCTGCCGACAGCTTGGCTATTATATAACACTTCCCCCGAAAAAGCAATAGTTTTTCGGAAGATTTTTAAGCTTTCTTTTTCTTTTTTGTTTAGCTGTCCGTTCTTCTCCGAGCCTTTTCGATTTCTCTCGAAAGCTTCGCGAAAAACGCGTCGGAATCGGCTTTTCCGCTTCTGTTGAACCGCCCGACGAGGTACGGATTGCAGCCCTTTTTCAGGACGGAGACCGTTTCGTTGCAGGTCAGAGCGATTCCGAAGCCCGCCTCGGCGAGAATTTCCGGAGTGTCCGCGGAATACGCGCCGTAGGGATAAACGAAGGTCGTCGGAGCCTTTCCGCACGCCGAAAGGAGCAGCTCTCCGTTTTTTGCGAGGTCCTTCAAAAGAAGCTCTCTGTAAGCCGAAAAGCTCTCGCCCTTTTTCCGACAGACTCCCTTCCTTCCGTTCTTGAAGCCGTGAAGGTCGTAGGTGTGGTCGGCGATTTCGACGAAGCCGCTTTCGCTCAGCAGTTTTATCTGTTCGCGGTTGAGATTGCTGTAATAGTCGCTCTGTCTTTGTCCCTTTTCCTTATCGGTAAAGCTTCCGACCACGGCGATAACGGCTTTATAGCCGTATTTTTTGAGGAGCGGCAAAACGAAGCTCAGATTGTTGTAGAATCCGTCGTCGAAGGTTATGAGTATGGGTTTTTCGGGAAGGGGAAAGCCTTTCCCGACGAAATCCGCGGCTTCTCTCGCGAAAATCGGAGTAAAGCCGAGCTTTTTCACGTTACGGAAATCCCTTTCGAGTTCGCTCGGATGAATGACGTAATCTCCGATATTCGCTTTGTTTACGCTGTGGTACATAATCGCCGGGAGCGGCTTTCCCTCGGCGGAAACGGACTCTTCGGAAAGAAAGACCTTCCCGCCGCAAAAATCCGACGAAAATTTCCCGTCCGTTCTCATATCCGAGGACGAATTCACGGACGGAAAAAAACGCAAACCTGCCGCGGACAAAATCAAAGCCGCGATTATAAAAAGAACGCACGATTTTCTCATAGAGCTATCGTGCGTCTTTTTTCGGGAATTATTCGGAAAACCGAAAGTCTGCCTATCGAATCCGAAGCCTGCTCCCATCCCGTCGGATTTATTCGGAAGAACTTACTTTCCCGTCCCGAATTATCCGGGAGCCAGCTTTGTTTCCTCGATTATACGGGAGAGTTTACTCTTTCCCGAGGAGCTTTATACCGAAATCCAGTCTTTCGAGCGATTTTTCCTTTCCGAGAAGCTCGGCGATTTCGGTCGCTCCGCCCGGAGTGGACGCAAGACCGGAAAGAGCCACTCTTACGGGCCAGAAAATCTGTCCGTTTTTGCAGCCGAGTTTCGCAATCAGTCCGTTAAGCGCGTCGTGAACGCCCTTTTCGCTCCAATCGTCGAGATTTTCGAAGCATTCGCGCACGAGCGGAAGATATTCTTTTGCAAGAGCCTTATCCGTTTTCATTTTTTTGTGAACGAAAAGTTCGGTGTCGTATTCGCCGAACCCGTCGAGAAAGGAAACCAGCGCGGGAATTTCGTCGAGACGGGAAATTCTCGTTTTGCAGAGTTTTGCGAGAAGCGCGTAGTCGTATTTTCCGCCGGCGGCTACGGATTTATCCAGCCACGGAGAGGCGATTTTCAGGAATTCCTCGTCGGACATTTCCTTTATATATTCGGAATTGAGCCAATTGAGCTTGTTTTCGTCGAAAATGGAATTGCTTCTCGATATTCCGTCGATATCGAAGGCTTCGAGCATTTCCCCGAAGGTCATTTTCTCGCGGTTGTCCTTGGGTGCCCAGCCCAAAAGAGCTATATAATTCAGAACGGCGTCCTTGAGATATCCTTTCGCTATGAGATCCTCGTAACTCGCCGAGCCGTCGCGCTTGGAAAGCTTATGCTGAGCGTCCTTCATAATGGACGGGAGGTGGATATAAATCGGTCTTTCCCAACCGAACGCGTCGTAAAGCATATTGTACTTGGGAGTGCTCGTAAGATACTCCGAGCCTCTCATAACGACGGTGATGTTCATAAGGTGGTCGTCTATGACGTTGGCGAAGTTATAGGTGGGCATTCCGTCCGACTTGATGAGAATCTGGTCCTCCATTTCGTTATTATCTACGGTGATATCACCGAAAACAAGATCGTGATAGGTATTCGCGCCTTCGGTTTCGGGAACGTTCTGACGAATGACGTAAGGCTCGCCCGCGGCAAGTCTTTTTCCGACCTCTTCCTTGCTCAGGTGCAGACAATGCTTGTCGTATTTTCTCGCGCCGTTTACGTCGGGAAGGGTTTCCAGCCTTTCCTTCGTGCAGAAGCAATAGTAAGCCGCGCCCTTTTCGACGAGCTGCTTTGCGTATTCGAGATAACCTGTTTTTCTTTCGCTCTGTATATACGGACCGTAAGGACCGCCTACGTCGGGACCCTCGTCGTATATAAGCCCTGTTTCCCTGAGCGTTCTTATGATAACGTCCACAGCTCCCTCAACGAGACGGTTCCTGTCTGTGTCCTCTATGCGCAGAACAAACTGTCCGCCGTTTTTCTTTGCGTAAAAATAAGCGTAAAGCGCGGTTCTGAGTCCGCCGACGTGAAGATAGCCCGTGGGACTGGGTGCAAATCTCGTTCTTATGACTTTATTTTCCATAGATTCCTCCGAAAAAATCAGAATTATGCCGTTAAATTATAGCATATAATCGAAAAAAAGTGTATAATAAAGCCGAAGGTTTTTGAAATTTTACTCAGGAGGTTTCTAATATGGAAAAAGCTCTTAAAATTCTTCACGATAATTTCGATGAAATGATTAAAACC